>JBIJDZ010000036.1:0-20302 GCA_044343805.1 Chthoniobacterales bacterium | reverse complement strand
CGGCGGCGGTCTTTTCGAAACCGGCGCGGGCGGCTCCGCGCCCAAACACGTCCAGCAATTCCTCGCCGAGAACTACCTGCGCTGGGATTCCCTCGGCGAATTCTTCGCCCTGGCCGCCTCCTTTGAACACCTCGCCGACACCTTTGGCCACAGCCAAGCGAAAGTTCTGGCGGAGACGCTCGATGCCGCGACCGGAAAATTCCTCGATAACGACAAAAGCCCCGGACGCAAACTCGGCACGATCGACAACCGCGGCAGCCATTTCTACCTCGCGCTTTACTGGGCTCAGGCCTTGGCCGCCCAGAGCAACGATGCAGATTTGCAAAAAATCTTCACCCCTGTCGCCGAGCAACTCGCCGCCAGCGAAAAACAGATCGTGGAGGAACTCACGGCCGTCCAAGGCCAACCCGCCGACGTCGGCGGTTACTTCCGCCCCGACGACGCCAAAGCCGCCGCCGCCCTGCGCCCCAGCGCCACGCTCAACCGCATCCTCGGATCGGTCTGACGTCCTCGAACAGAGTTGTCCAGCGTGGCGTCCTCGACGCGCCGGGACATGCTCGTCTTCACGGCACGTCCTGCGGCCACGCCCTTCCCGAAAATCAAAAGCGAAAAACAGGCGGGCTTTATTCCACCGTGACGCTCTTGGCGAGGTTGCGGGGCTTGTCCACATCGCAACCGCGGGTCACGGCGATGTGGTAGGCCAGCAACTGCAGCGGAATCACCGTGAGCACGGGCATCAGGTAATCCGGCGCCTCGGGCACCCACAGAACGTCGTCGGTGATTTTCTCCAAAGCGCCATGTCCTTCGGTGCCGACACCGATGACCGGCCCCTTGCGGGCGCGGACTTCCTGGATATTGCTGGCGTTTTTTTCGAAGAGCGCATCATCAGGCGCGATGAAGACGGAGGGCAACTCCGGGTTGACCAGCGCGATCACCCCGTGCTTGAGTTCGGCACTCGGGTAACCCGAGCAGAACATGTAACCGATCTCTTTGAGTTTGAGCGCGGCTTCCAACGCGACAGGATATTGGTATTGCCGACCCATGAAGAGCATGCCCTCGGCTTGCGCGTATTTTTTGGCGACTTCCGGCAAATGAGGATTCATCTGCAGCACCCGAGCGACTTTTTCCGGCAACTGCTCGAGTTCCTCGATGATCCGCAAACCGTCGGCGCTCGACAAATTGCGGATACGGCCCATGAGCAGCGAAAGCAGCGTGAGGATGGTTACCTGCGAAGTGAATGATTTGGTGGCAGCCACGCCGATTTCGGGGCCGGCATGCATGTAAACCCCGCCGTCACTCTCGCGAGCGATGGTGCTGGCCACGTTGTTGCAAATACCCAGCGTGCGATGGCCTTTGCGCTGACTCTCGCGCAACGCGGCCAAAGTATCCGCCGTCTCGCCGCTCTGGCTGATGACAAACGTGATGGTGTATTTGCCCATCGGCGTGTTGCGGTAGCGGAACTCGCTGGCCACTTCCACCTCGGTCGGCAGGCACGCGAGGCTCTCCATCGCGTATTCCCCGGCCAACGCTGCATGGTAAGCCGTGCCGCAACCGATCAGCACGACCCGCTCGACCTCGCGCAGCTCCGCCGGGGTCATATTCAACCCGCCGAGCTTGGCCGTGGCCTCCTCGTGGGAGAGACGTCCACGCATGGCATCACGCACGGTGGACGCCTGCTCGAAGATTTCCTTGAGCATGAAGTGTGGGTAGTCGCCTTTTGTGGCCTCCTCGGCATCGAAATCCACCGTGCTGATCTCGTAATCGCGCCCGTCGCCGGCCAAAGACTGGATCTGGAAGCTGCCCGCTCGCAGCAGGACGATTTCGAAATCCTTCAGATAAACAACATCACGCGTGTGGTTGACCAAAGCAGCCACATCGCTGGCGATGAAGTTTTCCCCCCGGCCGACACCGAGCACGAGCGGGCTTCCGCGGCGCGCCCCGATGATGAGATCGGGGACCTCGCGATGCATCACGGCAATACCGTAGGTTCCCTGCACTTCCCGCAGGGACCGACGGACGGCTTCGACCAAGTGGTCTGCCGAGGGTTCGCCGATTTGTGCCGCGTGTTTGCCGATCAGGTGAGCCAGCACTTCGGTATCGGTCTGCGATTTGAAAACATGCCCCTCGCGCTCGAGGTCCTCGCGCAAAGACTGGTAATTTTCAATGACGCCGTTGTGCACGAGGACAATTTTTCCGCTGCGATCAGTGTGCGGGTGGGCATTTTCGGAGGTGACCGCGCCGTGCGTGGCCCAGCGCGTGTGGCTGATCCCGCGATGGCCGTGCACCGGCTTCTCATTGATCAACTGCGCGAGATTCTGGATGCGGCCGACCGCTTTGCGGATTTCCAATTCACCGCCATTACCCGCGGCGATGCCGGCAGAGTCATAACCCCGATATTCGAGACGCCGGAGACCGTCCAGCAAGATGGGAGCGGCTTCAGCCGGGCCGATATATCCTACAATTCCACACATAAATTGGGTGATTCTGGGCAAATCCCGCGGCGCTGGCAACCCCGGGCGTGGCCTATCCGGGAAGCCGCGAATTCCGGGCGTGACATCGCCGGCCGTTTGCGCGACCCCATAGACTATGCCCGATTCCCCGAAAATCCGCCCAGAAGATGCCATGAACAAAACCTTGGGAATCATCATGGGCGGCGGGGCCGGCACGCGGCTTTTTCCCCTCACCAAAGACCGCTCGAAACCGGCCGTCCCCCTCGGCGGCAAATACCGTTTGGTGGACATCCCCATCAGCAACTGCCTCAACGCGGGTGTGCGCGGCATCTACGTTCTGACGCAATTCAACACCACTTCGCTCCACCAGCACATCAACGGCACTTACAAATTCGACATCTTCAGCTCCGGCAACTTCGTGGAGATTCTCGCCGCCCAGCAAACCCATGACGGCGCGACATGGTATCAAGGCACCGCCGACGCCGTGCGGCAAAACCTGCGCTACTTCCTGGAAAAACCTTGGAGCCATTTCCTCGTCCTCAGCGGCGACCAGCTTTACCAGATGGATTTTCGCGAGTTGATGGCCGGACATCTCGAGAGCCAAGCCGATCTCACCATCGCCACGCTGCCCGTGTGCCGGCGAGATGCGGAAGGTTTCGGCATCATGCAAACCGACGCCCACAAGCGCATCACCCGCTTTGTCGAGAAACCAAAAGACCTCGAAATCCTGCAAAGCTTGCGTATCCCGGATCCTTTGCTGGTCGAACTCGGATTGCCGGCCGGCTCGGAGCACTACCAAGCTTCGATGGGTATTTACCTCTTCAACCGCGAGGTGCTGGTGCGATGTCTCGACAATGAATTCGATGACTTCGGCAAAAACGTCATCCCTGCCGCGATCAAGGAATACCGTGTGCAAGCGCACATTTTCCAAGGTTACTGGGAAGACATCGGCACGATCAGCTCTTTCTTCGAGGCCAACCTCGCCCTGGCCGAAATCGAGCCGCCGTTCAGCTTTTATCGTCCCGGCGCGACGGTCTTCGCCCGTCCCCGCTTTTTGCCGGCCAGTAAGATCAACAGTGCCTCGATCAGCCGCGCCGTTGTCTCGGACGGGTGTATCATCACCGAGGCCAACCTAGACCGCTGCGTGATCGGCATCCGCAGCATCATCGAAACAGGCACCCGCCTGAGAAACGTCATCATGATGGGAGCCGACTTTTACGAGTCCGAGTCCACCCGCCCGCCAGATGCTCCACCCATGGGTATCGGGCCTGGCACCCAAATCACCAACGCCATCGTGGATAAAAACGCCCGCATCGGCAAAAATGTTGTCATCAACCCCGAGGGAAAACCTCACACCTTTGACGGCGACAACTTCTTTATCCGCGACGGAATCGTGATCATTCCGAAAAACACCGTCGTTCCCGACGGCACAAAGGTCTGATCTCCTCTCACCTCCCCCGAGCCTTCGCCTGATCATGTCCGCTATCCCTTCCTCGTCCGCCCCGGCCCACTTTGGCCAGATCATCCTCATTTCGTGCGTGGCCGCCATCGGCGGCTTCCTCTTCGGCTTCGATAGCGGCGTGATCAACGGCACCGTTGAGGCCCTGCAGCAGGCGTTCAACTCGTCCAGTGTCGGCTCCGGCTTCAACGTCGCCTCGATGCTCTTGGGCTGCGCGGTCGGCGCCCTCGCCGCGGGCACGCTGGCCGACCGACTCGGCCGCCGTGCCGTGATGCTGATCACCGCGGTGCTCTTTACCGTGAGCGCCTGGGGGTCGGGCATCGCCCACAGCTCCGGCGAGTTCATCTTCTATAGGCTTCTTGGCGGGTTCGCCGTCGGGGCCGCTAGCATCCTCTGCCCGGCCTACATCAGCGAAGTCGCACCTCCAGCCCAGCGCGGTAGCCTCGCCTCCTTGCAGCAGTTGGCCATCGTGCTCGGATTATTCGTGGCTTTCTTCAGCAACTTCCTCATCGCCCACGCCTCCGGCGGCGCTTCCGAGACCTTTTGGTTGGGCTTCCAGTCTTGGCAGTGGATGTTCTGGGTCGAAATGGTTCCGTCTCTCGGCTTCCTCGTTGCCCTCCTCTTCATCCCGGAATCCCCTCGCTACCTCGTGGCGGCCGGGCGTGACGCCGACGCCGCCGCCGTGCTGGCGAAACTCGGTACGCCGGGCGACGCCATCGCCAAGGTCGCCGAGATCCGCCGGACCCTGAACACCGGCCACAAACCGCGCATGAGCGACCTCTATGACAAGACCGCCGGACGAATCCGGCCCATCCTCTGGGTCGGCGTTGGTCTCGCGGCTTTCCAGCAGTTGGTCGGCATCAATGTTGTCTTCTATTATGGTGCCGTCCTCTGGCAGGCCGCCGGTTTTTCCGAGAGCGATGCCCTTCTCATCAACGTGATCAGCGGAGCGGTCAATATCGGCTCGACCGTCGTGGCCATCGGCCTCGTGGACAAACTCGGCCGCAAACCTCTTCTGGTCTACGGCTCGGCGGGCATGGCCCTAACGCTCGGCTTGTTGGCTGTGATCTTTGCCACGGCGGGACTCGACCCCGCCGGGAAACTGCAACTCGGCACCCGCGAGGGAACTGTCGCCCTCGTTGCCGCCAACGCCTACATCTTCTGCTTCGGCGTCTCGTGGGGCCCGGTCATGTGGGTCATGCTCGGCGAAATGTTCTCCAACCAGTTCCGTGGTGCCGCCCTATCGATCAGCGGCTTCGTGCAGTGGTCGACCAACTTCGCGATCACGATGACCTTTCCCGTCCTCCTTGCCGTCTTCGGCCTCGGGGGCGCCTACGGGCTGTACACCTTGTTCGCCGCCGCCTCGATGGTGTTCGTCCTCCTCCTCGTGCGGGAGACCAAAGGCAAATCTCTCGAGGAAATGTGACCGGGCGGACTCTCCCCGCTACTCTTCGATCTTCACCGGCGTGCCGATTTTGACACGCTGGAAAATGAGCGGGGCGATATCCGCCGGCAGCCGCACCGTCTGATCAGTGGCCCGGTATCCGCGCAAGTGCCCGGCATGGAGGGACAAGCCTTCGGCCGTAAGTCGCATGAAGTTTTGCACCGGCACAGACTGGAACTTCGTCCCGCTCGGCGCGGGATCAATCCTCGCGCTCACGCCCGATCGCACCGTGCGCCCTTGCTCATCGACAAAGTCGCCGTGCAGATTGGAACTGTGCGTTGCCGATTTTTCCGAGATCGTGAAATCACCGGATGGAGTCAAGGCGCGACTTTTGCCCGTGGAGACGGGCGTGTCCACAGCCACCTCGTCCCCGACCAGCAAGAATGCTCTCTGCCGACCGAGCGAAATCTGGAGGCGGGTGTTATCGGGGGTCGCCCCGTCCAGCACGCGCGGAACAACCTTCGGCGGATCTTGCACCACCATGAGTTCGGATGGCTTTTTCAAAAGCATGACCGGCTGCTGTGCGACCGCCATCAGCGGCAGCAGCAAAATTCCAACAACGGTCACTATGCAGCGCATAAATACGAAACCTAGGGTTCCGCTCGCCATTTTCAATCCCATTTGGTTTGCTGCGGCCGATGAGCATCGGCACCCGACTCCTGCTGGGCGGTTTGGCCTTTGCCTTGGTGGCCTTTCCGGCATGGGCCGCAAAAAAAGATCTCATTCCCCCTCCCCAAGGCAAAACGCAGGGCGTGGTGGAAGTCATGCGCGGTGGCCGCGCCAGCATCAGTCTCCTCGGTCTCGATCGCAACAAGCGCCCCTTGAAGTTCGCCATCGATCAGCCGCCGCGTTTCGGAAAACTGGGCGCGATCTCGATGACCCCGGGCTCTCTCGACCAAGGGACCGTGATCTACACGCACGGTGACGATGACGATTCGACTGAAGATAGTTTCGTCTTCACGGTGCGGGCGGCCAGCGGAGGCCCTGCTGGACGCGCTACGGTAAAAATCCGTATCCTTGATCAACCGGCGACGTTACTTGCGCCAGCCGAGCTTGATTTCGGCGAGGTTGTCACCGGCGAAACCGCGCAGCGGCGGTTTGAAATATCAAATTTCGGTGGAGGCTTGCTGGAGGGCGATCTGGAAGCGCCGGAACCTTTCCAAGTTCAAGGTCCGGGAGAATTCCTGCTCAAGCGCGGCGCGCGCCGGAACTTCACCGTCAACTTCAGCCCGACCAATCCCGGGCCCTACACTTTCCGCATGCAACCGTCACCCCACGACCCCGCCATCATCCAACTCAAAGGGGAGGCATTACCTCCGTTTTTCGTGCGGGCCGTAACCGGGATTTTCAACCTCCTGCCCGACGACACCCGGACCGCCGCCATCGAAGTGCGCAACAACTCCTCCCAGCCGCTAACCCTCGCCATCAAAGTTCCCCTCGATGTTCCCGTCGAGAGCCCCGGACAGTTAAAACTTGCTTCCGCCGAGACCCGCACCATTGAGCTGCGCTTTGCGCCATCTATCACCCAACCCTGGCAAAAGTTTCCCGTCCAATTTATCGGCCCCAACTACACGGAAGTGTGCGAACTCTCCGCTCCGGCCATCCCGGCACGCTTGCTTGTTTTGACCGAGCCAGACTTCGGCGAAATCGCAATGGGGCGAACGGCTGAAGCCAAACTTGTTGTCCGGAACAACGGTGGTCTCCTAGCGAACTTTGAAGTGCAGGCGGATGACACCCTGCGCTTGCTCGATGCACCACCCGCAATCAGCCTTCCGCCCGGCGCCACCCGCGAGATCGGGCTGCAACTTCGTTTGCAGAAAAACGAAACGCGTTCTCCGTCTCTCCGCCTCATGTTCCAAGGAGACCCGGTCCCGGTAGCTGTTCGCTTTCGCTTGGCGGAACCCGCGCCGCCCGCCACCCCTCCCGTCAATCCACCAGTCGCCGAACCCGCACCTCCCCCACCACCCTACGCTCTCGACCAGGATATCACCCTGGTGCGGGATGGTGAGACCGCACGATTGGAGTGGATCGAAAAGCAGAACTGGAGCGCTTACCACTTGCAGCATCGGCCCCCAGACTCCGGGTTGTGGGTGAATTACCAACCCCCTCGTGAATCCGAGGAACTCCTCGCCTGGCTCGCATCCTTGCCGCAAAAAATCCGCGGATTCCTCGACACTCCGATCCAACGCGAAGAGCAGCGCACAGCCGACGCCGAAAAACGCGGCGGTATTTTGCTCGACTCCTCGGCTCTCAACTCCGGGTCCCTCTGGCGTCTCTGCGCCGTTCCCGGTAACAGCGCGGAACCGGAAAACCTGACATCCGACTTCCTTATCAACACACGCGGCTTGACGCCCGCACCATTGAATACGCCGGTGCCGGCGACTGCCGAGCCCGTGGAAAGCAGACTGGATACGTCCTCCTCACCTCCCCCAGCGGCAGAGCTGGAGACACGTATCTTGTCCGCCGGCATCCGATCCGAAAAACATGCGGCCGATCTGCAGGTTGTTCTGGACCGCGACCTCGATGTCGTAAATTTCCGCCTCGAGCGCGGCGCCATGTCGGTGCAAATCGATTCCGCCGACGGCATCCCTAGGTCAGCAAGCTTTACCCCAATTGCCCACGAGGAAGGTAAAGCCGCAATCAAGGGCTTCAGCCAAGCCGAAAGCGAAGGAAAACAAGTCATGACCGTAGCCGGCCGCATCGAGGGACTTCCCCCTGGCACGCGCACTTACTGGCGTTTGGTGCCGGTGACGCAAAACGGCGAACGTCCGCCCACGACCGTGTTGTTGGTCGACACCATCCCGGTGCCGCCGTTTCCCTGGCGAAATTTTTTTCTGTGGACCGTGCTAGCGATGCTGGCTGGCGTGATTTATCTTCGCTGGCGCATCAATCGCGGGCCGAAGTGAGTAAACGGCTTTCCGCTGGCCAAGTTTGCCGACAATGGTGAAATTTAATCCAACCGCAGACGAGTCGCCGCAAAACCGCTATGAACAAAGAAAAAACTTTCGCTATTCTCCCGCTTAGGTTTCGGACGCCGGAGTTTTTGTTGCCGCATACCGATAGTTCCTCCGCCCGCCGACGCAACCACAGTCAGGATATTTATGTCTCTTGGGATGCCCAAGTTTACGGCCCGACCGATGCTGAAAACATTCTGGCCGGCATCAAAACTTCCTACTTCAGACAAGACGCGCAATTCTGGTTCGAAGGACAAGAAAACTGGCAGCCTTTGTCGACATTTTCCGAGACCGTCGAGCTCTCGCCTGAACAACCCGATGCGCCACCAGATCCGCTTGCCGTCGCGACGCCTCCAGCCACACCGCCGCCGCAACCACCGAAACGTCGCCACCAAGAGCGTCATCGCCGTTCGCGTCCGCACAAAACCAGCAAGCTGGATCGACGCGGAATGGTGGTTGTCCTCAGCTTTGTGATCCTCGCCGCGTTGTTGACCGTCGGGCTACTCTCGCTGCTGATGCTTATTTGAGCGTGCTTTGGCCGATGACCGCGGCAGCCACCTTGAGGCGCAACGCGTTCAGGCGGATGAAGCCGGTTGCGTCGGACTGGTTATAGGCCTGGGTGGGATCGGCCTCCATGGTTGCAATGTGAGGATTGTAAAGGCTCACCGGGCTGCGACGACCGGCGGCGATCGCATTGCCCTTGTAAAGTTTGACCCGCACTTCACCGGTCACGTTCTTTTGCGTTTCCTCGACCAGCGCCTGCAGGGCGAGGCGTTCCGGCGCAAACCAGAATCCGTTGTAAACCAGCGTGCTGTATTGCGGAATCAACGAATCGCGCAAGTGCATGGCCTCGCGATCCATGGTGAGCGATTCCATCTGGCGGTGGGCGAAATGCAAAATCGCCCCGCCCGGCGTCTCGTAAACGCCGCGACTCTTCATGCCGACAAAACGGTTTTCCACCATGTCGACGCGACCGATCCCGTGCTTGCCGCCCAATTTATTGAGAACTTTCATCACCCAGAGCGGACTGAGCTGCGCGTCCTGTGAGCCGTCGTAGCCCAGCTCGGCCAGCATTTCCCAAAGCCCGCGGAAGGCGAGACCCACGCAGTTACCCCGATCGAAACGCAATTCGACCAACTCCGCTTCATCGGGCGCATCCTCGGGCGACACACTCAAGCGGAACATGTCTTTGTTCTCTTCATCACTGGCATCAAACCAAGGATCTTCCAGGATCCCGCTCTCGTAACTGATGTGGAGCAAATTGCGATCCATCGAATACGATTTCTTCGCCGTCACCGGCACCGGGATACCGTGCTCCTCGGCATAGGCAATCATCTCGGCCCGGCCGGGAAATTTCTCGCGGAAACGTTCCTGCCGCCACGGCGCAATCACTTCCAACTCCGGGGCCAGCGCCGCCGCTGCCAACTCGAATCGCACTTGATCATTGCCCTTGCCCGTCGCCCCGTGCGCCACCGCCTCAGCTCCCTCCGCACCCGCGATCTCCACCATGCGCTTGGCAATGAGCGGGCGCGCAATGCTCGTGCCGAGAAAGTACTGCCCCTCGTAAAGAGATCCCGCGCGGAACATCGGAAAAATGAAATCACGGGCAAACTCCTCCTGCAAATCGTCCACGAAGCATTTGGTCGCACCCGTATTGAGAGCTTTCGCCTCCAAGCCATCCAGCTCCTCTTCTTGCCCGACATTCGCGCAAAACGCGATCACCTCCGCGTGGTAAGTCTCTTTGAGCCATTGCAGCAAAACCGAGGTGTCCAAGCCTCCCGAATACGCACATACGATTTTCATCGGGCCGTTCCTACATCGGCCGCCCCGTTCTGGCAATGCCGGGGAGCCTTTAGACCGAGCTTGCCGGCAAAAATCCGTCCCCTACACTTCACCGGTCGATGAAAATTTCCAAACGTGGCGAATACGCTCTGCGGGCGTTGATCGATCTCGGGATCGCCCGGGAACTCGGCCACCCCATGCTCCGCGCCCAGGAAATCGTCGCCCGGGAAAACCTCCCCAAAGGATTCCTCGATCAAATCCTTATGCAACTGCGCAAGGCCGGATACATCGGGACCAAGCGCGGCAAACACGGCGGCTATTTTCTCGAGAAACCGATGGATAGCATCACCCTCGGCCAAATCGTCCGCCTCATCGACGGCCCCCTCGCCCCCATCCGCTGCGTCAGCCAGAGCCAATACGTAAAATGCTCCTGTCCCGACGAAAACACCTGCGGCCTCCGCATGGTCATGCTCGACGTCCGCAACTCCATTGCCGACATCCTCGACCGCCACACCCTCGCCGACACCGTCCGCGGCTCCCTCGCCAAAATGCGCGCCTGCGGCGTCAGGCCACCCTACGAGGCTGCCTCACAATCCTAGCCATTATCACGGCTGGCACCCCCGCGCTTTCCAGGCCGCTCAGTGCATCCCCGAATCACCGGCCAGTGCTTTGGCCATGTCGCCGACCACCGCTTTGGCGTCACCAAAGACCATGAGCGTCTTGTCCATCGTGTAGAGTTCGTTATCGATGCCAGCGAAGCCCGGCTTCATCGAACGCTTCACGGCCAGCACGGTGCGGGCGCGGTCGGCTTCGATGATGGGCATGCCGTGGATGGGTGACTTTGGGTTGTTCTTGGCCGCGGGATTCACCACGTCGTTGGCGCCCAGCACGAGCACGACGTCCACTTGCGGCATCTCGGCATTGATCTCGTCCATCTCGACCAGATCGTCATATGGAATATCCGCCTCGGCCAGCAACACGTTCATGTGACCGGGCATGCGGCCGGCCACGGGATGGATGGCGAATTTCACGTTGATCCCCCGCTTGGTCAGCTGGTCGTAGAGTTCGCGCACGCGGTGCTGCGCTTGGGCCACGGCCATGCCGTAGCCGGGCACAATGACCACGGTGTCGGCCTGCTCCATGATCTCGGCGGCTTCGGCCGGACTGGCGCTTTTCACCGTTTTGCCGGTCTCGCCGCCCGCGCTCTCCTGCACCGAACCGAAAGCGCCGAACAGCACATTGCTGAAGCTGCGGTTCATCGCCTTGCACATGATGATTGAGAGAATCAGGCCCGACGATCCGTCGAGCGCGCCGGCAATGATAAGCACGGTGTTATCCAACACAAAGCCCATGGCCACGGCGGAGAGGCCCGCATACGAGTTGAGCAAGGCAATCACCGTCGGCATGTCGGCCCCGCCGATCGGAATGATGAGCATGATACCGAAAAGCAGCGAGAGAACGACCAGCACCGGGAAAAGGAACGACCAATGCGGGTTGAAGATGAGCCCGGTCGCACAAGCGATGGCGCCGCCGAGGATGAGGAAATTGACGATCAGCTGCCCGCGGAAAGTAAGGGGGCGTCCCGGCAAGATTTCCTGCAGCTTTCCGGCAGCCATCAAACTGCCGGTGAAGGTCAAAAATCCAAGGATAACCTCCGCCGAAATGGCGAACATGCGGAATGTCGTGAGGTTGTCCCCGCCCTCTTGCATCCAGAGGTAATACTTGGCCGTGCCGACCAATCCCGCCGCCAATCCGCCGAACGCGTGCGAGAGCGCGGTCCGTTGCGGCACCGCGGTGAGCGGAACCTTGGAGAGCGGAACGCCGATGATGCCGCCGATCATAACGGCCACGGCGATCCACAGGAGACTCGATACCGCCACCGCTGGGTTGGCCACCGTGCCACCGACGCCAAGCACCATGGCCCACACGCCGGCCCACACGCCGCGCCGCGCGCTCTGCGGCGAATTCATCCACTTGAGCGAAAAAATAAAAAGGACGCTCGCCGCCAGGTAGCAGAGCTGAACGACCGTGTCGCGTATCTCCGGACTCATGCCTTTTTATCGGGTTCGCGGCTCTTGAACATTTTGAGCATACGGTTGGTGATGAGGAAACCGCTGACGATATTGACCGAGGCCGCCGCGATGGCGACCAGTCCGAGAATGGTGATCCAAAGCGGATGGTCATCACCGACCTGCGGGCCGGCCACGAGGATGGAGCCGACGATCACCACGGCGGAAATCGCATTGGTCAACGACATCAAAGGTGTGTGCAACAGCCGAGACACGTTGCGGATTACGTCCAGGCCGATGAACGTGGCCAGCACGAAGATAAAGATCAGCGGGATGTAAGCGTTCAGCGAAGGCGGCTCGGCGGCGGCGAGAATGATCGGGTTCATGGTAGGAATCGGTGGTTAAAGGAAACGCGCATCCCGCACTTGGCCGTCTGCAGTCAACAGGCAGCCGGCGATGATCTCGTCTTCGGGGTTGAGGTTGAGTTTCTTGGTCTCTTTGTCCCAAAACTCCTCGAGGAGACCGCAAATGTTCATCGCGTAAACCTGACTGGCATGGTGAGCCACCCGGCCGGGCAGATTGGTTTCGCCGACGATGGTAACGCCACCCACCTCGACGTTCTGGCCGGCGACCGAGCCTTCGACATTGCCGCCCGTCTCGACCGCCATGTCGACGATCACCGAGCCGGGCTTCATCGCAGCGACCATGTCGCGCGTGAGGATGCGCGGGGCCGCACGACCGAAAACCTGTGCAGTCGTGATGACCAAATCGGACCCGGCACAGACCGCTTTCATGCCTTCGCGCTGGCGTGCGAGTTGTTCGGGCGTCAGTTCCTTGGCATAGCCTTGATCGGTCTGACCCGTCTCGCCGCCGAGGTCGATCTCGACAAATTTCGCCCCGAGCGAACGCACCTGCTCGGCGGTAACCGGCCGCGTGTCGAACGCCTCAACCCGCGCGCCGAGGCGCCGCGCCGTAGCGATGGCCTGCAATCCCGCCACGCCGGCACCAATGACAAAAACTTTGCCCGCCAGCAAGGTGCCCGCCGCGGTCGACATCATGGGTAGCACTTTTTTCATCCGGTTGGCCCCCAGCATCACGGCAACGTAGCCAGCAAGGTTCGCCTGCGACGTCAGGGCGTCCATCTTCTGCGCCCTCGTCGTGCGCGGGATCATTTCCATACTGATCGTGGAAAGCTTGCGAGCGGCCATGCGGGCCAGCAGTTCCTTCTCGTTGAAAGGATCGAGAAAACTCACATGCCAAGCGCCCTCGCGCAGCCAGCCCAGTTTCTCCGGTTCCGTATGCCGCACACGGAGCAAGCCGTCGACCCGACCAAAAAGCTCGCAGGCATCGTCAAACAATCGCGCTCCGGCTGCTTCATATTCGCCGTCGGGGAACCCTGAAGCCTGGCCTGCACCCCGCTGCACAACGACATCGAAGCCGAGTTTGACGAGCTTCTTCACCGAGGCCGGGGTGGCGGCCACCCGTGTTTCGCCGGACGTGGTTTCGAGAGGGATACCGATTGTCATGGATCACCCGGCAGGCAAACGAAGAGGCTACTTAAAATATGCTCCCAGCGCATACTTGATTCAATCCACAATAAGCCAAGCCCACAACTGC
Source organism: Chthoniobacterales bacterium (assembly GCA_044343805.1). GTDB lineage: Bacteria > Verrucomicrobiota > Verrucomicrobiia > Chthoniobacterales > JACTMZ01 > JACTMZ01. The sequence goes on along the minus strand of JBIJDZ010000036.1, from coordinate 6,587 downwards.
TGCACGCCGGCCAGACCGAGCACCGCAATCAACGCCACATAGACCAGCCCCAGCGTGGCGAAAAAGTAGCCGATCAAGATACAAACCCCATCGCGCTCCATCAGCCCGAGGGCCATGAAAATGACGGCAAATCCCGGGATCGTGTTGGTCAGCGGAAACGGCGGCGGAATCGGCAGGCTCAACAAAATCCCGCCGATCATGATCATGAATCCCAGCAGATTCAGCATACCGGGCCAGCGCTGCAAAAAGTGCATCCGCGGCCGCACGAAGCGCTCGATTTTGCGATAAAACCCCGCCGCGCCGCCCACCAATTTTCTCAACAAGTCGGGCGAGACCTCTCTCCGCAACACAAAGTCGGGCATCCAGAACCCCCGCCCGACACCGAGCCGCAACCCGCACAGCGCGATCGCCAAGCCGAAAGGAATCGACAGTCCGGGAATCGCCATCGGGAACAAAAACGGCACGCAGAGCAGCACCACCAGCGCGGGCAACCCGCGAAAATGCAGGTGTTCCACAATTTGCCGAACGGTCAAGGGTCGCCCGGGCGCCAGCACAAGCAGGCTTTCCAATTCCTGGCTCAACCGTGGAACCGGCAACGAATCCTCAGGCGCGGTATCTCTTTCATTGCTGGTTCCGGCGGCACTCATCAAACCGAGCACCATACCCTATCGCCGCGCCCCGGCAAATTTTCAATCGCCGCGCCCCCTCCGGCTCGTTAAGTTCACAGGAAAAAAATATGCATTCGGAATTATTGACGGCCGTCGAGTCAGGAAAAATCACCCAACAACAAGCTGACACTCTCAACCAACTTGCCCCCGGCGCTTTCGCGCTGCACAAAAGCTGGGGTTGCGCCCGGGTGGCCTCGACCGACTTTCTCATCGGTCAAATAGAACTCGAATTCATCGGCGGGCGCCGGCAGGCGATGCAAATGTCCTTCGCAGCTGCCGCCCTCACTCCCATCCCAGAGACACACGTCGAAGCACGCCGCCTCGGCCATCCGGAAGCCGTCCGCCAAGAGGCCATCGCCAACCCGGTGGAATTCGTCCACGGCGTCATCAGCGATTTCAACGGTCGTCTCACGATGGAGGGGCTGGCCGATTACTTGCAAGCCGCCCTTCCCGACGAATCCTTTCCCGGCGGCGGCAAGGAGCCTTTCAAACGCTGGTGGACCTCCCTGCGCAACAAACTTAAAGCCGACGGACGTTTCATCATACCCTCGAAGAAAAACGAATTTGTTCTGGTGCGGGAACGCCCTGAATCCCCGCACCTCGACATCGTCGATGCTTTCGAAAAATCCCGCCAACCCAAAGACCAAGCGGCCGCCGCCGAGGCCTTGCTGCGCGGCCTCGACAAGTTCGAAAAAGCTCCGGACGAATTGAGCCGCGTCCTCGACCTGCTGGAAAAAGCCGCCGCCGATCACCAACGCCGTCAACCGGCTCACTCGATCCATCTTCTCTGCATCCGTGACGAAATTTTGGAACGCCGCAAAGCCGCGTTGCCGGAGGGCGCGCTGACCTTGACCAGCTTGCTTGCGCACCCGCCGGCACACCTCGCCAGCTTGCTTGCTCCGTTGCCCGCCGCCCGCATCCGCCACGCTCTCGAAGAAGGTGCCGCTCTCGGTGGCACCGCAGGCGACTCGCTGCTTATTGATGTCCTGCAAGAAGGCGACAGCAAAGTTGTCACGGAGGCCACCCGCCTGCTCCTCGAGAAAGGCCACCTCGAACCTCTCCGCGCCACCCTCCGCCGCACCATCGGTGAACGCAGCACAAATCCCGAACTGCTCGCCTGGCTGTTGTCCAAGCGCCCGGCAGATCTGGAAGAACTGATCAACACCGAGACTATCGAGGCCGCCATCACCGTCGTGGAACGCGAAACAATCAAGGACAGCAAACGCGCCATCAAGCTCCACAAAGTCCTCTCCGACGACAAAACGCTCATCGCCGCAGCCCTCAAAACAGCCGACGGCGAAGCCGCCCGCGACCTCGTGCGCAAAATCATGCGCACCCCCATCTTCGAGGAAATGGACAAACGGGCCCTCCTCGCCCGCGCCATTAAAGCGCGTCCGGAACTCCAAGAGCTGCTCGAAGCCGGCGAGGACAAAGCCTCCACGGCATCGGCTCCCGCCGCACAAGCCCTCATCGTCTCTTGGGCCAGCCTCGAACGCCGGAAAAAAGATTACGACGAACTCGTCAACACACGCATCCCGGCCAATAGCCGCGATATCCAAGTAGCCCGCGAACAAGGCGACTTGCGCGAAAATGCCGGATTCAAATTCGCCAAAGAACAGCAAGGCGTTCTCCTGCGCCAGAAAGCCGAGCTCGAGCTCATGCTGGCCAACTGCCGCGGCACGAATTTCGAAAATCCCGACACTTCACGCGTCAGCCTCGGCACCACCGTGCGTCTGCGCGATATCGCAACCGGCGCGGAGGAGGAATTGCATATCCTCGGCGCGTGGGACGGCAATTCAGCTAAGAATATCGTCTCCTACCTCGCCGCCGCTGCCACCTCCCTCATCGGCCACGAGGCTGGTGAAACAGTCCGCATGCCATCCGAAACCGGCGAGCGCGAAATGACCATCGTCTCGATCGACTCTTTCAAAAATCTTGAAATTCTCTGATCACCGCGACAAATCAACCCATCTTTCAACTTACTCTCAGCATCTCATGTCATTAACCACCATCACATCAGTCCGCGGCCGCGAAGTCATCGATTCGCGCGGCAATCCCACCATTGAAGTCGAAGTATCTCTGCAAGGCGGCGCCATTGGACGCGCCATCGTCCCGAGCGGCGCCAGCACCGGCGAGCATGAAGCCTGGGAATTGCGTGATGGCGATGCCACCCGCTACCTCGGCAAAGGCGTCGGTAAAGCCGTAGCCAATGTGAACAAAGCCATCGCCGGAGCCATCATCGGGCTTGACGCTCTCGATCAGGTCGGCGTGGACCGCGTCATGCGCAAGGTCGACGGCACAGCCAACAAAAAGAAGCTCGGCGCCAACGCCATCCTCGGCGCCTCCATGGCGACCGCGCATGCCGCCGCCGCCCAACTTGGACAGCCCCTCTTCAAATACCTCGGCGGCCCCAATGCCAAAGTGCTGCCCGTGCCCATGATGAACATCGTCAACGGCGGCGCGCACTCGGACGCTCCGATCGACTTCCAAGAGTTCATGATCATGCCCCGCGGTCTTCCCAGCTTCCGCGAAGCCTTGCGCTGCGGCGCCGAGATCTTCCACGCACTCAAATCCGTGCTCAAAGGCCGCGGCCTCAGCACCAGCGTCGGCGACGAAGGTGGGTTTGCCCCCAACTTCGCCTCCGCCGAGGATGCCCTCGACACCATTGCCACCGCCGTGAAGAAAGCCGGCTACAAGTTCGGCAAGGAAGTCTTCATCGCCCTTGATTGCGCTTCCAGCGAGTTCTACGACAAAACAAAAAAAGCCTACGTCTTCAAAAAGTCCGACAAATCCGTCCGCACCGCCGAGGAGCTCGTCTCCTACTACAAGAAACTCTGCGCCAAATACCCGATCATCTCGATCGAAGACGGCTGCGCCGAGAATGACTGGGCCGGTTGGAAAAAACTGACCGACGCCCTCGGCGACAAAGTCCAACTCGTCGGCGATGACCTCTTCGTCACCAATGTGGACTTCCTCCGCAAAGGCATCGACCAAGGCGTGGGCAACTCGATCCTCGTCAAGGTCAACCAGATCGGCTCGCTCACCGAGACCCTCGACGCCATCGAACTCGCCCGCGAGAACCGCTACACCGCCGTCATCAGCCACCGCTCCGGTGAAACCGAAGATGTTACTATCGCCGACATCGCCGTCGCCACCAACGCCGGACAAATCAAGACCGGATCGCTTTCCCGCACCGACCGAATCGCCAAATACAACCAGCTCCTGCGCATCGAGGAAATGCTCGGCGCTGAAGCTGTTTACGGCGGCAAAATGCACGCATGAACTTCTACGAGGAGGAAGAACAACCCGCCGTCCGACGACGGCGCCGGAACGAACCGGATTTCTGGCACACGCTCAACCGCGTGGTAGCCGCCCTGGTTCTGCTCGGCATCCTCATCACGGTCGGCGTCGTTTTTTATCCGGTCTGGCAGCGCCAACAAGACATGCGCTCCGCACTCGCCGCCCTCGAGGGTGAACAGGCCGAGAAAACCGCCCTCCTCGCAAAATCCCAACGCGAAATCGATCTCCTCCGCAACGACCCCGAATACCTTGAAACCATCGCCCGCGACCGACTCAACCTCATGAAGCCGGGCGAGACCATCTTCCGCGTGGAAATACCGCGCCAACTCGCCACCAGTGTCCAACCTTGATTTTGACAACCTCGACGCCTCCGGGCTCGCGTCACGCCTGACGCAGCTGCGGAGGTTTCTTTGACTACGATAAACTCGCCTCCGAGTTGACGGCCGTGGAAGGCCGCATGGCCGAACCGGGTTTTTGGGACAACAAAGACAAGGCCCAAGCCGACGTCGAACGAGTCTCCCGCCTCCGCGGCATCATCGAGCCGTTCCGCGGTCTGGAATCGCGCATTGCCGATCTCGGCGTCCTGCGGGAACTGGCCGAAGCCGAACCCGCCGGTGGGGCCCGCTCCCAAGCAGAGACTGAGGTCGTCAACGAATTCAACCTACTGACGACCGCGCTCGACGATTTCGAGATCCGCTGCCTGCTCGGCGGGGAATTCGACCGCAACGCCGCCTACCTCACCATCCACTCCGGCGCCGGCGGCACGGAAGCCTGCGACTGGGCCGACATGCTCCTGCGCATGTATCAACGCTGGATCGAACGGCACGGCCTCTCCTCCGAAATCCTCGACATCCAGCCCGGCGAGGAAACCGGCCTCAAATGGGCCACGCTAAAAGTCTCCGGCGAATACGCCTACGGCCACCTGCAAACCGAGCGTGGCGTTCACCGCCTCGTGCGGATTTCGCCCTTCGACAGCAACAAACGCCGCCATACGTCGTTCGCCAGCGTCGATGTCACGCCCGAGATCCCCGAGGACGCTCCGATCGAAGTCGAGGAACGCGACCTCAGGATCGATACCTACCGCAGCGGCGGCAAAGGCGGACAGAACGTCAACAAAGTCGAAACCGCCGTCCGCATCACCCACATGCCCTCCGGCATCGTCGTCGCCTGCCAAGCCGAGCGCAGCCAGCTCAAGAACCGCAACCTCGCCATGAAGCTTCTCAAGGCGAAGCTCTACCAGATCGAACAGGACAAAAAACGCGCCGAGGTCGAACGCCAATACGGCGAGAAAGGCGACATCGCTTGGGGAAACCAAATCCGATCCTACGTCTTCCAGCCCTACCAGATGGTCAAAGACCTCCGCACCGGCGTCCAGACCAGCGACGTGCAGGGCGTGATGGACGGCGACCTCGACGCCTTCATCCACGGCAAACTCCGCGGCCTCACCTACAAAAAAGGCGCCGCCGACGAGGACGAGGATTTGTAGTCGTTTCCGCAGCTCACGCGCTGATCGCCCAGAATTTCCGGGCCGCGTTCGGCCAGCTGCGGTCCTCCACGCGGCGCCTCGAGGCCTCGCCCATGGAGGTGCGCAGATTTTTCTCCACGCATAGCCTCCGCACCGCATCGCCCAGCGAAGTGAGATCCCCGCCGCGCGTCACGAAGCCGTCCACGCCATCGTGCACCAGTTCTCTCGGGCCGCCTTGATCGGACACCACGCACGGCAAACCCGACGCCTGCGCTTCCAAAATCACATTACCGAACGTATCGGTCGTACTGGGGAAAACAAACGCATCGGCCGAGGCATAGGCCGTGGCCAAATCCAAACCGCTGAGGTAGCCGGTGAAGATGGCCTCGGGGAAGCCCGCTTTCCACTCTTCGGCATACGGGCCGTGTCCCACCACCAGCGCCCGCACAGGCAACCCTTCCTCCCGCAATTTCCTCACCACGGCGGCAAAGAGATCCAGCTTCTTTTCTTTCGACACCCGTCCCGCGTAGAGCAGGCCGATCTCGCCGTCCTGCAAACCTCGATTTTTCCAGAAGGTCGCATCGCGCCGCAACGGTGTAAATAGCTCCGTATCCAGCCCTCGCGGCAAGATGTGGATGCGCTCGGCGGCAATCCCCCGCCCTTCGAGCGCCCTGCGGTAATCGTCGGAATTCACAAAAACCGTGTCCATCTGTTCGTAGAACCACTGCATGAAGTTCCACGTCAGCGTTTCCATCCACGAATCATCCGTGAGAATACGGACGTATTGCGGAAAATCCGTGTGGTAGATGCCGCTCGTCTTGAGCCCGAGAATCTTCGCCGCCAGCAACGCGCACAAGCCCACGGGCCCGGGTGTGCTGATGACCAACTCGGTGAAGCCCTCCCGCTGGATGAAATCGATCATTTCGAGGACCGGCGGGAAACTCAGTTTCTGCAGCTCGTATTCGGGAAGCTCGAACTCGCCCACCGGCTGAAAATTCACGATCGGTATATTGCTCGGAGCCACCTTCCCGCGCGATGTCACCACAGTAAGTTCGAATCCCTCGGCGCGGGCGGCGGCCGTCATTTTACGGATCGTCGTCGAAACGCCGTTCACGTCCTCCAGCGTATCGGTGAACCAGGCGCGCTTGCGATTT
>JBIJDZ010000083.1:0-7284 GCA_044343805.1 Chthoniobacterales bacterium | reverse complement strand
ATCTCGAAAAAAGATTCCCCGATTTCCGCGCGCGCACCCTGTTTTGTGCCACGCGAGGGGCTACATGACGTAAGCGGCGATGGTCAGGTCGGTTCGGAGCCGGAGGATATGGTTTTTAAGATCCATACCTAACAGAGCAAATTATACATCATAAACGCAGGTCGTCTTAGATTTGCTTCCATAACAAAGTGTCGCTTTCCGCTAAGGTGGTGAAATAGAACGCTGGATTGCTTGTAGTTTAATACTATGTTCGAAAGGACAAGAAATGAAAAAAGTGATCTTCTCACTTGTGGTTGGAGTACTGATTGGCATGTTGATCATGTGCCTGTTTGAAGGCATGAGCGGTTCTGCTCCTGCACGGTCGGCGGCAGGTCGTCCCAAGGACAAGAACTGGGCCGTGTCGATCCTTCGCGGCAACCCGCAGGAAGATCCCAAGAAGGAGCCTACGATGGCACCAGAGGACGCTCAGATATTGGCGGTCAATATATTGAGTCAGAATCCGCTCCAGGAGTTTGAGCAGAACGCAGCCGTGTTGCATAATTTTATCACAAAAGAAATACCCGCTGGCAGAGAACAGCGCAGATATGCCGCCTATGCCTTGCGTAACCTAACTACCTTCAATGACAAGCGTCCGATGCCGAGAAAAGATATTATCGGCAGCGCTGAAAATGAGATGAAGGACGCGGAAGATCGGTTTCTGACAGCTGTATGTAAGGAGTACAAGGCAGTTCTCATGGACAAGAAGAACGCACCACAACAGTGACTTTCTAACAAGCCGGATGCAGGCGACGGCTTACAGCCGCGCCTGATCCGCGTCGTTCTACTTACAGAAAGGGCACGAAATGCGAATCTTGATCTCTTGCTTGGTTTTCCTATTCGGTACGAATGCCGCCCAGGAACCCAAAGAAAAGAAGTAGGTATTGGAAGTAGACAAAGAAAACGCTTCAAGATGCGGCGTTTCCGAATTCAAAATCGATTGCTTTGCTACCAAAATGCAAATCCCGTAGAAGCAGTCACTATACCTGCCTGACCTAATGATCACTTATACTTCCGTCAGTCTCCTTGGTTACCTCTTCATGTCATGGTGCCTTTGGAAAATAGCATGCGACCTGAAAGTCAGTGACGAATGGATGGCGTGGGTGCCATTGATCAATCTCTTTACATTGTTCAGGGCAGCCGATCGGCCGGCTTGGGGTGTCCTGCTACTCCTTATCCCCATCGTCAATATTTTGGTCTTGGCGATTGTCTTCATGCGCTTGGCAGAAAGAAGGCATCGCCTTGCGCTTTATGGACTGCTGCTCTTTATTCCGATAATTAATCTTCTCGTTCTATACTCCCTCACTTACGACCCCGGGACGCAGACTGCATAACTTGTATCGTCGACAGCGGGCACGCGGCTCCAGTGAGGGGTGTAGACATTCCGAATAGAGAGAGACGGGGGGCGCCTGAAAAGTAAGCCGAGGAAGCATCATGAAAGGTGACGGCGCTTCGCTGAGGAAAAGAACCCCTTATCCCCTAAACGTGGCCATCTTAAGCCACGGTACGCTGCTCCACATTCTCAGGGATAAGCTTCCAACTTGCTAAGGTTTTTCTGTTTGTCGAAAGAGATCCCGAGGTCGCTCGGCAATTCGGTCACCGGATGGATCAGCCGATCGTAGTAGACCCAACGAAAGCCATCATCGACGATCAGGTTGGGCGCGCCGAGCACCTGACGCGTGTTGTTCATATTGGTAATCCCCAGAGCTTTCGCCACCTCAGGCCATTGATCCAATGTGTAAGCAGCCCCTTGCTTGATTTCTCGGATAAATTTTTGAGCGTCATCTTTGACCGCCGTTAAGGCGGTAAACTCAGCCTCAGCCTCGAAAGCGTGTTTCTGCCATGCCAGCAGGAAAATCGTGATGCCGCCCAAGATGGCCAGCACCGTCAACACAACCATCCATGGGTTCCGCTTCATCCAAGGAGGGCGAACTGGCGGTCCCTCGAAGGGATACCAAACTTCCGGCTGGGCTGCGGACTGCTTTTGATCGAAAACCGTCTCCGCTGTCAGTGGCTCCCAATCTTTCATCCCCTCGCGCCAATAGAGAGCATCAGGCCCGACTTCTTTCTTCTTCCTCATCAGTATGACCTGACTGGAAGATAGGGGGCCTTTTACTTCACCGTCTGTACTGACGAAGATTTGCAAGGTGGAAATTATTTGTCGTAGATTTCGTCGTTAAGCAAGCGCTTACTGACTAAGCCAGAGCCGGATAATCTATATAACCCTTAGCTCCGGGCGTGTAAAATGTTGTCGTATCAGGTTCGTTAAGGGTCGCGCCATTGTGGATACGCGCGGGTAAATCCGGATTGGCCAAAAATGGCACACCGAAAGCGACGGCATCCACTTTGTTGTCGGCCACTGCTTCTGCTGCCTCCAGCGGAGTGTAGCCCATGTTGCCGACCAACACTCCTCGATAGGCCGACCGCGCGACGGTCATGACATCCCCAGTTTGCTGCCCCAAAAAGTCGGACCTCATCACATGCCAGTAGGCTAGGCCGTAGTCGTTGAGTTTGTTGCCCAACCATGAAGTCAAACCTGCCGGATCGCTGTCGCTCATGCTGTTGTAGCTGTTGAGCGGGGACGTGCGTACGCCCACACGATCCTCTCCCCATACGGTGGCTACCGCTTCGATCACCTCGATAAGTAACCGCGCGCGGTTTTCGATAGGGCCTCCGTAAGGACCCGTCCGCTTGTTCGCTCCGTCACGCAAAAATTCATCAAGCAAATAGCCATTCGCCCCGTGTACTTCGAGGCCATCAAAGCCTGCCGCTTTAGCATTCTCGGCCGCCCTCTTAAATCCGGCCACGATGCCCGGCAGCTCGTCATCACCCAGCTCCCGCGGCACCATATGCGGCTTCTTACCCTCCGGGGTGTTCACTTCATCATTGGTAATAGCCAGGGCACTCGGCGCCACCGGCTGCGCCCCGTTGTTGAAAAACGGATGACAGGCGCGGCCGCCGTGCCAGATCTGCAGAAAAATCCGCCCGCCTGCTCCATGCACGGCATCCGTCACGCCCTTCCACCCGACTACCTGCGACTCGTTGTAAATGCCTGGCTCGGCATAGAAGGCCGAATTTTCCTCCATGGCCATCGTGGCCTCGGCGATGATCAACCCCGCCGTCGCCCGCTGCGCGTAATACTCGGCCATGAGAGGTCCGGGGATGTGTCCGGGCTCCGCCCGGCAACGGGTGAGGGGCGCCATGAAGAGGCGATTCGGCGCATTGATCGCGCCGATCTTGAGGGGACGAAAAAGTGCTGAAAGATCTGCGGTGGTCATGAATTGATGAGAAAAAGATTCAGGATATCGCGTGTCTCTTCACCGAGGCGAGACAATCGCGGTTGTTCACATATCTTATGGATTGGGTTTTCTGAAAGACCAACCAAGAGATTCATCATAAGTGTGTGAACAACCGCCGGAGATGGTGTTTCACGCATCCTGCGAGGGCGTTCCACGATCCTGGGACTATGTGAAAAAGTGTCGGCCCACCGGGCACAAAGACCGCGGAACATTGTGGAACACCCGGCTATGCACAGCCCTTACCTCTTATTCACAGCTTGTTAGACCACCACCGACAAACTCCGTAAGGCCAATTTTTGCTATGACAGTCAAAAAAATCCGGGGGGCAGGAAAATATCCGTATAGGTATCTATGAACTTAAAGCGCTGCTCCATCCTCTTTCTATCACCGGCTGTGGCTCTCGCCCAATTCGGGGAAGAAAACCCCGACCCCCTCAGCACTTTCCGAATCAGAGACGACCAAGGAAATGTCACCCGAGTCACGCCTGACGGTTTGGGAGGCTATCGAGCCAAGGACCATGAAGGGCATGTGACCAAGATAAGACCCGATGGTTTAGGTGGCTATCGAGCCGTCGACGAAAGCGGTAAAGTCACCAGAATCCGGCCTGCGGCCACAGGGGGCTATCGGGCAACCGATGAAGATGGCAACGTCACCCGGCTCCGCGCGGATTACACCGGTGGTTACCGGGCGGACGGGTCAATTTTCGGCGAACATAAAACAAGGGAGACTAACAACCAGACCTCTTGGAGACATTTTTCCACGACAACAGGCCGCAAGAGCCAGGAGGAGGAGGACGACGCCGGGGCCTTGCAACCCTGTACCGACGGCACCGTCCGGCGCGTCGGCAGCTTTTATTATCACCCGGATGGCACCACGACTCAGCAAGTCGGCAACGTCTTTTACCGTTCCGACGGAGAGGTCACCCAAAAAATCGGCGACACGTACTATCACTCCGACGGCACGACCACGCAGCGCATCGGCAATACGTTCTATCGTTCCGACGGGAGCGTGACGCAAAAAATCGGCGGCTCCTTCTATCGCTCCGGCGGCGCGTGCGACGAAGAGGAGAAAGTTTTCAAGCGAGAGCGATGATGGCCAGATTGACCATAGCCAGCACCAGCGCCGGCATCATCGCATACCACGGATCACGGATGCGCCAGCGTGCCCAGAGACCGCAGAGCATGAGCGCGACCAGCCCCGCCGCCGCCGCGAGCTTCAAGGGGAGAAACCACTGACCCGCCAGGAGTCCGAGAGCCCCGGCAATCTCCAGACTTCCCACCAAAACACGCCAGCGCGCCAAACGGTAACGTTCAAATTCCGCCATCAGCGTGGCGGAAAACAGGCAGGACGCGCCGTAGAAAAGAAAAGCGGAAGCCGACAAAATCTCGAGAACAAGGGTAAGCGGGGGCATGAAAAAAACTCCTTACCGCAAGCGTAGGGACGGGTTAGGGTGACGGGCAACGATCTAATCGCTCCCCATGGAAATACTCGCCCAAGTTTGCCAAATCATCGTCGGCTGCGGCCTGCTCAATGTGTGGTTGATACGTTTCAACAAAGCCACGGCTTTCCGGGGTGGAGCCGCGGCCAACATGCGTGAGGAGTTTGCCGCATACGGGCTCCCCGCTTGGTCGTGCTACGCCGTGGGATTTCTCAAAATAATCTCCGCTTTGGCCCTCTTGATCGGGTTGTTGGTCCCGGTCCTTGTGCTGCCCGCCGCGGCTGTGGTTGCCATCCTCATGCTCGGCGCTGTCGCCATGCACATCAAGGTGCGCGACCCCCTCAAGAAAGCCGTCCCCGCCCTCACCGTCCTTTTCCTCAGCCTCGTGATCATCTTCGCGAGTCTCTGACCCTTTCCCACCCGCACTCCTGCTTTATCAGGCATATTGGAGTATGGCTTGTTTGGTACTCCGTGGCGGAATCTCCGGTCGGGTGAGAAACGATTTGTTTGTCGGCCTTTGGCGTGGCGCGACTTCGGGAAGGGCCCGGGAAAGGGTGTCGGCGATCATGGCCACCCCGCCGAGCAGTTGATCCCGCCGCCGGCGCGCTTCCTGACGGTCGCGCGTGCCGAGAGAAACGCGGATGCGTTGCTTGGTGTAGTCGGCTTTGTGGATCGTGTAGTGGCACCACCACGTGCCGTTGTTGTTCCAGATGTGGTGATCGTCGGCCGAGCGGCTGTTGGTGCGGGGACTGAGCTGGGTCGTTTTCATGCGCCCATCTCATCACAGGGGGTGAGACACTGGTTGTCCCCAGCCTAAATAAATCCCCGGGCTGCTTGAGAGGAGCTTTGACCTCGGCCGGCGGATCGATAGATTGCGCCGGATGCTTTGGCGCCTTTTGGTCTGCTCATTGCCTGTGCTTTTGGTGTGTGGCTACGTTCACGCCCAAGGGCCGATGGCGAACGGCTACATTTATGCCGACACGACGGGGTTCGGTTCTTTGGCCGACGGGACGCCCGGCGCCTTCAATTTTCGCAAAACGGGGGATTTGTTGATCACGCGGACGACCAGTCTGGCCGGCTCGGCGTTGGTGCCGGGAGCCAGTACGATTAATTTCACAGCGGGCGGAGCGGCGCCCAATCCGTCGTACATTGCAGGAAGCCGCCGGCTCTACACCTTGCTGCGTCAGGGCGGCGGCGGCACGACGGTCAATTACAACCTGAACTTCGGGGTGGGTATTTCCCCCGCCGCTTATCTTGTCTTCTCGGATTTCGATGTTTATGCCGAGCGTGTCCGGATTCGTGCTTTCGACGTGAATGGCAAGCTGATCCCTTTTTCCTCACTGACTTTCCGCCAGCACAATGGCCAGACGGCCGGAGGAGAGACCTTGAACTATGTGGCGTTTTCCGACGTCGGGGGCGGCTACTCGGGACAGTTGGCCAACACCTCTCTGCAGCCCAACCTGCCCAACCCGGTAGTCACCGTGCAATCGTCGGTGGCCATCAAGGAATTGGAATACGAATTCGATCTTTTGGTCACCCCGGTGGCGCCGGTTTCGCCCTCGAACACGATCGGATTCAACATCTCCCTTATTCAAGACTTGGCGGAATTTGCCGTCACTCCCAACCAGGAAGAGATCGCCGGCGCGCTCAACGATTTCACCACCTCCCTCGAGGGGGATCGACCGGTGGTTTTGACCGAGCTGGTGAATCTGCAAGTGGCCGAAATTCCCAACGCTTTCGAGCAGATGATGCCGGCCATATACGCAAGTTTGCCGACGCTGGCCTTCAATCAGGCCAATGCGCTCAACAACGCGATGTTCCAGCGCATGTGGATGCAGCGCGTCGACGGGAGCGGTTTCAGCGCTGCGGGGCTCGATCCGGTACCGCTCGGCGCGGGCCAGCAGATAAGGCCGCGCGACGGCAAAAGCACCGTCGGCCGCGGAACCTTGGCCGCGGATATCATCGCCGATCCGCAGTCGGCGCCGCGCTGGGGTGTGTTTACCGACGGCAACGGGATTTTTTCGAAGATGGACACCATCGGTAACCTCGGGACTTACAATTCGCAAGGCGGGGGGGTGAACGTCGGCGCTTCGTATCGCTGGAACGAAAATCTCTCCACCGGCGTGTATGCCGGCTACCAAGGATTGCAGGCGCAGTACGATGACGGCAGCCGTTTGGTCGACAACGCAGTTCGCTTCGGGGCGTTCTCATCGTGGGGTGACGACTGGGGTCCGGGGGAGATCTATGTCAACGCCCTCGCAGGCGGGGCGTATCACGGTTACGACGTGGATCGGACAATCCAGTTCGGCACGATCGACCGCATGGCGCAGGGCCGTCCTGGTGCCTGGGAATTCGACGCGGCTTTGGCCACGGGCTATGATTTTCAGGCTGGCGGGTTTGTCTTCGGTCCGATGACCAGCCTGCAATACACGTATCTCGGCGTGCAGGGATTCACCGAAACCGGCGCGGGATCACTCAACCTCGATGTCGATCCATACGATTCCGGCAGCC
>JBIJDZ010000082.1:0-7366 GCA_044343805.1 Chthoniobacterales bacterium | reverse complement strand
ACGCTGTTGAAGGCATCGGCGTAAACCGGATTCAGCCCGGTGAATTCAAAGTTAAAGTCCAACCCGCCCGTGGGATCGACCGATGGCGCGGTCATAATACCCGGACTATTTCCCGGGTCGATGGAGCCCGAACCCGAGATGGCCGCCACATGCCCGCTGCCAGCAAGAGAGCCAAAGGTGCCCACGCTCACTCCAGCGGATGAATCAATACGTCCGTTGACGGACAACTGTCCCGCATGTACCCAAGTCCGTCCGGTGTAGGAATTCGTGCCAGTTACCTCCATCTTGCCACCGCTCACCGCCAAACCTCCCGAGCCGGACATATTTCCCGTCAGGCGATTTGTTCCGGCACCCGTGACCTCCAACAACTTCCCGTTGCTGTTGAGATTGGAAATCGTCATCCCGCCCACTCCGCCGTCCCAATACTGATGGTCTCCCAGCTGCAGGTTGGCGACAAAAGTCTGGCGAGCAATGTCATAGTTGACGATACCCCCGCGCCCCACCGTCAGAGTATTTTCCCCGGAAAAGGTGAAGCCGAGCGTGGAGTTGGTTGTGCTGCGGAAATATAGGCCGCGCAGATTAGCATCGGAATCGACGGTCACTGATCGACTGTTTCCAGCAGTAGCACCGTTGAAGGTCACGTAGCGATCTGTCGGAGCATTGGCGGGAGGGTTAAGTCCCCATGCTCCACGATCACCGATTGATGTGATCGAGCTACCAACCCATGTGTTGCTCGAATTCCCAACCACACGGAGAGCGTAGCCATCCTGTGTCATTGTTGTGTTGAGGGCGTTCATCACCTGAAATGCGCCGAGGAAATTGAGGAAGTTACTCGTGTCGGTGATCGCGGCGTTGTTGCCGATCATGGTTACCTCTTGGCCGCCGTTGACGTTGGTCCATACCATGAAAGCCGGACTACCCGAATCCCCGGTTTGCAACTGCACCTCGGTGCGAGGCGTGGTGAAATATTGATTGGTTCCGCTTGAAATAACGCTGGAAATTGTCGTCAGACCAATCCTGGGACTCGACGAACCGTTCGGGCCACGTCCGTAGATATATAAAGCCTGATTGACGTAAGCCGAAGTTGTGTTGGCCGAAGACGAAGAGTTCAGATCGAGGACAGCATAGCGCGCCACTTGCGACGGATCGGCTATGCGAGCGTTCAGCGTTCCGAGAGAAAGATCCGTTGTGGAGTTGAGAGGAACACCAAGCCCCGTATTCGTTACCCCGCGCTGCGAACCCGTCGCCAATGTCCCGTCATTTTGCTGAATCCGGATATTGGCCGCGCCTCCGTAGTGCGTAGCCACAAGGTAATGCTGCGGGGAGATAAAACCGAATCCGCGTGTCCCGTCCGTCGCCGACCAGCCCACCCCCGACCAGTCATAGCCCGCCCCGACAAAGTTGGCGTTGGTATTGGCCACCGGATTGGTGGCAAAACTGCTGCTGAAGCGATCGTTGACCACGGTGATGTAGTTGGTCACCTGCAGCGCCCGGACATCTCCCAGACAAAACAGCAGCGCCGGGAGGATCAGAGAAATCCATGATTTCCGGTGGGGGATCATAACGATTAATAAATTTTTCATTAACAACTTGCCCGCATTTTTACAACTTCTTGGCCTCGCGGTTTCGTGGTCGAGTTCGGTGGCAAATGCGGCATACTTTCATCGTGTCGCGATTGTTTTGGATCATAGCCAGCGGGATTCTCCTTTCGATGTCGGTGCAGGCCGCTCCGCAACGCTTGGTCAGTCTGGCGCCGAATCTCACGGAAATCGTGGTCGCTCTCGGAGGCACCGATCGGCTGATCGCGGTAACTCCTTTTTGCCAAGCGCCTGAGTCAATTCAGCGGATCCCCGGCGGCATCCAGCCCGAGGCTGAGACGGTGCTTGTGCTCGAACCCGATCTGGTTCTGGCGACCTCCATGACTCCCGAGCCGACCCGTCGGCAATTGCAAGATCTCGGACTGCGCGTGGAAACCATCGACGCACATTCGTTGGCCGATATCCGGCAAGCCATAGAGCGCACGGCTGACCTTTTGTCGGCGCCCCGGCCGGCAACACAGCCCACGGCTCGCATCCCATCCGGAAAATCGGCGGCATTACTTTTCGGAGCCGACACCGGCTACAGCGCTGGCTGCGGAACCCACGCCCACGAAATTCTCGAAGCGGCCGGGCTGCACAACATCGCCGCCGAGGTCTCCGGCCCTTGGCCGCAACTTGGGGAGGAATTTCTTCTGTCGAAAGATCCCGATCTCCTCATCGTGGCGGATTACGGCCGAGCGAGTCGTGATGGTATTTTGGCCACCCTCAGAGCCCACCCGGTGCGCCGACACCTGTCGGCCGTGAAATCCGGCAAGGTGATTGTTTTTCCGGCCGCCGCCTTCAGCATTCCCGGGCCCGAAGCTTTGGGTGCCGCGCAAAAGTTGCGCAACGTCATCAGTCAACCATGAACAGCATCGCCCTCCAAGCCGCCGACGTCAGCGCCGGTTACCAAGAATGCGAAATAGTGCATGGCGTCTCTTTTGATCTTCGTGCCGGCGAAGTGCTCGGTGTGGTCGGCCCCAATGGCAGCGGCAAAAGCACACTGCTCCGAGCCCTCACTGGGTTGCTGCCATTACTCGGCGGTTCCGTGAAAATCGGCGGCAACGACCTCACCCGACTCAGCTCCCGCGAACGTGCCCGCCTCTGCGCCGTGCAACCGCAGGTCGAAGCACCGTTGTTCGATTACACCGTTGAGGAATTCGTCTTGCTCGGACGCCATCCGCACCGAGCCTTGCTCGGGGCAGCTCGTCCGGAGGATCGGACCGCGACCGCTCGTGCGATGGGCTTGGCAGATTTGAGCCCTCTTGAGCGCCGCAGCATCCGGTCTCTCAGCACAGGTGAATGGCAGCGCGCTCTGCTCGCCCGCGCCTTGGCCCAGGACACACCGACCCTCATGCTCGATGAACCCGCTGCTCACCTTGATCCCGGACACCGTCACGCCACCCACTTGTTGTTGCAAAAACTCGCCCATAAAGAAAACCGCGCCGTGCTGTGCGTTTCCCATGATCTGAATCTTGCCGCCGAATTCTGCGACCGCTTGATGATTTTATCCTCCGGAAACATCCGCGCGCTCGGCTCGCCCGGCGAAGTCTTACAGGAGGAAATTTTGCAGGAAGTGTTCCGCTGCCCCGCCTTGCGCATCGCCGCCAACCCCTTCACCGGTCGCCCGGGAACCGTCTTTGCCCGATGATCAACTCCATCCGCCTTCTCCTCCTGGCCATCGCGACCTTGGCACTCATCGTGGCCGCAATCTGCACGGGACCGACCTCGTTGCTTGATCTGACAAGCCTGATGGGATTGTGGCAACACGGCGCAGTAACTGCAGAACTTGAACGCGCTTCGCTGGTGCTCTGGGAGTTGCGCCTCCCTCGCGTCCTGCTCGCCGCGGCCGCGGGAGCCAATCTCGCGCTGGGCGGACTTTTGCTCCAAGCCGTCTTCCGCAATCCGCTGGCCGAGCCCTACCTGCTCGGACTTTCCTCCGGCGGTGCGCTCGGCGCCGTGCTGGCTCTCGCCGCGGGATGGAGCGCGGTAATCTGGCCCGCGCTGGCCGGAAGTTTGATCGTCGCGACGGCTGTCTTGCTGCTGTGCCGGCGCCGTATCGCGGCGGATTTGCCCTCACTCCTCCTTGCCGGCGTTGCCCTCGGGGCGCTGGCCCAAGCCTTCACCACCGCCATCATCTTGCGCTTCGACCCCGGTGCGCTGCGCAGCATTTTGTTTTGGCTCATGGGCAGCTTCGCCGGACGCGGATGGACGGAGGTTTGGCTTCTTCTGCCCACGGCCTTGACGGGATTCATTCTCGTCTGGCTGATGCATCGTCCGCTCGATCTCATCGCCCTCGGCGGAGAGAGCGCCCACCACCTCGGGGTGCGCGTAAGCGCGCTGCAAATCAGCTCTATCGCCCTCGCCGCCGTCTTGGCCGCGCTCACGGTCGCCACATGCGGCACGATCGGATTTGTCGGTCTCATGGCCCCGCACCTGGCACGGCGGCTTGTCGGCACGCCGCACGGCAACTCCGTGCCGGCCAGTGTGCTCGCGGGAATCTTTCTGACCGTCGGCTCGGATCTCGCCGCCCGCACCGTTTTGGCCGGCACGGAGTTGCCGGTCGGCGTCATCACGGGCGCCATCGGCTGCGTGTTTTTCCTCGCCCTGTTGGTTAAAAAACGCTGACCCTTCCGGCATGGTCAAAGTCTCCATCCGTTACGAAGGCGGCCTGCGCTGCGTGGCCACTCATGGTCCGTCCGGGCAACATGTTTTCACCGACGCGCCGGTGGACAACCACGGACGCGGCGAATCCTTTTCCCCCACCGACCTCGTCGCTACCGCCCTCGGCGGCTGCATGGCCACCATCATGGGCATCGTCGCCCAGCGTCATGATATCGACCTCAAGGGCATGGAAGTCGAAGTCACCAAAGAAATGTCCGCGGATATGCCGCGACGCATCGCGCGATTGAACACCATTATCCGCATCCCCTTGGCCGCCGATCATCCCAAGCGCACACTTCTCGAAAACGGCGCCCTCACCTGCCCCGTGCATCAAAGTCTCAGTGCTGAGATGGAAAAGCCTGTCGTCTTCGAGTGGGTCGGATAATCCCCATTTTGGAGAGCGCCGGCTTGACGGCGCTTTTTCCTCCGGCGGCTCGGCCGCCGCACCCCTAAATCAATCCAGAAAGACTATGCCTTCCGGCCGCAGCAGGCTTTGAACTTCTTTCCGCTGCCGCACGGACACGGATCATTGCGGCCGACCTTGGGCGCGTCACGGCGGACGGGAAGCTCGATTTTCATCTCGTTCTCTTCCGAGGCGGCGCGCGACGGAGTGCGCACCCCTGGTGAACCGTCGGGCGATTCGCCGCCGGACATTCTCTGCTGCAACTGGGAGAGGAAAGTTTCGAACGACGCGAGGTTGGTCGTGCTGCGGAAAAGGTTGTTGAGCACCTCGCCGCGGATGCGGTCCATCAACTCGACAAACATCTTGTAAGCCTCGCCCTTGTATTCGACGAGAGGGTCTTTCTGGCCGTAAGCGCGCAGATACACACCTTCGCGCAGACCGTCCATCGCATAGAGATGCTCCTGCCAGAGACGGTCGATGGCATTGAGCAGAATGTAACGCTCGAGCATCTTGAGCGCGTCACCCTGCTCGTGCCCGGCTTTCAACTCGTAAGCGGCTTTGATTTTTTCGACGAGGAATTGGCCGCTGTCTTCCACGCTGCGCGTTTCGAACAGCGCCGTGTCTCGTTTCAGTCCGAGCGGGAAAGTCTGGTTCACCCATTGCAACAAACCGTCGTAATCCACCTCGCCGTCTTCACCAGGCTGCAGCAGTTCCCCGACCTTCTTAGGTACCATCTCGTCGATGACCTCGTAAACCATCGCGCGCGGATTGTCGGTCTCGATAGCCTCGTTGCGGTAGCCATAAATGACACCGCGCTGCTGGTTCATCACATCGTCGAACTCCAGCGTGCGCTTGCGGGTGAGATAGTTGCGCTGCTCGACGCGCTTCTGGGCGGTCTCCACGCTTTTGTTCAACCACGGATGCTCGAGCTCCTCACCCTCCTCCAGACCGAAACGCTCCATGATTTTGGTCATGCGGTCGGCCGCCCCGAAGTTCCGCATGAGATCATCCTCGAAACTGACAAAAAACTGCGAGCTGCCGGGGTCACCTTGGCGGGCGCAACGTCCGCGCAACTGCCTGTCGATGCGGCGGGACTCGTGACGCTCGGTGCCGATGACGTGCAAACCACCAAGCTCTTGCACGCCCCGCCCCAATTTGATGTCCGTACCACGGCCCGCCATGTTGGTTGAAATGGTCACGGTGCCCGGTTGGCCGGCGCGCGACACGATCTCCGCCTCTTGGAGGTGGAATTTGGCATTGAGGACGTTGTGCGGGATTTTTTCCCGCTTGAGCATGCGACTGAGCAGCTCGGATGACTCCACGCTGGCCGTGCCGACGAGCACCGGCTGCTGCGAGGCATGGCGTTTCTGGATTTCGGTGATGACTGCGTTGTATTTCTCGCGACGCGTCTTGTAGATGCGGTCGTTGGAATCCTTCCGGGCCACCGCGCGGTTGGTCGGAATGACAACCACATCCAAACCGTAGATGTCGTGGAACTCGTTTGCCTCGGTTTCGGCCGTGCCGGTCATCCCGGAAAGTTTCTCGTAGAGGCGGAAGTAATTCTGGATCGTGATGGTCGCGAGCGTCTGCGTCTCGCGGTCGATCTGCACGCCCTCCTTGGCTTCGACCGCTTGGTGCAGACCGTCACTCCAGCGCCGCCCCGGCATTTTGCGGCCGGTGAACTGGTCGACAATGATCACCTTGTTGTCCTCGACGACGTATTCGACGTCTTTTTCGTACAAACAGAACGCCTTGAGCAGCTGCGAAATGTTATGGATGCGCTCGGCCTGAGCGTCGAAGTGCTGCTGCTTTTTGGCCTTGGCCTCGATCTTGTCCTTGTCGGAAAGGCTCGGGTCGAGATCGATATCGGTGAACTCGTTGATCAAGTCGGGAAGCACGAATGCATCCGGATCGTCGGGGTTCATGAACGAACGCCCGCGCTCGGTCAGGTCGGCCTCATGTTGCCGCTCTTCGATCGTGTAGAAAAGCTCCTCCTTCAGCGCGACCAAGGCTTCTTTGTTCGTGTCCTGGTAGAATGACAGCTCCGCCTTGTCGAGGAGCTTGCGCATTTCCGGCTCCTCCATCAGCCGCATAAAACCTTTATTGCGCGGTTCGCCGAGTTTGACCTTGAAAAGGGCCCGCCCCGCGGTCTCCTGGTCGCCCTTTTCCAGCAACTCTTTCACCTCGGTGACGAGGCGGTTGCAGAGCATGGATTGTTTGCGCACGAGCTGTTCGACGAGCGGCTTGAAGCGGTCATATTGGTGGGTGGAAACCGTCGCCGGTCCGCTGATGATGAGCGGCGTGCGGGCCTCGTCAATGAGGATGGAGTCGACTTCATCGACAATGGCAAAGTAATGGCCGCGCTGGACTTGCTGCTCGCGTGTGGTGGCCATGCCGTTGTCGCGCAGGTAATCGAAGCCAAACTCGCTGTTCGTTCCATAAGTGATATCGCAGGCGTATTGCGCGCGGCGGACATCCGGCGGCTGGTCGTGCTGGATCACGCCGACGGTCAGCCCGAGGAAACGGAAAATTTCGCCGACCCACTCCGCGTCGCGGCGGGCCAGATAGTCGTTCACCGTGATGAGATGCGCCCCGCGACCGGCCAGCGCATTGAGGTAGAGCGGCGAAGTGGCCACAAGAGTTTTGCCCTCGCCGGTGGCCATCTCGGCGATGCGCCCGTTGTGCAGCACCATGCCGCCGATCAACTGCACGTCGAAATGCA
>JBIJDZ010000035.1:0-20831 GCA_044343805.1 Chthoniobacterales bacterium | reverse complement strand
GGCCGGCGATGGTTCGGCGGGCGTGGGCTCGACGCGGGCTATCCCGGCATCAGGTTCGGACGGCTCTTTGCTTGACCGGGTGAAAAAGAAAATTGCGGCGGTGGCCGTGAGCAGGAGGAGAACAAAAACAATCGGGAGGGAACGACGTTTCATGATTGGCAGATTTATAGTAGAAGAAATAGAGCAGTTTCAAACCTCGGCCGAGAAGCCTGACACGCTGGCAAAGCAGTCGCGGACTGGCGCAAAATGACCGCCGCACCTGCAGCCAAGGTCGTATAAGCCTTAGATTTTGGAGAAGACGTCAAAACCATGGGGAGTCCGGTTTTTAGGTTTCATTTGTCAAGGAAGGGTTAGGGGGCAGTGTGCTTATAAGATAATCTAATATTTAGGTTCCAAGCTTCATCGCTTCAAGAAAAATTTTTAGAAGGTCAAACGCCAAAATTGGCAGCCGGCGCCACGCGCCGGCGGTGACGGCAGGCACCCAACCCGGCTCATTCAATGTCGTCTTGGCCGATGCCTCCCCCCTTGCCGGGTTCTCGCTGCGCCGGGGAAATCAGCCGGCGAAGCGGGAAATCGCGCCGCGCATGGATGGTTGCCAAATTTTTCTTCATCCACGAGGCCGGCTTGACCGGCAACCAGCACAATGATTCGCTGGTCAACCTGCCGGTGGAGCAACCGGGGCGTTCGTCCGAGAACCGTGCCCCTTCGCATGACCTGCACCGGTTGATGATATTTGGAGAATTATGCAGCTGAAAAAATTAGACACCTCGTTTCATGCCCACCATTCACCGATGGGGGCGCACAGTTCACTCACCTGCGGGATGCATGGGGCCCAAGGCGGCATAGCCATGGAGAAGGGGCAAGCCGCCGACGGCGGGGTCTTGGTCGGTTACGAAGATGCCAAAGGCGTGGTGCATTCGTTTCCCTTCAGCGGACTCTCCAGCACGGAGCGGGAGCGTTATGTGTCGGGCGCGTCGCCGCAGGAGGCCGGCGGAAGCGCAGTAAAGGAACGATTGATCCCGAGCCGGTCCATTTCCCGCGACTACCGGTGGGCGACGGACACGTTTTCCGCGGAAGGCCTGACTTTCCAGATCATCACGCCGTTCTTTCCCCTGCCCGATCCGGACAATTCGTCCGCCGCCGAGCAGCGGTTCGCCTGCTGTCCGGCCCTGCTGGTCAGGGTCACCTTGGATAACACGAAGTCTGCGGTGGCCCGCCGGTTTTTCTTCGGTCTCTCCCCCGCCGACAGCCGGTGGGCTTGTCATAAGTCCGGAAAAACCAGCATGCTGACCACCCGGGACAGCATGGGCATGGCCACGCTCGACGAGGTGGAGACGGTGATCGACTTCACGATCGAGTCGGCCTTGCACCGGAAGCATGCGACACCCGATTTCCTGCTGGGGCGGGTGGCGGGATTCGTGGCCAGTGCGCCGCCCCGCTCGCGCCGGTCGATCCTCATTGCGGTGGGTTTCTTCAAGGAGGGCAACGCCACCTACGGGCGGAAGACGCGTTACTGGTACAACCGCTATTTCAAGGGTCTGCCCGACGTTCTCCAGTATGCCCTCAAAAATGCCGACCGTTACCTCGCCGAGGCCGACGCCCGTGACCGGGAACTGGATGAAGCCCGGTTGAGCGACGACCAGAAATTTCTCATCGCGCACTCGACCCACAGCTATTGGGGATCGACGGAGTGGCTGGAGGAAAACGGCAAGCCGAGGTGGGTCGTCAACGAGGGCGAATATCTCATGATGAACACCTTCGATTTGACGGTGGACATGTTGTTCTTCGAGATGCGATTCAATCCGTGGACCGTGCGCAACGTGCTGGAGCAGTTTGTGCGGGATTACAGTTACCACGACCGGGTGTTCGATCCCGCGCATCCGGGCAAGTTTTATCCCGGCGGAATATCCTTCACGCACGACATGGGCGTGATGAACCAGTTCAGCCCGCCGGCGCGCAGCAGTTACGAGACGGCCGGGCTGGACCGGGAGTGTTTCTCGTACATGACCTGCGAGCAACTGGCCAACTGGGTTTGCTGCGCCGGGATTTATTATGCGCGCACGGGAGACCGGGATTTCCTGCGACGCCAGCGAAAGATTCTGGCGTCCTGCTTGGAGAGCCTGCAGAACCGCGACAACCCCGATCCGCGCCGGCGCAACGGTATCATGAAATTCGAGAGCAGCAGGACCCGGGGAGGCGGAGAGATCACGACCTACGATTCCCTCGACCACTCGCTCGGCCAGGCGAGGAACAACATCTATCTCGCCTCGAAATGCTGGGCGGCTTACGTGGCGCTGGATCACCTCTTCGGCGTTCTCGGCATGGCGGAACGCCAGCTCGCGGCCCGTTCCTCGGCGGAACTTTGCGCGCGCAGCATCGTGGACGGCTTCGATGCCGAAAGGGGTTTCATTCCCGCCGTGCTCGAACCCGGCAACGCGAGCGCGATCATACCCGCGATCGAAGGTCTCATCTTCCCGCACGAGATGGGGCTCAAAGAGGCGGTATCGCCGCGCGGACCTTACGGAAAACTGGTCCGCACGCTCCGGCAACATCTCGAAAACGTCCTCCAGCCCGGAGTCTGTCTGTATCCCGATGGCGGCTGGAAACTTTCCTCCACGGCGGACAACTCCTGGATGAGCAAGATCGCGCTGTGCCAGCACATCACGCGGACCATCTTGGGCGTCAAGAACGCGAAGCGCGATGCGCAGGCCGATGCGGCACATGTCCGGTGGCAGATCAAAGGCTCCGAGTTTCATGCCTGTTCCGACCAATTCCGCTCGGGCGTGGCATTGGGAAGCAAATACTACCCGCGCATCGTGACCACCGTCCTGTGGATGAAAGATGACCACCAACGCCGCCGCCGCGCAACCGGCGGGCACACCAAACCCTCCGCCAAGACATCAAAAAAATGAAAGAAATCGTCCACCGCTTCCCCGGGAACCCCTTGCTGCAACCCGCCGACGTGCGCCCCAGCCGGCCGGATATGGTGGTCGAGTGCCTGCTCAACCCCGGCGTGTTCCGTTACCAAGGCAAGATCGGCCTGCTCCTGCGCGTCGCCGAACGTCCACGTCCGGAAGATGGTTGGGTCAGCACACCGATCCTCGATCCTGCCAGCGAAGGCGGCATTCGCATCTTGCGGATCCGCCAGGATGATCCCGGCCTCAATTTCACCGACCCGCGGATCTTCGAATACCAAGGCCGCGGCTATCTCACCACACTCTCCCATCTGCGGCTTGCGTGGAGCACGGACGGCGTGCGATTCACGGTCGAGGACCAGCCCACCCTGCTCGGCACGGGCGGTCACGAGTCGTTCGGCATGGAAGATTGCCGGGTGGAATTCATCGACGGTCGCTACTGGCTGACCTACACCGCCGTCTCGGAATTCGGTGTGGGCGTCGGCCTGATCTCGACGACCGATTGGAAAACCTACGCGCGCCACGGCATCATCTTTCCCCCGCACAACAAAGACTGCGCTTTGTTTCCCGAAAAAGTCGGAGACCGATACTGGGCCTTCCACCGTCCGAGCGGGCTCGGGATCGGCGGCAACTTCATCTGGATCAGCGCCTCGCCGGACCTCTTCCATTGGGGCGCCCACCAGTGCCTCGCCACCACGCGGCCCGGACAGTGGGACAGCGAGCGCATCGGCGCCGGCGCGGCACCGATACTGACGGATCGCGGTTGGCTGGCCATTTATCACGGCGCGGATAGCAGCAGCCGGTATTGTCTCGGCGCTTTGCTGTTGGATGCCAAGGATCCGACCCGCGTGCTGGCCCGTTCGCGCGATCCGATCATGGAACCTGTGGCCGACTACGAGCAAACCGGCTTCTTCGGC
Organism: Chthoniobacterales bacterium; assembly: GCA_044343805.1. Classification (GTDB taxonomy): domain Bacteria; phylum Verrucomicrobiota; class Verrucomicrobiia; order Chthoniobacterales; family JACTMZ01; genus JACTMZ01. The sequence continues at coordinate 16,999 of JBIJDZ010000035.1, read as the reverse complement.
AACGTCGTCTTCACCAACGGGCACATCGTCGATGGTGATGAAGTCTCGATCTACTACGGCGCGAGCGACTCGGTCATCTGCGGCGCCAAGGCCTCTCTGGCCGCGATCCTGGAATCGCTGCCCGCGAGTTAATCTGCCAAGCCGACTTGGGTGACGCTGGCGTTTTGTCATATCACGAATCTCCCGGAACCCGCACCGCACCACTCTTCATGGACAATCAAACACCTCCTGCCCCCTCCTCCCCCATGAGCACCGATGCCGATGTCGTCGTACTCGGCGCAACCCCTGCCGGCATTGCCGCCGCGCTCGCCGCGGCGCGTCACGGCAAATCGGTCATCCTGCTGGAGCGCAGCGCGCACCCCGGGGGTCTTCCGGCCAACGGTCTGGGCGCCACGGATATCAAAACACGCGGCACGGTGGGCGGCCTTTTTCTGAAGTTCACCCGGTTGATTCGCCGCCACTACGAGGAAACCTACGGCCCGGAGTCCGCACAACTCCAACTCAGCTCGGACGGCTACCGTTTCGAGCCCTCGGTGGCTGAGGATGTGCTCTGCGGCATGCTCCGGGAGGCGCCTTTGGTTTCCCTGCGCACCATGCGCCAGTTCGATTCCAGCCCGGAAAATCTGGAGATGGAAAATGGTGCCATCATCACGATCCGCGTCCTCGACCGGATGACCGGCGCCGTGGAATCCTACCGGGCGCGTCGCTTCATCGACGCCACCTACGAAGGGGATCTCGCCGCGGCCGCCGGAGTGCCTTACCGCTTGGGTCGCGAGGGTGCGGATGAGCACGGCGAACCCATGGCCGGCCGATTTTATGCGGCTTGGTTCGGCGAGGAAGGCTCCGGCGCCCTCTTCGAGCGCCGGGAATCTTGGAAAACCCGGCACAACACCCGACCACGCACCGAACCCGGATCCACCGGCCAGGCGGACAACGCCATCCAAGCCTACAACTACCGCATGTGCTTGACCCGTGAGGAAAGCGACCGCGTGGAGATTGCCCGCCCCGCGGACTACCGTCGCGAGGAATATGTCTCCTTGGTGGACGATGTGCGCTCGGGCTTCCTCAAAACATTTCTGCACAGGCACTTCTGGTGCGATGCCGGAGTGGTCAACCCCACGAGCCTCCCCAATGGCAAAACCGACAGCAACAACCACCACAGCGCCCTGCTGTCCACCGATCTTCCGGAGGAAAACTGGCCTTGGCCGACCTCAGGCTGGGAATGGAGGGATCGCTTTGCCCAACGCCTCCGCGATTACACCTTGGGCCTGATCTGGTTCTGCCAGCACGACCCGGAGCTGCCGGCCGCGTTTCGCGAAGAGGCGCGCGTCTGGGGATTGTCGAAAAGCGAGTATGCCGACAACGGGCATTTCCCGCGCCAGGTTTACGTGCGGGAGGGACGCCGCATGGAGGGAACCTTCCTTTTCACCGCGCATGATGCGATCCCCACCTGCCCGGGCGGACGCCCCCCCGTCCATGCCGACAGCGTCACCTCGGCCCATTACGACATCGATTCCCACGCCGTCCGCAAGCGCGAACCGGGTCACGCCGCACTCGACGGATTCCTCAGTCATACCACCCAACCCTATACCGTGCCGTATGGCACGACGGTTCCCCGGGAAGTCACCAACTTGCTGTTTCCTGTGCCCGTCTCCGCCACCCATCTCGGGTTTGGCACGCTGCGCATGGAGCCGTGCTGGATGGGCTTGGGTGAGGCCGCCGGAACCGCCGCCGCCCTGAGCCTCGATCGCGGGCTCTCCGTGCAAGACGTTCCCGTGGTGGAGCTGCAACAAGCCCTGCTCGCCCACGGAGCGGTGCTTTTCTACGTCCGCGATCTTCCCCTCGGCCACCCTCAGGCCGAGGCGGTGCAAATGCTGGGCTTGCGCGGCGCGTTTACGGATTGGGAATGCCAACCCGACTCACCGGTCGATCCGGCGACATTCTCCGGCTGGATGTCCCGGCTCGGCCTCCCGGCGCCGGACTGCGCCTGCAAAGAAGGCGAAACCCGCGCGGTTGCCATGCAACGCATCTACGAAGTCTGGCTCCGGCAATATTCCTGAACTTTGCCCGTCTGCTCCTGGCTTGGGCACCGTAACCATCGGTATTATCCGTGGATGAAAACGGGTTTGACGCGCAGCGGCGGGGGGAACAGACCAGCCAGGGAGCCAGTTCTTGGAGCAGGAAATCCAGACTGCGGGCCGCATATGATCGAAATCTTCAGGTGCAGCTTCGGCACCCCTCCGCATCAGTTTTTACTCTGGCATCGTTAGGAACTGGCCCGGGAACGATTGTCCCAAGGTCGGGGCCGCATTACCGAACTGGCGCTGGAACTCGGTTTCTCCAGCAGCCAACATTTCGCGGGAGCCTACCGGCGGGAATTCGGCTGCTGCCCGTCCAGCCACTCGCCGCTCAACGGGCAAAACTCCTGATTCATCAGACACGGCCAATTATTCACCGGAGGCCTGGCGCGCGGTCATCAACAGAACCAAACTTGGCCCTTGCCTGCTAAAAAACAACATCCGAGGTGACTGATCACCTCGGATGTCGCTTGAATAGTCTCGAAACCTTTGCGCCTTAGTCGTCTTTCCGGCGACGGAAGACCACAATGGCCGTGAGGCCGACAGCGAGTAATGCCCAAGTGGAAGGCTCGGGGACGACCACGAGACCGAGATCGCCGGTGCTGTGTTTGAAGGTCCAAGTGTTATCGCCGAAGGTCAGGTTCCACTCATCACCTACGCCGGCGAGGTTACCAGTGTAGTTGCCGGACAGCGTGATCGAATCGAAAAAGCCACTCTGGCTGCCGAAGTCGAAGAGGTTGAAGCTGTAGGTTCCTGCGCTGAAGGTGGTGCCGATGGCCAGAGTCAGAGCGCCGTCATAGGTAAGCAGAGAGCCGACGTCGATTCCATCATAATCTGTACCCCGGGTCAGGCCATTGATCTCCATGGTGGTAGCCGCAGTTGACGTGAGCGTGAGGTCGGATTCGAAGGTCAAAATGCCGGGGCTGTTGCCGGGCTGCAGGTTACCATTGATGGTCGTCGCACCGCCGATGGTACCGTTACCACCCAGAGTCGCTCCTTCATTAACCGTGACAACACTATTGCTGTGCGTACTGCCGTTGACAAAAAGTTCACCCTGGGAGACGGTTGTTGCCCCTTTGTAGGTGTTGGCGGCTGACAGAGTTAGTCGACCAGTGCCGTTTTTGGTGAGGTAAACTGTTTGAGATGCGGCACCATCATCAATAACTCCCTGTACATTGAGGTTGCCTGCTCCTCCTAATATCCACCCGTTAGTATTTGCTGTGGCACCTGAACTTGAACTGAGGGCACCCAGTAGCGTGAGGGTTTGTCCAGCCTGCGTCACCTCAATGATTCCAGTTGCGTTAGTGTTAAGATTATGGTTCAAACGAAGGAAAGTGCGGTCAGAGGTAACTGAATTTCCGGTGTACTGGAGAGTACCTGAACCAGAGTTGGCGCTTGTAGAGCCTAAGGTTATGGCATTAGTAGACCCTCCGGATCCAAAGTTACTGTTTTCCCCAAAGTTGCCAAACGTACTTCCTGAAAGAGTACTGTTTTCTATGATGGTCAAGCTGCTGAAGCTGTTGTTGCCCTGTAAGGCGATTTTGGCCGCGTTTCCAACACGAACGGCAATGTTGCCGATCGTGGTGTTAGAGTCACCCCAAGTTACAAGGGCCCCGGTGGAGTTAGTGACATTAAGTGCGAGTGTATTGGTTGAAGATGAGAATATATTTAAAGAATTACCGCCAGTGCTAAGGTTTCTTTGCATTATAATAGTGCCAGAACGCACTATACCACCAAAGTCCCACGTCTGGTTGGCAGAGAGGATAATCCTATTAGTCGTCGAATTAGTGCTAGTGAAGCCGATTTGCGTATTAATACTAGTTCCGGCAGTTGTGATACCACCAGCTCCAAGAGTCAGATCCCCGGAACTTATAGTTATTGAACGGGCAGTAGTTTGACCGACGTTACTGTAAACAAGACCACTGACGGATATTCCACCCGCATTCAGGGATCCGAGATTGGCGGTTATAATACTACCGAACAAAATTGTGTCGTTTGTTCCAGGGACACTACCGTTTGTGTAGCTGCCGCTTTGGTTCAAAGCTGTATTATTATCAGCCTTGACGAACGTAGTCTGCGCCTGTGCATCAGGCGCCAGAACCGCCAGAGCGGCAACGCAAGCAATCGCCAGCAAGATGAACGAGGGAGTTTTCATGTTTTTAGCAAGGTTGTGGGTTGTTTGTAGGGGGGGGTGTAGGGGTTGGATTTGTCCAGTCGTGGCGCCACTTTCTCCCGGGGTGCTGGCAATGTCAACGAAATATTTCAAAAAAAATTTGGGGGGTCCGGCCGAAGCTTTCCGTCATAGTTTTCGCTACATGTGGAGCGGATAAGGATCTGCCAGCCAAGCCCTTGCGCCCGGCGTCGCGTGAATCCATGAGTTGGTGTGAAGAGGCTCGTTTCGGGATGTTTGTGCACGGGGGGTCCGTATTCCGTGACGGCCCGGGGCGAGTGGGTGATGAATCGGGAGCGCGCCCCATCGAGTGAATCTGCGGCAACATCTTCAAGCCCAGCTCCATCGGCTCTCCAGACCTCCAGACAAAAGGACGCCAACCGTGAAAAACTTCCCCAACTTCCTCTGCATCACCGACAACCGGCACCGTTATGACGTGCTTGGATATTCGGGGAAGTTTCCCGCACGGAAGCCCGATGACTGGCCTGATCTGCTCTTTGTTGGAGAGCCGTTGATCAATCAGAAACAGCCGACTTTCCCGCGAGCACTAATTGGGAATCCAGTGATTCACTGTTTTCTGCAGCGGCTTCGGCGGTCCATCGAGCTCCAGCTCGATCACGGTGACCGGTGAGTCGGGCAAAGGAACGGGCAATCCCGTCAGGAACAAACGGTCGTCTTTTTGCGTAAAAGCAACGCTTTGGCCGCTGACCAGCAATCGCGCGGAGCGCACCCGATTCTGCAACTCGGCCAGACAAAACTCCGGCCCGGGCTGGTGGTGGAAGTGCAGATAAAGAAAATGATCCCGGGCGGTGATCTGACACGTGTTGTTCCAGCCGAGGCCGTGGCGCTCGGAGCGCGGCAGAAAGGCCCGGTTGCGGGCCAGCCATTTCCCGGTCTCGCGCAGGATGCGCTCGGCCGGTTCCGGCATGCGGCCATCCGGCATCGGTCCCATATTGAGCAGAAGGTTGCCTCCTTGGCCGGCGCACTGCACCAAAAGGTGAATGACTTCCCTCGAGGTTTTCCAGTGGGCATCTCCCGCATGCCAGCCCCAGTTGTCGTTCAGCGTCATGCAAGCTTCCCACGGACCCGGCTTCGGATTCACCGTCTGCTCGCTGATGCGGAAGTCGCAGGGCTCTCCGTTGCGCTCGTTGATGAGGATGCCCGGCTGCAGCTGGCGCACCATCGCGTTGGCGGCCGCACCGTCGAATGGCCCGGGCAAACAGCCGTCATACCAGAGGATATCAATCTGGCCATACTGCGTCATCAGCTCGCGGAGTTGCTCACGGTAAAAAGCAAAGAAACGCTGGCGTGCTTCCTCGGAAGCCCAGTCTTCCTTCTGCGGCCAATCGCGGTAAAAAGGCCCCGGATAGTCGGGATGACTCCAGTCCGCCCCTGAATAGTAAAAGCCAATCCGGAGCCCGGCGGCCCGTGCGGCCTCGACAAAAGGTCTCACCAGATCGCGACCCGGTCCCAAGCGGGCGGCATTCCAATCGGTGGTGGCCGTGTCCCAGAGCGCAAAGCCGTCATGGTGCCGCGTGGTGAGGACGATGTACTCCATCCCGGCCTCGCGGGCGAGCGCGCACCACGCCGCGGGATCGTAATGCTCGGCCTTCCAGCGCGCGGCATACTTTTCCGCGTATTCACTCAACGGAATACGCTCGCGATTCATCACCCACTCTCCGCGGGCCGCCACCGCATACGGACCCCAGTGCACAAACATTCCAAAACGGGCCACCTCAAACCAACTCATCGATGCAGGTGAAGACGTATTCAAGGTCTGCCAGATACGGCATGGCCGAACCCAAGCAAAGCCAAATATGGGACAAGTTGCCGCGTTGGGGGCTTGGCCTGCTGCTTGACCGCGGTCAAAAATTCCGGCGAATCCGGGGTCAATACCGGAACCCAGCACGAGGGAAACAGTGCGATGACATCCATGGCGGTGCGAAGTTCTGCGCGGCCAGAAATTCCGTATCCATCCACAAACTTACCCGCGAAAATCTGCCGCCCCATTTCACCTGAACCGTCCGGGCACCTCATCAAAACACGGCCGCCGCCGGCTCGAAAATCCCCGAGCCATCACCTGCCCGCGCCCAACCAAGCAATCACAAAATATGGCGCGTGCTTCACGGGAGCGAGCGCCGGCGTCATTTATTGTTTAGGCAGCACGCTTTGACCTTTTGCACATGGTGAATCCGAAAATTCACATAAGGACATCAGTTTGGGGTTGTTGTGAACAAAATCCGCTTGGCGGTGTGAGGAATCATAACCCATGCGGGTGCTAAGGGGAATTTCCAGCACCCGGAAGGCTCCCCGGGGGATTTGCGCCAATGCGGTTTCAATCAGCCATGGCGACCAATCGGAGTCATCGTGCGGCCACAGGCCTTCGCCGTAAAGCGCGAGACCGGCCGAGTGGTCAACGTTGACCATGCCGTATTCTTGCAGTGCCCGGGCCACAATTTTGCCTCCGCGCCCGAGGGGAAGTGCGTCTAAATCCAGGCATGGATCCAGTTGCAGCACAGCACCTTGGGGAATGCCTCCGGGCGTGCAGCCGTCACCCCAGATGGCTGGTGCGCAGAATTCCTTGTAGGCGGATAAGTTAGTGGCACAGGCCAGTTTGTGCTCGATGCGCCCACTGCGGATTTCATCCCGCATGATCAATCCGGCAATGGCGGGCACGCCCGGAGCCCTGCTGGGCCCGTAGAGGTGGACGCTCTCGCCGTCCTCCGGCCCCGGGTCAAGCTTCGCAAAAACTCCGCTGCCATCCAAAGCGTAGGTCATGCCGGTGCATGATTCCCAACCGCCATCTGGGCGTCGGGAAAGCGCCCACATGTCCCAAGCCACCCCGCGCTCGCGGTCAACCAAGGCCAAGTGTGCATCACCTTGGCCGTCCGGTCGCGCATGGGCGGGCAGAGGGATGAGCGGGCCGAACCCCGGCCCGTGACCGTAAGGGTGTTCCGGGCTCAAGCGGTGGCGGCTGCGCTCCAAAAAGTGTCGCATATGCTTGTATTCGTATTTGGTCGCTGGTTGGCGCTCGAAAGTCCGGTGGATCTGGACCAGCGGCGTATGGTCGTTCACCTCGTAAACCGGTATCGTCCATTCTCTGAGATTGATGTAGAGGCCGTGTGGTTTGTCGCATTCCAGCATGCTGATCCACAATGCGCTGCGCGGGTCGGTCGGGGTGGACTCGGCAATGGGTTGATTCCAGAAGCTGTCGGAAGAAAAAAAACGGTGGTTACTCATGGGGAATATGTTGTCGTTATTTGAGAAAAAGGTTGATGCGTAGCGCGTTGAGGATGCTTGTTCAATGGCCGTAGGTGAATAAAATTTTGCCGCCAGAGAGGTTGTTTTGTGACTCTCAGGCAACAGAAGACACTTTCCACCAGTTCATTGGGCATCGGGGCAACGGAGGAAGCGTGGTTAAACGTGAATGATGGCGTTGTGATCATTCTTGGTCGGTTTTTTTTGCGGGTTCACCAAGATCGATCCATTCTTCGACGCGTACGGATTGCGGTATTGCGAAATCTACCGGCAAGGTGTTGCAGACCAACTCGCGCCCCAGCGACAGCCTGCTGCGGAATGCCAGTTCCATCTTACCGGGAAAAGTCGCATGATCGGCGGTCTGCACGCCGTCGAGCCACGCTTGGAGCCGAGCGTTCTGCAGGTGACAATCAAATGATACGGCCGAGTGTCGGCGATGGTGCCGATTTTTACCGCGGGTTCGTTGCCCGGCTGCAGGCGCAGTTCATCGCCGGGTTGCTGGATAATCAGGCCACTCTACCCATGGCACCGATGGTCATGAGGAAAACTGCGCTTTCCGGATCGCCATATTTGTTACGCTTGCCGGGCAGCTGACCCCGCTGCTGGATCTCCCGGGTCGCGAAGACCTATTCGACCATCCATTCACCGGTCTTGTCGAACTCACGTTGCGCGAACCTGAATGCCCCGCTTCCCTATCGCTGGCCAAAGGGAGTCAGCCCGGGGGATTACGGGCTATGGTGAATAAAATCTACTTTATAAAACGCAGATGAAGAGACATATCATGTCGCTTCGCCTTGAGCCGCTCTTGGCCCCGATCTTCGCCCTCACCGACATCACTTTCGCCCGCGAATTCTCCACATCAACCCGCATCAAACCCATCCCCTAATTTTCCGTGCGCATTCTTTACATTGACCTCGATTCCTGCCGTCCGGACCACCTCGGTTGCTACGGTTACCACCGCAACACCTCGCCGCACATCGACGCCATCGCCCGCGAGGGCATGCGGTTCAACAATTTTCATACCTCCGACGCACCTTGTCTGCCTTCGCGCACCGCCATGTATTCGGGCCGCTTCGGCATCCAGACCGGCGTGGTGGGCCATGGCGGCACCGCCGCAAGCATCAAAGTCGAGGGGCCGTCCCGGGATTTCAGAGATACCTATTTCAGCCAGGGTCTCGCCCACCAACTCCAAAAACTCGGCTACCACACGGCGATGGTTTCACCCTTCGGCCAGCGCCACGCCGCCCACTGGTTTTACGCCGGCTTCAACGAAATCCACAACTCGGGAGACAACGGCATGGAGTCGGCCGAACAAGTCTGGCCCTACATCGACAAATGGCTCAACGCCAATGCCGCCGATGATTCATGGTTCCTGCACGTCAACTTCTGGGACATCCACACCCCTTACCGCGCCCCGCTCGAATACGGCGAGCCCTTCGCCAACGACCCCTTGCCCGCGTGGCTGGAAAAAGACGCCGAGGAAATCATCGCCCGTCACAACAAACTCACCGGTCCCCATACGTCGCTCGACTTCGAAATGTATGACGAACGCACCAATCCGAGGTATCCGCGTCACCCGGGAAGCATCCGGAACCGCGAGGATTTGCGGCGCGTTTTCAACGGCTATGACACCGCCGTGCGCTACGTCGATGATCATGTCGGGCGCATAGTGGAAAAACTCAAATCCGCAGTCGTTTACGAAGACACCGTCATCATCATCTCGGCTGATCACGGGGAAAATCTCGGAGAACTCGGCATCTACGGCGAACACGGCACGGCCGACTCTGCCACCTGCCGTATCCCGCTTGTCATCAAATGGCCCGGCGGCGCGACCGGTGTGAATTCCAAATTCCATTACAATGTCGATCTCGCCCCCACCCTCATGGATCTCCTGGGCGGCAAACAGCAACCGCTCTGGGACGGCACCAGCTTCGCCCCCGCCGTGCGCTCCGGCGACGCGGCCACCGGTCGCGACGAGATCGTCATCTCCCAATGCGCCCACGTCTGCCAGCGCAGTGTGCGCTGGGGTGACTGGCTCTACATGCGCACCTACCACGACGGTTTCCACCTCTTCCCGCAGGAGATGCTCTACCATCTTGCCGACGATCCTCACGAGCAGCACGACGTCGCCTCCGCCCATCCGGAAATCCTTCGCGAAGGCGCGTGGCGACTCGCCCGCTGGCACGACGCGCAAATGCAAAAAATGGCCGTCCAGGTGAACGACAGCGTTGACCCGCTCTGGACTGTCATCCGCGAAGGCGGACCCTTGCACGCCCGCTCGACCCTCCCCGGCGATCCCGGCGGTTTGGAGGGAATTGCGCGATACATCGAACGTCTCGAATCCACCGGCCGGGCCGAGGGAGCCGCCATTCTTCGCGCGCGTTACCTGAATCCCCCCGCCTAACTCGAGAGCCGGCGCGCCCCGCGAAATGTTTCTCCGTCACGAACCACGATGAACCCCTCCCGGCCCCATATCATCCTCCTGCTTTCCGACGAACACCGCGGTCAGGCCATGAGCCACGCCGGCGATCGCAATGTGCACACGCCCCACATGGACCAGTTGAGCGCCGAGGGCGCCGGCTTCGCGCGAGCCTACAGCAACTGCCCGGTTTGCACGCCGTCCCGCGGGACCATTTTCTCCGGGCGCCATGCCCACAGCGGACCGGTGGCCGGCTTTTTCGATCACTACAAAGCCTCTTTTCCCAGCATCGCCACCGAGCTGCGCGCTGCCGGCTATCGCACCGCCTACATGGGCAAATGGCATTGCGGCGTCGTGCCCGACCAGTTGCCGCCCGGCGTGCGCGCCAACCCGGGCGACTTCAAGGGGGGCGTACGCACCCGCACGCCCGACTACTACCGCGCGGGTTTTCAAGACTGGCTCGGCTTCGAGAATCTCAACCAGCACTTCACCGGCACGGTTTACCGTGATGATGCCGTCGAGCCCGAGCGACTGGAAGGCTTCGAAACCGATGCCCTCACCGACCGCGCCATCGCCTACCTCGAAGCTTACGAGCGCGACGAGCCGTTGTTTCTCACCATCAGCGTCACGCCCCCGCACTTCCCCATGGCCGTGCCCGAAAAATGGCGGCGACTGGATCCCGCCAGACTCGAGGTGCCCGCCAATTTCATGAAGTGGAAGGGCCAGCCAACTGGAACCGCTTACGACGGCGCCGGCGAGGGAGCCGACGAGGCGGAGGTGCGCCAACACCTCGCCGATTACTACGCGATGATCGAGAACCTCGATGCCAACCTCGGACGTCTCCGCGCCGCCCTCGCGGACAACCCGCGCTTCAGCGGAGGCAACACGCTCTTCGTTTACGTTTCCGACCACGGCGAGTTCATGGGCTCGCACGGCTACTACTTTGAAAAAAAACATCCCCACGAAGAGTCCGTGCGCATCCCGGCGTTGTTCGCCCGACCCGGTCACATTGCCGCCGATGCCCCCTTGCCCGGGCTGTTCGGACTCGTCGATCTAGCCCCGACGCTCCTGGGACTCGCCGGTTTGAAGCCACCTGCGTGGATGCAAGGTGCCGATTGGTCGCCGGTCTTGACCGGCCAAACCGCCACACCACCCGTGGATTATCAATTGATGGAAATGGTCGGCGTGCCCGGTTGGTGCCTCGACCACCATGAATGGCGAGGCCTCGTCACCGATCGCTGGAAATACGCGTTCTTTGAAACCGGCCACGAGGTGCTCTTCGACTTGGAAAACGACCCCTGCGAACTCGACAATCTCGCGCTCCGCACACCCGAGCTGCTGCCACCGTGGCGCGAGCGCCTGCTGGCGGCTCTGGCGGCCGCGCGCGAGCCGTCATTCGATGTCATCATGCGCCATGCCGTCCCGCACGACGGGACTTTGATCAACGTCGGCCGCAACAAATACCCCGTCTTTCCTTGGCCCGACGACAAACTCCGCCAGATGGGCGGTTAACCTGCGCGTCCCACCGTGCAAGCCAAGCCCTACTTCAAGCGCAGTGGCATGCGTTGCTTATCGCCCCCGCGCCCTCCATCCGCCATGGAGCCAGCTTGAGAGCGACACCCGCCCCCGCTGCCCGATCGATTTCTCTCCCGGGCGCCTCGAGAAGAATTGCGAAATCAGGAGTCTGTGACGGAAGCGGCAGGATAGCTAAATTCGGAATTTGTTATTTTGTGTGATCGCTGGAATGTTTAGCAGGTTTTGTTCGCTATTTTCCCATGACTCCTCCGCTTAATATTTTACTCATCACGACCGATCAGCAGCACTGGAGTCAACTGGGTTGTTTGAATCCGGAGGTATCAACTCCGAATCTGGATCGTCTGGCGGCTGAGGGAGTGATGTTTGAGCGGGCCTACTGTCCGAATCCGACGTGCACCCCGAGTCGGGCTTCCATGATCACCGGCATGATGCCGAGCGCCCACGGGGCGTGGTCGTTGGGCACGAAGCTGCGCGAGGAGATTCCGACCGTAGGCGATTTCCTGCAGCGGGCGGGATATGCGACCGCCTTGATCGGCAAGGCACATTTTCAACCATTGCGAGAGGCTCCGGGGCTGACCTCGCTGGAGTCTTATCCCATTCTCCAAGACCTCGATTTCTGGCGCAATTTTCACGGGCCTTTCTACGGCTTTGAGCACGTAGAGTTAAGCCGTCCCCATGCGGATGAGGCCCATGTGGGTCAGCATTATGCCGTTTGGATGGAGGAGAAAGGACTGAAAGATTGGCGACAACATTTTCAACCGCCCACCGGAACCACGCCCGCGCAATACGGGGCTTGGTCGTTGCCCGAGGAGTTTCATTACAATACCTGGATTGCCGAGCGGACGAACGCGCGGCTCGATAAATATGCCGCCAGCGGCCAGCCGTTCCTGCTGTGGGCAAGCTTCTTCGATCCGCACCCGCCATACCTTGTTCCCGAGCCTTGGGCATCTTTGGTCGATCCCTCTGACGTGACGGTGCCGGCGGTGGTGCCGGGCGAACATGACCGCAACCCCGAGCACTTTCGGAAAACGCAGGAAAAGCACCCGGACTTCGGTGCGATGCGTTTTGAGCGACCCGATGGGAATTTAGGGCATGGCTGTCATACTCATTTGAAATCGCCCGAAGAGAAAGCGCAGGATCTCGCGATCTATCACGGCATGATGGCGATGACCGATCATTATATCGGAAAAATTCTCGACCATCTGGAATCCCTGGGACTCGCCGAAAACACGCTGGTTGTTTTCACCACTGATCACGGCCATTTTTATGGACAACACGGACTCACGGCCAAAGGCCCCTTCCATTATGAGGATCTGATCCGGGTTCCCATGTTGGCTCGCCTGCCCGGGGTTTTGCCGGCGGGCGTGCGCCTGAATGCCTTGCAATCATTGGTGGATTTGCCGGTCACTTTTCTTGCCGCGGCCGGTCTGGAAAAGCCTTTGAGCATGACGGGATGCAACCAGTGGCCGGTCTGGAAAGGACTGGAAACTCAAGCCCGGGACCATGTGGTGGTTGAGAACCGCCACCAGCCAACATCCATCCATGCGCGCACCTACGTGGATGCCGACCACAAATTGACGGTGTATTGGAACCAGCCTTACGGGGAGCTTTTCGACCTGAAATCCGACCCGGGTGAGGTTAACAACCTTTGGAACGATCCGGGCGCGGCGGAATTGAAGTCCCAACTCATGCGCAAGTTGGTGGACGCAATGCTCGGCAATGAACCGCTCTGGATGCCGCGCATCTCAGGAGCTTAGCACGACCGCCAGCCGGCGACCTGATTCACTCCGCCAGCGCTTCGATGTGCGCGGCCACCCCCTCGGTCATTCCGCGCTTGCTGTAGCCGCCCTCGAGCAAGGAGACGATGCGTTCGTGACCTTGCTCGCGGCACAATTCCCGCACGATGCCGGTGAGTTGGCCGTAAACCCCGCTCGTCCACCCAAGCCCGCCGAGCGGATCGGCCTCGTGCGCATCAAAACCGGCCGAGATGATGACAAATTGGGGCCGGAATCTTCGGAATGCTTGCGTCAGTTCGTTACGGAAGGCGGAGAGCGCCGCTGGGTCGCCGCTACCTGCGGCGAGGGGCACGTTGAGATTGAATCCTTTACCTGGGCCCTCGCCCGTATGGTTCGCCGCACCGCTCGAACCCGGATAAAATGGATATTGATGGGTCGAAAAAAAGAAAATCGTCGGATCGTCGTAGGTCATTTCTTGCGTGCCGTCGCCATGATGCACATCCCAATCAATGATCATGACGCGTGCGATGCCGTGCTTTTTCTGCGCGTAGCGGGCGGCGATCGCCGCATTGCCGAATAGGCAGAATCCTTTGGCTGAATCGGGCATGGCATGGTGGCCGGGCGGACGGACCGCAGCGAAAGCGTTGCGGGCGCGTCCGTCCATCACCGCATCGACCGCGCTGAGCGCGGCGCCGACCGCCCGTACCGCCACGTCCCACGAACGCCCGGAAACCGGACTATCCGGACTCTTCCCCGCGAATTTCTCGCCATCGCGGCAGGCTTTGCGCAAGGCCTCGATGTAGCCCTTGTCGTGGAATTCCGCGATCCAAGGTAACGGATCGATGCCGTCATCCGGCATCATGCGCAGCAATCGGCCCGATAGCGGAAGGCTTTCGAGGTGCGCGGTCAGCCAACGCAAGCGGTCGGGACTCTCGGGAAACCCCGGCCCCGTATCATGCTCGAGGAAGAGCGGATCATAGACGAAGGCCGTCGGCCCGGTGCTTTTGTCGTTTTCCATCCCGGCTGCCATGGTGGATACCGCAAGGAGTGAGGCGAGAGGAAAAAGAGCGCTCATGGTCACCGTCGCGATCACGACCATCCGGCGAAGACGACCTGCGCCGATTTGACAAACATGCCACATCCAGCGACCGGCACCCTCTCGGGCATCAGCCCGAACGGGGTTTGAAAGTCGAGTGCCTCCCGTTATTTCCATTGGCGTTGCAGGGAATGGTTGGGGTGCGGTTGAGGTTGATGATGGGTAACGTCAACAGCCTATGGGATCTCAGCGTTTGAGAAGCTTTTGGCGGGTTTCCGCGGGTATGGGAGCCGAGGAGATCCATGCTGTAGCAGCGACTTTATCCCGACGCAGCCATTTCTGCGCCACGCTTTCGATATTCTTCTGCCGCAGGCCTTGATCGCCAATGGCTGCGGCCCAGTTGATGGCGATGGCAGGGTCTTCTTTCGCGATTTGCGGGGCCACGGCGGCGATAGCGCGATCCTTGGTGGATCCGGCCGGGATTTGCGTGATCCATTGGGTGGCGGCGGAGATATCCTTCGTCGCCCAATAATTTAACATGGAGCCGATGACTGCCTCGGAATCACCGGCCGGCAGGAGAAGGGCTTCATTGGCCGCGGCGGAGGGGTCTCTTCGAACCCATATGTCCATGACATTGCCCAATATCTCTTGGCGCTCCTTCTGCTCTGACCAAGGAACCTGATTTAGCCATGTGAGGGCTTGTCGGGGATCAGAAAGGCTCCATCGCCGGGCGATGCTTTGCAGAGCATCGAAGGGTAAGATTTCATAGGACTGAATGGCGTAGTTGGCGGCGGCGGCTGGATCATCGATGGCCCAAGTCCCTAAGATATTCTCGAGACTATTGTCGCGTGCCTCGCCCGGGGGCAGTGACATGGCCCATTGGAGTGGCTTTGAGCGATCTCCCTCAACCTCGGCCCAAGCACTGGCAATAGAAGCTGCGGCACCGTTAAAGAGAGGGCTGGAGCTGAGTTTCATGGCTGCTCGGATAGCAGCGGCAGGGTCTTGGTTGGCCCATTTGTTAAGAAGCCCTACGATAGCGCGATCGTATGCGTCGCCGGGTGGCATGTACCCTTCGATCGCCGCAAACAGTGCTTCTTTGTCCTTAATCTGCTCGTAATCAAGGTTATCCGCAAGGGTAGTTAAGGCTACTGTGCGGTCGGCAGGGTCTTGCAGTCCGACAGCACCTATCAGGGCGGCATTAAAGTTGTCCTGCCCCCACACTTGCATTGATTGAACAAAGGCGTAGTTGCGAGCATCCGCGGATTTCAAGGTCATGGCGGCCGACAACGCGCCCGCGGGATCAATTTTGGCCCACTCCGAAAAAACAAGATTGACTAGCTTTGCGGTGGCGATGGCGAGTTCCGGCGTGCGCCCTACCGCACCGCGGGCGGCGAGGTTATCGATCTTCACCAAGACCGCCTCGGGATTCTCCTCGTCAAACTCTATCTCGAGACCGTCAACCGAGATCGTCTTCGTTGCGGTCGATTTTCTGGGCTTGGCGGTAGTTGGCGGGTTGACGGAGGGGGTTGTCCCCTGGCGCGAGCTCAGGGAATTTGCCGGAGAGGTTGCCGCCACGACTGGAGATTCCGCAGCTGATCTCTCTTTGTCTGGGGCGCTTGCCGGTTGCGTAATCCAGTGGACGAGGCCAAAAACTGCTGCCGTGCCGAGCACGGCAGAGACTGCAATCGCCGGGATTTTTGAAATCATGGTTGAAGTTAAACGTCCGAGCTGTAGTTACGCTCGTCAAGCACCATTGGGCGGCACGGGGAGGATTGATTGAGGATCGCGGAGGGCATGGGCGCCGCGCCGGTCAAAACGTCGGCCTCCATCCTCTGCATCAACTCCGGCACCACGGAAAGGCGCGTGAAATTTTGAGGGTTTCCCAGTTTTCGTGGTTGAAAAAAGCCTACGCATAGTTTGCTATGGCGCGAGCAGCGGCAACTGCTTTTGTACGCGTCTTCCATGCCCTCACCTTTAAACGATCCCGACTCTAACTCTGGCATCCCCAATACGATAAAAGACTTTCGTCCGGCGATGACAGCGCGCTCGGTGGTGGCATCATTGATGGGGTTGGTTCTGATGGCGCTGGCGATTCAGTGGTCGACCGTTTGGCTGGGGATGAACTCGTCCGCCGGGGAGTATGGACTGCCGCTGCCGGGGGTGAGTTATTTTCTAATGCTGCTGGGGGCGGGCGCGTTGTTGGCGATTTGCTGCGGGCGGCGCCTTTTGACTCGGGCTGAATTGCTGTGTGTTTTTTATGTTTTGATGCTGGCGGCGCCTTTGATGACCCAAGGCTTCTGGCACCGGGTGTTGACCATCACGGCAACGATTCCGCGCACCGGCGATTTTGCGAAGTTGCAGTTTTTAAGCGACCGACTTTGGCCGCATGGTCCGAATTTGCTGGCCGCCGCGGGGGATGAGGTTTTGGTGCTAGATGCCGGCGGCGGCGAAACCGGGCGGGAGTTTGTCCTGCCCGTGACGGCTAAAAGCGGGAGCGGATTGGTGCCGGGCGAACCCTATTTGCTGACGTTGGAAACGCGGGTGGCGAGTTTGAATGCGGATGCTTTTTACTATGTGTGGCTGCTGCGTCCAGATGGGAGCAGCCAGGAAGTTTTCCGCTCGCGTCAAACCGTGGGTCGAGGCGGCGCGGTTCGCGAGGGTTTTTTCCCGCAGGGCTTGTATGGGGTGACTTTCGGGGGACTGAAGGAAGGAGAGTCGGCCGTCCTCAAAATCGGATTGCAGGGCGGAGGACGATTGGAAGTCCGG
>JBIJDZ010000034.1:0-21294 GCA_044343805.1 Chthoniobacterales bacterium | reverse complement strand
ACCTGCGCTTTGCGGCCGCATACTGGCATGTGATGCGCAACCAGCTGGCTGATCCGTTCGGCGGCGGCACGGCGCTCATGCCTTGGGATGACGGATCAAATTCCGTGGCCAATGCGCAAAAGCGTGCACACGTATTTTTCGAATTTCTCGAAAAGACAGGCATTGATTTTTACTGTTTCCACGATCGCGATGTGGCGCCGGAGTTGGACACGCTTGAGGAATCCAACGCAGCCCTCGACGCCGTCGCCGGAACTCTGGCCAAGGAGCAAAAGCGCACCGGCAAGAAGTTGCTCTGGGGCACGGCCTGTCTCTTTGCTCATCCGCGTTTTGCCCAGGGTGCGGCGACATCGCCGAGTTTGCCGGTCTATGCCCACGCGGCAGCCCAAGTAAAGAAAGCGCTCGAAGTCACCCACAAGTTGGGCGGCGGTGGCTATGTGTTCTGGGGCGGTCGCGAAGGCTATTCGACGCTTTGGAATACGGACATGAAACGCGAGCTCGATCATCTTGCCGCGTTTCTTCACATGGCTGTAGACCACAAGAAAAAGATCGGATTCAAGGGGCCATTCTGGATTGAGCCGAAGCCGCGCGAGCCAAGCACGCACCAATATGATAGCGATGCGGCCGCGTGTCTCAACTTCCTGCGCGAATACGGGCTGATGGAGCATTTCGAGCTCAATATTGAAACAAACCATGCCACCCTGGCCGGCCACACGATGAAGCATGAACTCACGGTGGCGGCCGCCGCGGGCAAACTCGGCTCGATCGACGCCAACCGCGGCGACGAACTGATCGGGTGGGATACCGACCAGTTCCCGACAGACCTCTACCTCGCGGTGGACGTCATGCTTGTCGTTCTCGGTATGGGCGGATTCAAAACCGGCGGCCTCAACTTCGATGCGAAGCGCCGTCGCGAGTCGCACACGCCTGAAGATCTTTTCCACGCGCACATCGGCGGCATGGACACCTTCGCTCGCGGCCTTAAGGTTGCCGCAGCCATCCGTGCCGA
Source organism: Chthoniobacterales bacterium (assembly GCA_044343805.1). Classification (GTDB taxonomy): domain Bacteria; phylum Verrucomicrobiota; class Verrucomicrobiia; order Chthoniobacterales; family JACTMZ01; genus JACTMZ01. The sequence continues at coordinate 20,288 of JBIJDZ010000034.1, read as the reverse complement.
CGGACGAATTGCGGACTTTGTCAAAAACCGCTATGCCACGTGGGATTCGCCGCTCGGCAAGAAAATCGAAAAAGGCCAAGCCTCGCTCGTCGAGTTGGAGAAAGTCGCGTTGTCGCAGCCTGCGCCTGTGCTTTCCTCCGGCGGACAGGAATACCTCGAAAACATCATCAACGAGTTCCTGTGATCACGCTCGGCATCGACTGCGGAACGCAGAGTCTCAAGACCGTCGCCCTCGACGCTGAAAGCGGACAAATCATCGCCTCGGCCAGCCGTGCTTACGGCTTGGTCGAGGGGCTGCCGCCGGGGCATCTCGAGCAAGATCCGCAGATTTGGTGGGAGGCTCTCGAGGAGACGGTCGGCGAAGTCCTGCAAGCTCTCGGCCCGCGCCGCCGAGACGTGCGTGGCATAGGCGTCTCCGGCCAGCAACACGGCTTTGTCCCGCTCGATGCGCAGCATCGGGTCATCCGCGCCGCCAAACTTTGGTGCGATACATCCACCGCGCCGCAGTGCGATGAAATGAGGAAAAAACTCGGTGGCCGCTCCGCTGTCATCGAACTCATCGGCAACGACATTCTGCCCGGCTTCACCGCGCCGAAGATTCTCTGGCTCAAGCAGCACGAACCGCAAAACTTCACGCGCCTTGTGCATGTCGCCCTGCCGCACGATTTTCTCAACCTCCGTCTCACGGGAAAACTCCGCATGGAATACGGTGATGCTTCCGGCACGGCGTTGCTCGATGTTCGCAAACGCCAATGGTCGGATGCCGTGTGCGCTGCGATTGATCCTGCACTGCGGGAAAAACTTCCGTCTGTCGCATCGTCACGCGAACCGGTAGGGACGCTCCGCAAGGATTTGGCGAAGTCATGGGGACTCGGGGAAGTGGTCGTAAGCGCCGGTGGCGGCGACAACATGATGGCTGCCATTGGCACGGGCAATGTCGAACCCGGTGGCGTCACGGCAAGTCTGGGCACGAGCGGAACAATTTTCGCCTGCGCCGATGCGCCGGTTGTCGATCCGGAGGGTGAAATCGCCGCCTTCTGCGATAGCAATGACCGCTGGCTGCCGCTGCTTTGCACGATGAACGTGACGGTAGCGACCGAGCTTTTCCGCAACATGTTCGGATGGGATCACACCCGCATGGAGCGTGAGATCGCGTCCGTGTCGCCAAGCGCAGATGGTTTGCTGTTTTTGCCTTATCTTCAAGGCGAACGGACGCCAAATTTGCCCGAGGGATGCGGCGTTATGTACGGCATGAACACTTCGAATACGACGCCGGCCCATCTCGCTCGCGCGGCGATCGAAGGCGTTACGCTCGGTATGGCCTATGGCCTTCGCCGCTTGGAACAACTCGGCGTCAAACCGTCCGAGATCCGTCTCACAGGCGGAGGCAGCAAGAGCGCCGGTTGGCGCCAACTGTGCGCGGATATTTTTGGTTGTCCGGTTGTGACTATGCAGAGCGCCGAAGGTGCGGCCCTCGGTGCGGCTATTCAAGCTTTGTCCGCAACGGATGGCTCGCAGCCGCTTTCCGATGCGGCGAAGCGTTGTGCGCCGGTCGAGAAGGGAAGCGAACTCAAGCCGCGCAAGGATTTCGATTACGGAGCCTTGCTAGAGAAGCAAAACGCTCTGCGCGGACGGGTGTTCGGCGGCTGACGGTTTACCAGACGGTCTTCAACGCTCCGCCATCCAGCGCGAGACTCGTGCCTGTGATGTAGGACGCTGCGTCGGAAAGCAGGAATGCTGCCGCACGTCCGAACTCCTCGGTCGTTCCGTAACGCCGAAGCGGAATTTTCTGCTCCTCTTCAGTCCGGCATACCTCCGCGGTGGTGCCGGATTGTTCGGCCCGCATGGCGTCGAGCGATCGCACGCGGTCGGTATCGATCCGGCCGGGCATGATGTTGTTCACGCGGATGCCGTGGGGGGCTAATTGGACCGACAAACTTTTCACAAGGCTCGTGACGCCGGAACGCATGACGTTGGAGAGAATCAGTCGATCCATTGGTTCTTTCACGCTGCATGACGTGACAGCAAGTATCGATCCGCCGCCGCGCTGGCGCATTGATGGCATCGCTTGGCGGATCATACGGATGTTCCCGAGCAGGTTTATTTCAAACGCAGACCGCCAGGCGGCATCGTCAAAATTCTCAAAAAGTCCTGCAGGAGGGCCGCCGGCATTGGTCACGAGCATGTCAACACCTCCGAACTCCGCGGTTGTGCGGGTAAACCATTCGTTGATCGTCGTCTCAACACCGGCGTCCATTACACACGCGAGCACGGTCGCACCCGATGTGGCACGCAGTTCTTCGGCTGCTTTTGAAATCGCAACGGCGTCCCGGCTGGCGATGGAGACTACGGCTCCTTCCCTTGCCAATTCTCGGGCGATGCCCAATCCCAAACCACGACTGGCGGCTGCAACCATGGCAATTTTTCCGCTTAGCTTCAAATCCATGATTCCAAGAATGGCATTCCGTGCCGCGATGCAAAAGCCGACTTTTCGGCGACTTAGCTATCGCCTTGGCCGTCACCGGTTGTTATGGAGCACGCATGAGTATTCGTATTGCTAAGTCTCTTTTGGGACGTGTCCCCTCCGGCGAATCGGTTGATAAATTCGACATCTCAAACAGCTCCGGTATGTCGGTTGCCGTGATTACCTATGGTGGCATCATCCAATCGATCCGCGTACCCGATCGCGAGGGCAAAGCGGCCGATGTTGTTCTCGGTTTCGGGGAATTGGAGTCTTACATCAAAGAGCATCCTTATTTCGGATGCATCACCGGGCGGGTGGGGGGACGCATCACCGGCGGTAAGCTCCGCATTGGAGAGATGGAGTATTCTTTGGCGATCAACAACGGGCCGAATCACTTGCACGGAGGTCTGGCGGGATTGGACAAAAGACTGTGGAAAGCGGTGACCTTGGCGGACGGCGTCACACTTCATTATCACAGTCCGGACGGCGAGGAGGGTTATCCTGGAAATCTCGACATAGCGGTTACTTACCGCCTGAACGAAGCCAACGAGCTCTTCATTGAGTCCGAAGTCACCACCGATCAATTGACGCCGGTAAGCTTAACCAACCACACATATTTCAATCTCGCAGGTGAGGGAACGTGCACAGTCGAGGATCATGTTTTGCAAATCTTTGCGGACGATTTTGTGCCGACCGACAACGATCTGACGCTTAGCGGACGTCGCGAATGCGTTGCAGGTCAGCCGAACGATTTGCGCGAACCTCGATGCCTGCGCGATGTTATTCCGCATCTGCATCTTCATCATGGGGATAATTACTTGCTGCGCCCCCCTGGTGCGGATGGTCTTTCCTTGGTGGCATTAGTGACCGACCCGTCCAGCGGTCGTCGGCTTGAGATCCGGACGAACGACACCAATTTGCAATTCTACACCGGTATTTCACTCGACGGAACGCTCACCGGAAAATCGGGCAATGTTTACGGTCCTCACTCCGGTCTTTGTTTGGAGTGTCAGGGATATCCCGATGGCGTGGCGCACCCCGAGTTGGGCGACATTCTGGTTCGACCGGGGCAGCCTCAGCGACGATTGACAAAATACAAATTCAGCACCGTTGATTGATATGATCTCGGTAACGGTTGATCGCTTGGTGAAAAAATTCGGCACGAATGTCGCGCTGGATGGCGTGTCTTTCCGTATCGAGCCGGGCGAAATTTTCTTTCTGCTCGGGCCGAGCGGCTGTGGAAAAACGACCCTGCTTAGGACTATTGCGGGATTTTACGAGCCAGATGCGGGGCGTGTTATGTTCGACCAAGAAGATGTCACGGCCCTGCCGCCGCACAAACGGAACACAGGAATGATGTTCCAGAGCTACGCTTTGTGGCCGCACATGACGGTCGCCAAAAATGTCGCCTTCGGACTCGAGGAGCGGCGCTTGCCGAAGGATCAAACGGCGCGGCGAGTGAGCGAGGCATTGGAGTCGGTGCGCATGGCGGGCTACGCCGACCGCAAGATCGCGCAACTTTCCGGCGGCCAACAACAACGTGTGGCATTGGCCCGGGCGCTGGTGATTCGTCCTCGCTGCCTGCTTTTGGATGAACCACTATCGAACCTCGACGCCAAACTCCGGCTCGAAATGCGCACGGAGATCCGCCGCGTTTGCCGCGAGTTCGGGCTTACGGCCATTTACGTCACACATGACCAAAAAGAGGCGCTTTCGATATCTGACCGCATGGCGATCTTGGAGGCTGGGCGGATTGCGCAGATCGGTGCGCCGGGTGAGGTGTATCGGCGTCCGACATCAAGGGTAGTGGCCGACTTTATTGGCGAGACGAATTTCATTGAGGGCACGGTGGAATCGGCCGGTGATGTCTCTGCGTCGGTCGGCACGGCGATCGGCCGATTCGAAGGCATTGTAACCGATGCCGGATGGCGTCCGGCGGTGGGCGATCGGGTGACGCTTTCGATCCGTCCAGAAGCATGGAAGCTGGTGGTCAATGCGGCGGGCAACAACGCAGTGCGCGGACGTATCGGTGCTGCCATGTACCTGGGCGACGTCGCGCAATACAGCTTTTCCGCCGGCGAGCAGTCTCTGAAAATTCTCGAGCTGAATCCGTCGATGGATCATTTAAAGACGGACGGTGAACTTTGCGCCACGGTGGCGCGCGAGGATGTAGTTGTGCTGGGGCGATGAAACGCTTCCTTGCGGTCGCAGGCTCTTTGGCCGTGGTGCTGGGGATTCCTTTCCTGCTTAAACCGGCGGAGGATTTGCTATCCAAAGGCGACGAGACCCTGGTGGTGTTGACTCCGCACAACGAAGCGATTCGCTACGAATTCAGCCGGGCTTTCCGTGAGTGGTATCGGGAACGGACCGGGCGCACCGTTTCAATTGATTGGCGTTTGGTCGGCGGCACGAGCGAGATTGCCCGCTATTTGAATTCGGAATATCTCAATGCTTTCCGTCGCGAGTGGGAGGGGGCAGGACGGTCATGGACGGGCGAGGTCGAGTCTGCCTTCGATAATCCGAGAATTGCGCTGCCGGAGGACGCATCGACCGATGATGCGGCGCAGGCGGCGCGCCGTGCTTTTCTTGCTTCAAATGAAGGGATCGGCGTCGATCTGTTTTTCGGCGGGGGTGCTTACGATTTCATCCAACAAGCCCGTGCGGGCCGGTTGATTGATTGCGGGATCTTGTCGGCCCAACCCGCATGGTTTACTGCGTCCTCGATTCCGCAGATGGTTTCGGGTGAGCCGTTTTACGACAAAGAGGGGCGGTGGATTGGAACCTGTCTGGCTTCATTCGGTATTTGCTACAATACCGATTCATTGAATCGTCTCGGCATCCAGAGCCTGCCCGCTTCGTGGAACGACCTCACCGACCCACGCCTTTACAAACAAGTCGCTTTGGCGGATCCGACAAAAAGCGGTTCGGCGGCGAAGGCTTTCGAAATGGTGATCCAGCAGCAAATGCAGGACCGCATGCGTGAAGGTGGAGCTTCCGAGGAGGTCATGTTGAACGAGGGATGGTTACGCGGGCTACGATTGCTGCAAAAAGCTGCGGCCAATGCGCGATATTTCACCGATGCGGCACCGAAGGTGCCCCTGGACGTCTCGCTCGGCGATGCGGCGATAGGTATGTGCATTGATTTCTACGGGCGCTTTCAAAGTGAAGCGGTCCGGTTGAGTAATGGAGATTCGCGCTTGCAGTATTTTACCCCGAAAGGCGGGTCCTCGGTGGGGGTGGACCCGATCGGAATGCTCCGCGGAGCACCGCACCCGGATTTAGCGTCGGCGTTCATCGAGTTTGTTTTGTCCACCGAGGGCCAAAAACTTTGGAACTTCCGCGTGGGAACACCGGGCGGTCCGGAGCGTTATGCGTTGCGGCGTCTGCCTTTGCGCAAAGAACTTTATGGCGTGGAATACGCAGGCTTTCGTTCCGACCCGGAAGTGGATCCCTATGTTGACGCTAAAGACTTCACGTATCAAGAGGCTTGGACCGGGCCGGTGTTTCGTCCGCTGACTTTCATCATCCGCGTGATGTGTCTGGATACACACGCCGAGTTGGCTGCTGCTTGGCGGGCCTTGATCGAAGCCGGATTTCCTCCCGAAGCGATGCGCGAATTTGCCAACTTGAGCAGCGTCGGGTTGGCTGACGCTCGGGGCGAGATCAACGACGCGCTGCGTTCGGCGGATAGGATCTACGAGGTGCGTCTGGCCAAGCAACTCAGCGAACGCTTTCGCGCCCAATATAGGGAAACCATCCGCTTGGCCCGGGAAGGTAAATAGCCATGTCGCGTCCGCTTTCCATCGCTGTTTACGCCTTCACCGGCCTGTTTTTCTTTTTCTTTTTCCTGTGGCCGATCGCCGAAACATTGCGCGGGGCGTTTGTGACCGGCACTGGCGAAGTCACGCTGGATTACATTTTGGAGGTTTTCCGCAATCCGATTTATCTTGAAGGTCTCTGGAACTCGCTGCTGATGGGGGTGTTCAGCACGGTCTTGGCTGTGCTGATTGCCCTTCCGCTGGCGTTCATGAGCGACCGGTATCTGTTTCCGGGCAAAGGAATTTTGAGTGCGGCGATTTTGGTGCCGATGATATTGCCGCCGTTTGTCGGGGCGATTGGCGTGAAGCAGATCCTCGGTCAGCAGGGGGCGTTCAACGCCCTTTTGGAAAACCTCGGGTTGATGGATACGGAGGCTCCGATCGACTGGCTCGGGCAGAGCCGTTTGTGGGGGGTGATCATGCTGAACGCCCTGCACCTTTACCCGATTCTCTACCTCAATTTGGTCGCGGCCTTGGCCAATGTGGACCCGGCGATGGAGGATGCAGCGGAGAACCTCGGGTGCACGGGCTTCCGCAAGTTCCGAAAAATCACCTTGCCGCTCATCATGCCCGGGTTGTTTGCCGGCGGAACCATCGTGTTCATCTGGGCTTTCACCGAGTTGGGTGTGCCGCTGATGTTCGAGTTCAATCGCGTGACCTCGGTTCAGATATTTTTCGGGATCAAGGACATTGGCGGGAATCCGTTTCCCTTCGCGTTGGTGGCGGTGCTGCTGATTTTAACAGTGCTGCTCTATGCGGGCAGCAAAGCAATCTTCGGACGCTCCGCGTACGCAATGATGGCGAAAGCGACGAGTCTAGGCGGTCCGCGCCGTATCGGTTGGATCGGCAGTTTTTTTTGCACGGCATTTTTCAGTGCGGTGACATTCCTTGCCGTGCTGCCGCACATTGGCGTCGTGCTCGTGGCATTCTCAACCGATTGGTATCAATCGGTGCTGCCAAGCGGTTGGACGCTGGAGCATTTTGAAAATGCACTCGGGCACAATCTCGCGCTGCCTTCAATCCGCAACAGCCTCAAGTATGCCGGGCTGGCGACGTTGCTTGATGTGATCCTCGGTGTCGCGATTGCTTACGTCGTCGTGCGAACCAAATTGGTGGGGCGGCAGATTCTCGATGCAATGGCCATGCTGCCGCTGGCGGTTCCGGGGCTCGTGCTGGCCTTCGGCTATCTTGCCATGACGCAGGAGGGGAAACTTTTCGGCTTCATGAATCCGGCGATCGATCCGTTGATGATTCTCGTGATTGCTTACGCCGTGCGGCGTTTGCCCTACGTGGTGCGGTCTGCCGCCGCCGGATTCCAGCAAACCAGCGTGACGCTCGAAGAGGCGGCACAGAATCTGGGGTGTCCGCCGTTACGCGCCATGCGCAAAGTCACGCTGCCGTTGATCGCGGCAAACTTGCTGGCGGGCGGGCTGCTGGCGTTTTCCTTTGCCATGCTCGAGGTGTCTGACTCATTGATCTTGGCGCAAAAGATGTCCGACTTTCCGATCACCAAGGCGATTTACGAACTTTACCAATTGCTTGGCGAGGGGAGATTCATGGCCAGCGCGCTCGGCGTATGGGCGATGGCCTTCCTTGCCGTGAGCATTTTCGGCGCATCGATTCTGCTCGGCAAAAAACTCGGCGCGATATTCCGGGTTTAACGCCAAACACGAAAGTTCTAAGACTTTTAGGCAGCGGCGTGCCGAGGACGTCACGCCCTGCCGCGCGGGTGTCTTTGATAAGTCCAAATAGTTTCGGAAGCTTTCCTGCTTCTACTCAACCGTCCGGCATGCGGCGGTCCAGAGCGTTTCGCCGAAGGAGGTTTTGGCTTCGTTGGCGAGTTGTTCCGCTCCGCGTGCATCACGGAGGATGGCAAACATCGTGGAGCCTGAGCCGGACATTCCTGCGGCGGCGACCAATGAGTGATCGAGCAGCCATTCTTTCATCGCAGGAAGCAGAAGGTATTTCGCAAAGACCGGACGCTCGAGATCGTTGAAAATTTCAAATCCGTCGAAAATTTGAGTAGCTGTCCAGCGAGTCGGCACGGTGCCGGCGGAGTTCCATTGACGATACGCCCATGCGGTTTCGATGCCGAAGAGCGGCTTGAGCAGCAAAAGCTCGAGCGGCTGTGGCAGGGGACACGCTTCCAATCGCTCGCCACGTCCGCGGGCTATGGTAGAGCGTCCCCGGATAAAAAAAGGAATGTCCGAGCCAAGTTGCGCGGAAATTTCCTCGAGTTTTTCGATGCTGAACGGAGAACCGGTGAGTTGGTTGAGTGCGTTGAGCACGGCAGCGGCATCGCTGCTTCCACCGCCCAGGCCGGCGCCGTGCGGGATGTTTTTACGCAAAGCAATCTTTGCGCCTTGGGCGATACCGCTTGCACGCAAAAACAAATCTGCCGCGCGCCAAGCGAGGTTGTTTTCCGCCGGGCCGAGCGAGGCGTCAGTGCATTCGAGATTGATGCCCCCGGTGTCGGTCAGCACGACCTCCAGCTCATCGGCCAAGCTTAGCGCGGCCATCCATGTCTCTATGTCGTGGTAACCCGAGGCTTCGTCGCGCCCGATGACGCGAAGGTTGAGATTGATTTTGGCCGGAGCGCGGACTTGCATGCTGCGTCATGATTCATGGTTTAAAGCACAGCGGCAAAGCGGAAATCATTGTGGCCCTCGATGAGCCTTCGCTCGGAGATGCGCAGCGCCTGATGGATCGTCTCGCGGGGCAGGCTAAATTTTACAAAGTTGGATTGCAGCTTTTCACCGCAGCGGGCCCGGAGGCCGTACAGGCTGTGAAGGACCGAGGGGCGAAAGTTTTTCTCGATCTCAAACTGTACGACATTCCGAATACGGTTGCTTCGGCGGTGCGTTCGATCCGCGGACTTGGCGTGGATCTTTGCACGATTCATCTGGGCGGCGGACCGGAAATGTGCGCGGCGGCGGTGGAGGCAGCGGGAGACGCGATGACAGTTCTCGGCGTCACCGTGCTCACAAGTTCCAACGAGCAGACGTTGCGCGCCTGCGGTGTCGAGTGCGCGGTGGGCGATCAAGTGAGGCGCCTGGCCAAGATGGGTTTTGCTGCCGGTGTGCGAGGCTTTGTCGCCAGTGCGCTCGAGCTGCCGATGCTGCGCAAAGAACTGGGTGAGGAGCCGCTGCTCGTCATTCCCGGCGTGCGACCCGCCGGAGCCGATGTGGGGGATCAAAAACGTGTGGCGACGCCGACAGAGGTCGTGCGCGGCGGAGCGACGCATTTGGTGATCGGACGTCCAATCAGTCGGGCCGACGATCCGGCGAAAGCTTTCGCAGCGATTTTGGCGGCAATTTGAAGTAATTTTTTGAGGTTCGGGTTGGTTAAACTAAGTCCATGAAAATCCTCAATTTTCACGTGGCCAAAGCCACCTTTCCAAGCTGGTCGAGGAGGCCGTCGCTGGAGAGAGCATTTTGGTAGCCCAGGCAGGCAAGCCGATGGTCTATCGTTGGATGAAGGACGAGCAGATCAACGTATGGATCTACGGCACCGGAAATGTATCCCCTCACAAGGTGGCCAAATAGGAGGGCGAGGCATGGATCTTTTGCTCGATTCGCACACGCTGCTCAGGGCGTTGGCGTCGCAGGAAAATTTGACCGTCGCCGCTGCGCGATAGCCTTGGCACCATCAAGATTCGTTTGATCGATGCTCATCGCGCAAGCGAGTGAGTACGCCCTGCGTTTGGATTCCCGCGACCGCTTTGCCGCGGCTTACGGTGTGCTGTTGCTCGAAGCGTGAGTAACGCGGACGCCGCTCAATCGCGGAAGTTTGTGTAGTTGAGTGCAACGCCAAAATCTTTGGCGCGCAGGGCAGCAATGGCTTCCTGCAAGTCGTCCCTCTTTTTGCCGGTCACACGGATCTGACGATCCTGCAGGGCAGACTGGATTTTCAATCCCGATGCTTTGAGAAATTTCGAAATTTCCTTCGCCTTGTCGCCTTCGAGTCCTTGTTTGAAGGCGATGAGTTGCCGTGCGTGGCCGAGAGGCGAGATCTCCGGTTCTTTTTGGTCCACATTGCGGAGATCGACGTTGCGTTTGGCCAGCTTGTTGATGGCGATTTCGCGCAGGCCTTTCAACCGCGAGGCGTCCTCGGCTGAGAGGCGCAAATTGCCATCCTTTTCCAACTCCAGCTTCGCGTCGGAGCCTTTGAAATCAAAACGGCTGGCCAGCTCGCGGCGCGCTTGGTCGATCGCGTTGAGGATCTCCTGACGATCCACTTCGGAAACAATGTCGAATGATGGCATGGTGTGAGGTAGTGTGGTGGGGGCGCACGGATTCGAACCGTGAACCAAGCGATTATGAGCCGCCTGCTCTAACCGTTGAGCTACACCCCCTTAACGGGATGGAAGGATGATGTGGGAAGCTTGAAACTTGAAGAAAAATGTCCAGAGGTGGTGGGGCGAAACAAAAATCCGAGTTCAATGGCTTGTTCGCTTGGAGTAGACGCTTTTGGTTGTCAGGCGGAGCGTGAGCGGGTAGTTTACGGTTTCTTATGAGTCAGCACAGCAGTTTGAAAGGTCAGGGGGCAATCAAGGCCAAGCGCAACGTGCTCAAGCGGTTCGAGCGCGTGGAGTTGCTCAAGAAGCGAGGTCAATTCAAGGATGACCAGCGGGTGATCGGTTTGCCGAAGACGAAGCCGGACGCTTGATTTTTCAGCTTCCGCCGCAATGCGGAGTTATCGACAGGCGGCTGCGGCCGCCTGTTTTGTTATGAACGAATCCATGCGATTGAATCGTTATCTCGCCCTCTGCGGGCTGGGTTCGCGGCGTGCTTGCGAGGAAATCATCTTGCGTGGTGGGGTGCGTATCAACGGGCATGCGGTGCGTGAGTTGTCCACGATGGTGCAGCCTAACGACACGGTGTTTGCCAGAGGGCGGGAGGTGCGTCCGGCGGAGGCTCGGTATTTGATTTTGCACAAGCCGACGGGATGTCTGAGCTCACGACAGTCGCAAGGCGGTAAGGCCACGGTGTATGATTTGTTGCCGCGCGAGGCGGCGAGCCTGCCACATGTGGGGCGGCTTGATGCGGAGAGCGAGGGGCTTTTGCTGTTCACGAACGACGGCGGGCTGGCGCAGGCCATCACGCATCCGTCGCGTCACGTGGAGAAGGAGTACGAGGTGGTGATCGACCGGACATTCGATCCGGCGCACACGGCTAAGTTGCTGAAGGGAATTTATCTGGAGGAGGGGCGGGCGAAGGCGATGCATGTGCACATCGAGGGCGCGAACAAATTGCGCGTGGTGCTCACGCAGGGGATCAATCGCCAGATCCGCCGGATGTTTGCCGCGCTGGGCTACAAGGTGAAGCGGCTCACGCGGTCACGGTTGGGACCGCTGAAGCTTGGGCGTCTCCCGCGCGGGGGATGGCGGGAATTGTCCGCACGCGAAGTCGAGTCGCTGCGGCAGGCGGCTAAAACCGGTCGAAAAGCTGCGGGGCGCTGAGGTCGGGAGCAGCGTCAGCACCAAAGCCGTCAACTGTGCCCCGAGAGCTGCCGATGGATTTCCTGCTTGCACCGCGGACGGAACCCGCGAAAAGGAAGGCTTATGCGCAAATGTATCACTGAGATTCTCCACGGTCCTTCGGCCATAGGCCCTTACTCTCTGGCGGTTGCCGCCAGCGGCAATTTTCTTTTTGTCTCCGGCATGACGCCGATGGATCCCTCGACCGGAAAAATGAGCGATGGGCCGGTGGGAGTGCAGACGCGATTGGTGCTGGAGAACATGAAACGGGTTGTCGAAGGGGCGGGTGCGAACTTGGAAGATGTGGTGAGTTGCCGCGTATTCCTGGCGCAGTTGACGGAGAAGAATTTCGCCGAGATGAATGCCGTATATAAAGAGTTCTTCAAAGGCGACTACCCGGCTAGGACAACGGTGGGGGTGCAATTGATGAATATGGCGGTGGAGATCGAGTGCATCGTCCGGTTGCCGTCTTGACAGCGTGACGCGGGACTTTCCGCGGGTTACCATTTTTCATGCTCGCCCGTCGCTCAAAGCGCGCCATTTTGGCCTTCATTGCCTTGTTATTGGCGGTGATGGTGCTGCTGTCGGTCGTGGCGCGCTATTTTGAGCGGGTCGAGCAACGACGGCGCTTGAACGATGAGCGCGCTTCTTTGAAGGAACGGGAGGAATTTATCTTCACAGTGGAACCGCGGTCACTCACGCGCGAACGGCGCTACGCAGCAGCGGCCGAGCCTTGGCTGGTCTCTAATATCCCGGCTGAAGTAGCGGGGCGTGTGTCAGAGGTCAAGGTGGAGCCCGGTTCCCGGGTGAGTCTGGGGGAGGAGTTGGTGCGCTTGGATGAGGAGATCGCCGGGAGCGAGTGGAGACGTTCGGTTGCCCGGTTGGCGGAGATTCGTCGTCTCTTGAGTCAGGCCGAACAACTCGGGCGGAGCCGGGTCGTCTCGCAAACGGAGATCGAAGCGATTCGCGCGGAGGAGCGCATCGCTGATGCGGAGGAAGATGAGGCGAAAGCCCGCTTGGACCGGCATGTGATCAGGGCTCCTTTTGATGGATCGGTGCTCTTGAGGCTCGTGCAGTTAGGGGAGGCGGTGAATGTGAATCAACCGGTTGTGCGAATGGTTGATGTGTCGAAACTGCGGGTGATATTTTACGTCAACGAGCGCGATGTGCCGTCTTTCCCGCCGGGCAAGTTGTTGAGTCTGCGTCTAGCCGCCGTGCCCGGACGTGTCTTCGAGGCACCGGTGGCTCATGTGGCGGAGGCGTCGGATGAAGACACGCGTTTGTTTCGCGTCGAAGCTGATCTGGCTAACCCCGATGGCAAGTTGCGCGGTGGTCTCGCCGGAGAGGTGTCGGCAGCGGTGGAGGTTTATGACAAGCAGTTGTTCGTGCCGACGGCCTGTGTCCGGTTGGAGGGCGGCGGCGCTTATGTGCTGCGCATACGGTCTGACGAGGCCGGACCGGAAAATGTGCGCGTTCGACTGGGAGAGGAGTTGGAGGGGTTTTACCCCGTGCTGGAGGGATTGTCGGCAGGGGACCGTTTGCTCGTGCGGTAGCGGATTGACGGCAACGCGGCATCATGGCAGATATGATGTCATTCGCGGTTCAGACCGCTGCTTGATATCGCGCGATTAGCTCAGTGGTAGAGCGCTTGCTTCACACGCAAGAAGTCGCAGGTTCGAACCCTGCATCGCGCATGCCTTGACACACTGTTCGGGTTGCCGCATATTTTTTACAACCTTTTCTTTCGAAAAGTGGGTTCACGCCCACTTTTTTTTATCCTTAAAAAAGACACACCTACCATGAGTAACGAGTTGCTGACCATGCTGGAATATCTGGAGCGCGAACGCGGAATCCAGCGCGAAACCCTCCTGCAAGCCATGCAGGAAGCCATCATCAAAGCTGCCGGCAAAGGCTTTGGCGGATACACCCGTGAGTTGCGGGTCGAAATAAGCCCCAAAACCGGCAAGATTCGCGGTGTCGCCAATGTGCTTGTCGTGGACAAAGTGACAAACCCGCAAGAAGAAATGCTCCTGGCGCGAGCCAAGTTGATCAGACCCGGTGTGGAAGTTGGTGAGACTCTTGAAGTCGAGGTTGACCCTGCGGCTTTCGGTCGTATTGCTGCCGGCGTGGCTCGTAATGCGATTATGTCGAGTATCCGCCGTGTAGAGAAAGAGAAGATCTACGAAGAGTTTAAGGACCGAGCCGGGGATATTGTCGGCGGTACTGTGCGCCGTTTCATCAAGAGCGACGTCATTATCGACCTCGGCAAATTCGAAGCAGTCATGCCATCCCGCGAACGCGTGGTCACTGAGGATTATAGTGTCGGGGACCGCATCCGTGCTTATGTCGTCGCGGTCGAGACCGGCAAGGATGGCCCGCAAATCATCTTGTCGCGCAGTCATCCCAATTTCGTACGCAAGCTGTTCCAGCTTGAGGTGAGCGAGATTGCCGATGGTACAGTGCAGCTCAAGGGTATTGCTCGCGAGGCTGGCATCCGTACGAAAGTCGCGGTGGCCAGCGCCGACAACAAGGTGGACCCGGTCGGCGCATGCGTCGGTATGCGTGGTGCCCGCGTCAAAAACATTGTCCGAGAACTCAACAACGAGAAAGTTGATATCATCAAATGGAGCGACGACCCGAAAGAGTTCGTCGTTGAGGCGCTGAAGCCTGCCAAGATCAAATCCATCGAAATTGATGAGGCAACCAAGACTGTCAAGGTCACAGTGGACGAAGACCAACTTTCCATCGCCATTGGCAAGAAGGGGCAAAATGCCCGCCTCACGGCAAAACTCACCGGTTGGGAAGTAGATATCGAGAAAGATGCTTCGAAAGCACAAGCCTTCGAGAGTCAAGTAAGCAGCGCAACTGAGTCCTTCAAAACGCAATTAGGTCTCGACGAGGAAACTTCTGCCAAGCTGGTGCAGGGCGGTATTCTCAGCCCGCAGGATCTTGTCGCTGGCGGGGTGGAGGTTGCCGACCTAGTGGAAATGATCGGCGTGGATGAAGCTCGCGCCGCGGACATTCTCGAACGTGCCCGCACTCAAGAAGCCAACAAACCAACTGCCAGCACCTAAGCGCACTCGAAACAACAAAGCTCATGCCCGCGAAAGCACCCGTCAAACATAAGACCTCCGCGAAGCCGCCCGCCAAGCCTGCTGCCGCGGCACGCTCCCGTGGGGACAAGCAGACCACCCAAGCACCTAAATCGGATAGCGCCAAAACAGAGAAACCCAAGCAGTCGTTGCAGAAAGCCCGGGCCGAAGCGGTTTCCCTTATCGACAAGCCGTCCAAGAAGAAGCCGGTCGAAGAGATGGTCGCCGCTCCCGCGCCAGAGGAGGCAACTTCTGCCGCCAGTGTGCATGTGGAAGCTGACGTTGCGTCCCCGGCCCAGCCGGAGCTCAGCGAGGACGGGAAAAAAATTATCAATCTCAAGCCGCCAATCGTGGTCAAAGAATTGGCCTCCGCGCTCGGTATCAAGGCGTTTGTGGTCATCAAAGACCTCATGGAGGCGAACATTTTCGCCAATTTGAACCAGACCATCGATCCGTCGGTGGCGGCCCAGGTTTGCGAAAAGCACGGGTTCACCTTTGAAAAGGAAAAACGCCAAGCCGGGGCCGGTGTCCACAAGGCCGAGCCAGTGGTCGCTCCGCCGCCTGCGCCGGTCATTGACGAAAAGAAGGACGAGCTCGAACCTCGCCCTCCGGTCATTACATTCATGGGTCATGTGGACCACGGAAAAACCTCGTTGATGGATTACATCCGTAAAGCGCGCGTCGCTGCCGGCGAGGCAGGTGGCATCACGCAGCACATCGGCGCTTATTCCGTGGATCACAATGGGCATCGCATCACATTTTTGGATACGCCGGGCCATGCGGCATTCACGGCCATGCGTGCCCGCGGGGCCAATGTTACGGATATTGTCGTTCTGGTGGTGGCCGCCGACGACGGCATCATGCCGCAGACCGAAGAGGCGATCAGCCATGCCAAAGCTGCCGGAGTGACGATCATTGTCGCCGTCAATAAAGTAGATTTACCATCGGCGAACGTTGACCGGGTGAAGCAGCAGCTCCAAGAGCATGATCTCACGCCGGAAGATTGGGGTGGCAC
This sequence comes from Chthoniobacterales bacterium, assembly GCA_044343805.1. Taxonomy (GTDB): domain Bacteria; phylum Verrucomicrobiota; class Verrucomicrobiia; order Chthoniobacterales; family JACTMZ01; genus JACTMZ01. The sequence continues at coordinate 4,420 of JBIJDZ010000034.1, read as the reverse complement.
CACTATTGTTTGCCCCGTTTCCGCCACGAAAGGGACGGGTGTTGATCAGTTGCTGGAAATGATGAACCTTCAGGCCGAAGTTCTCGAACTGAAAAGTAGCGCCCGCGTTCCCGCCCGCGCCACAATCATCGAGGCCGAGATGGAACCGGGCCGCGGCCCCACGGCGACTGTCATTGTCAAGATGGGCACTCTCAAAGTGGGGCAGGCATTTCTGTGCGGTTTGCAATGGGGCAAGGTGAAATCACTGATCAACGACCTCGGCAAACCCGTCAAAGAGGCTGGCCCGGCTACACCGGTGAAGATTCTTGGCTTTGACGGTTTGCCTCAAGCGGGTGACGAGCTGGTGGTCATGGAATCCGAGCGCGCAGCACGTCAGCTCAGCGAGGAGCGTCTGGCGGAGCGGCGCACCGAGAAGTTGGCGGCCCCGCAGAGGGCCACGCTGGAAAGTCTTTTCGACAATTTGGCCGACAACCAGCGCAAGGTCCTTCGTGTTGTCCTCAAAGCGGATGTGCAAGGTTCTCTTGAGGCCTTGGTGCAGGCTCTCGGCGACATCAAAGCCAAGCAGATTGATCTCAACATTATCCACTCCGCGGTCGGTCCGATCAGCGAGTCCGACATCCTCTTGGCCACCGCTTCTGACGCAATTGTCGTGGGTTTCGGTGTGAAGGTGGAAAACAGTGCTGCCAATGCCGCCAAACGTGAAGGTGTGCAAATCAAACTTTACAGCATTATTTACGAGATGATCGACCAGATCAAAGAGGCCATGGCCGGCTTGCTTGATCCGGAGCTGCGCGAGGCGGTTATCGGTCATGCAGAAGTACGTCAGGTTTTCGATCTCACCAAGGGTATGGTTGCCGGTTGTATGGTTACGGACGGTCGTATAACACGCACTGCCCGCGCCCGTGTGCTGCGACGCAAGCAACCGATCTATGATGGCGGTATCTCGACGCTGCGCCGTTTCAAGGACGACGTCAAAGAGGTGCGCAACGGCTTCGAATGTGGTATCAAGCTCGGTGATTATTCGGAATACGAACCGGGTGATATCATAGAATGCTACACGCTCGAGAAAGTTGCGCAGAAGCTCGAGTAGTCGGGCGGGCGGGGCTGCTCCCGTCACGGCCGTTACTTATTTATTGACGATATGAAACACCGTCTGGCCCGCGTCGCCGAAATTCTCAAACGCGAACTCAGTGTGATCATCCTGCGCGAAGTGCCGGCAGATGGGGCTTTGATCACCGTAAATGCCGTGGATGTTTCGCCTGATTTGCGCAATGCCACGGTACATGTGGGTATTCTCGGCACGGCGTCTCAGCAGAAACTTGTGCTCGAGAGGCTCGAGCAGCACCGCGCGGTCTTGCAGGCCGAATGCTCGAAGCGTGTCGTTTTGAAGTTCACGCCGCATTTGCGTTTCCGTTTGGACGAATCTATCGAACGGGGATCGCGAGTTTTGGATATTCTGGATGAACTCGCAACCGGGAACGAGGAGGCCGGAACGTGATCGCGCGGATGGATGCCACTTTCGAGCAAATCCGTCACACGCTCGACGCCGCACAAAGGATTCTTGTGGCTTCTCACGTCCGACCCGACGGCGATGCTTACGGCTGCGTTATTGCCATGGGTCTGTATCTGCGGTCTATCGGCAAAGATGTGAGGGTATGGAACGAGGAGGGAATGACCGATAAGTTTCGTTATCTGCCTGAGTGCGATCTTGTTGAGGTTCCTCCCCATGACAGGCATGACTTCGATGTCTTACTGGCTCTCGACACCTCGACAAAAGAAAGATTGGGCCGCGTGCTCAAGGCCACGGGTCAGATTGGCGCATTGATCAATGTTGATCACCATGTAAGCAACCACCGGTATGGTGATCTGAACTTTATCGATGATACGGCCCCGGCCACAGGGCAAATTCTTTACGATTACTTCCAAGCGGCCGATGCCACGATCACGCCTGCCATCGCGACCAATCTTTACGCGGCGATTTCGACCGATACGGGATCTTTTCAATACGAGAAAACAACCCCGGCGACATTCCGCATCGTGGCCGACCTGGTCGACAAGGGTGTCGATGTGCCGGGACTCTCCCGGTCGATTTATGACAGCCATCCGCGCCGCCGTCTGGAGTTGCTCAAAGCACTCTTGAACTCGGCGCGTTTCACTTGCAATGACCGGGTAGCCAGTTTCAGTTTGTCGCTGGCTACAGCCGAAAAACTGGCTGTTTTGCCCGAGGACAACGAGGGGCTGATCGATCATCTGCGAGGGGTAGAGGGCGTGCAGGTGGCGGTTTTCTTCGAGGAACTGGCGGGAGAAAAAGTACGTGTAAGCATGCGTTCCAAGGAGCCGCGGTTTGATGTCTGTAAAATTTGCGCGTTGTTTGGCGGCGGGGGACATCCGCAAGCCGCTGGGGCGCGGCTGCCCGGTCCGTTGAACGAGGCTGAACAAAATGTGTTGGAAGCAGTTTGCCATGAAGTCCGTATCCACAATTGACGGTGTTTTGTTGATCGACAAAGCGCCCGGTATGACCTCTCACGATGTCGTCGCCATAACCCGCCGTGTGCTCAACACCCGCAAGGTCGGTCACTGCGGTACCTTGGACCCACTGGCTACCGGGTTGCTGATCATCACGATAGGCCGCGGGACGAAGATTCAGGATCTTCTCATGAGCGAGGACAAGGAATACGTCGGTACGGTGCGCCTCGGAAAGACCACGACGAGTCAGGATGCTGATGGCGAAATCTTGGAGGAAAAACCGGTACCGGATTTGACACGGCAACAAATCGAAGAGGCTTTCGGAAAGTTTCAGGGAGATTTATACCAGACGCCGCCGATGGTGTCCGCGATCAAGAAAGACGGCGTGCCCCTCTATAAGCTGGCACGCCAAGGCAAGACGATCGAACGCGAGCCGCGCTTGGTCCACGTTTATGGGCATGAGCTGATCAAAATTGCTCTTCCCGATGTGGAGTTCCGTGTGGTCTGCAGCAAAGGATTTTATGTGCGCACCTACGCCCACGATATCGGTCAGCTGCTTGGCTGCGGCGGCCATCTGAGCGCTTTGCGGCGCACGGCTTCCGGTAAATTCCGTGTCGACGGAGTGCTGACTGTCGATGAGTTGCGAGCGCTTCCGTTCGATGAGATCAAAACCCGCGTTCTGTCACTTCCCGAGGTCTCACGTTTGCGCGGGGTTTAAGAGCAGTGAAATGAAAATTCTCCGGGAACTGACGGAGCTGCAGTCCGTGCCCGGGCCGGTCTTTCTGGCCATAGGTATTTTCGACGGGGTTCACCGCGGTCACCAAGCGCTCATAGCGGAGGCACAGGCCGATGCTGCCAAAACCGGTGGAACTGCGGTTGTGATGACCTTCGAGCCGCATCCGATGATGTTTTTTCAGCGAGCCGAAGCACCCTTGCGCTTGTCCAGTCCGGCGCACAAAGGCTTGCTGATGGAGCGCCAAGGAGTGACGCATCTTGCCGTGCTGCCGTTTCGTGCGGACCGAGCCGCGCAAACAGCCGGGGAGTTTGTCGACGAGCTGCTATGCGTGTGCCGTCCGCTCGGGGGCATTTGTGTGGGGGCTGAGTGGCGATTTGGCCGTGGAAGGATGGGCGATGTCATGTTTTTGCAGAGGGTGGGGGTGGAGAATGGCTTTGAGGTTGACGGGATTACGGCGGTGAAGATTCGTGATGAAGTCATTTCCAGCACGGCCATCCGATTGGCTGTGGCGCGTGGCGACTTGGATTTTGCCCGCGACGCACTCGGGCGCCCTTATGCCGTGATGGGGGCTGTGATCGAGGGGCGCAAAACCGGGCGGCAGATTGGATGGCCCACGGCAAATGTCGAAACCGCAGGATTACAACTGCCGCCCGATGGTGTCTACGAATCGCGGGTGATCATTGGTGGTGCTGATTACAGGGCGGTGGCCAACCTCGGGATACGTCCAACTTTGGTTAATAGCGGCACGAGGGTGCTTGAGGTGCATCTTCTCGATTTTCAAGGCAACCTCTATGGTATGAACCTTGAGGTGGAATTTCTCCGTTTCTTGCGTGGAGAAAAAAAATTCGTTTCCTTGGAAGATTTGAAAGCCCAGATCGTCCTAGATGTGGCCTCCGTTCAGCCGCGGTAAGATTTGCAGAGAGTTTTCATTTCAGCGACAGCGGAGGAAAGTCCTACAACCAGTGCGCGCGAGATGATCGCGTGTCCGATATTGAGTTCCTCGAGGTGGGGAACGGCAAAGATCTCATGGACATTCAGGTAGTTGAGACCATGCCCGGCGTTGACTCGCACACCGAGTTCGTATGCGAGAAGCGCGCCATCCGCCAAGCGTCGCAGCTCAGCGACCCTCTCTGAGCCGGTGGCATTGGCAAAAGCACCGGTGTGCAATTCGATGAATTCGGCTTTGAGTTCGACCGCCGCGCGGATCTGTACGGGGTC
>JBIJDZ010000033.1:0-21310 GCA_044343805.1 Chthoniobacterales bacterium | reverse complement strand
GCGGGCGAGATAGATCGGGATGCCCTCGAGGGGATTGACCAGCACGTAAATGGCAATGAAGACTTTGAGGTATTCGGCGAGGTTTTCCATCCCCTCAAAGGTTATGCGCACGAGGAGCGGTCACAAGGCGCGAGTTTTCGGCGGGAAGCGTTGTAACTAAGGTGTTGGCAAGGGTGCGGTATCCTGCTTTTTTCGCGCACCGTTAACGACTCTCCCACCCTATGAAAATTGCTTCAAAATTGCTCCTGTTTGCCCTCAGTTGCTTGGTTCTTTGCACAACGGACAAGGCCAGCGCCCAGTCGGGTGCGAATGTTGGTGGCGGCGCCAACCAAGTCGAAGGCACCGGCCGAGGAGCGGGTGGGCCTGGAGACGGCGAAGGTCCGGGGCAAGGGGCCGGGCAGGGACTGGGTCCGGGCCAAAAAAACACTGCCACGAAAACCAAGAACGAATCGACATCCAAGACGAGCAAGACCGGAGGTGGAGCCAACACGGGCGGTGGAGCCAACCAAGTTGAGGGAACCGGCCGCGGAGCGGGTGGTCCTGGCGACGGCGAAGGTCCGGGGCAAGGAGCGGGACAAGGGCTCGGGCCCGGCGGCAAGAAAAACCAAGATCCGGACCGCACTAAATCCGAGAAGGAGAAAGCAGACAAAGCGAAGTCCGAAAAACAGAAATCAGATCGCGAGAAAACCGAGAAAGAAAAACCGCCAAAAGAACCCAAGCGAAATGAGAAAGAAAACCCCGAGCGGGTGAAAGACGACAATTCAACGCCGGAGAAGGATCGAAAAGAGTCGGAGAAGCCTTCCCCCGAGCGGGAGGAGAAGGAAAAGCCCAGCCAGTCCGAGAAAAATGATAAGCCGCAGAGGGAGGAAAGTCCGAACGAGAGGCCGCAGAAGCCCGAGCGGGAGAAGGAAAACAAAACCAAACCCGAAAAAGAAAAACCATCGAGCGAGAAGGATGAGCGTCCCAAGACAAACGGGGGAGATGACGGCAAATCGGAGAAAGAGCAGACAGAGTCGGAGAAGACTCCGAAAGAAGAGCGTGGCCCGGACAAGATTGACGAGCGTCGTCCGTCGGACACGGAGAAACGGGATGAGTTGAAGCCCCGGGACGAGAAGCCTGCGCGAGAGGAGACCACACCCAAGCAGGACAATCCTGAAAAGCCCGTCAGCGGTTCCGAAGAAAAGTCACCAAGCCAAGAGAAGCCGGCCGAGGCAAAAAAAGATGACAAACCGGGAGATAAACAGCCTTCGAAGCCCAACGAGCAGGGCGCGGATAAGCCAATAGACAAAGGCAAAAAGATCGATCAATCCGATGTGGTGCCGAAGAACGAGAGGTCGTTGGTTCCTGCTTCCCCGGTCGAGAAGATCAAGCCGAGCGCGGACAACATTCCGGGTGTCAGCCGTTTGGATACATCATCCGTTACCGACCTGAATGATCCATCGTCCGTTGTGGGCGGGTTTTTCGGGAATCTTTTCGGCGGCAAAAAGCGGGTGAAGGCTTTGGATGAGAAGCCGCGCAGCTTTTCCTCGGGCAAAGAGGTGATTGCGGCGGAGAAGCCCTTGAGCGCTCGCCGCTCGCGCGGGGCGTTCCTCGGTCTTTTCAAACTCGAGTTTCCGAATCTGGCCAAGGCAACCAAGGTCGAGCGGGTGGTGGTGGATCCGCGGGTGACGAGTCCGCGCACGGTGACTTACAAGAGTCGTGCAAGCCGGGTGGCCCGCTGGATTGCGCCGCTGACCTTCGGACTTTCGAGCTACATTCCCTTCGAGACGATGAACGCGGCGGTGGCCGGGAGGATGAACAACCTCATGGCCGAGGAGGAGATCGAGGTGGAAAGAATGATTTCCAAAGTTTTTGCCGAGCAGCTGAAGGACAGCAAGCGATACAAAATCGCCAATCCGCCGGACGCGGTGTTCGAGTTGGAGTTGACACGCTATGCGCTGGATCCGATGCCGACGAGTCTCGGCCGGATGAAGCCGACAGTGAGCGTTACCGGGCGACTTTACGACGCCAACGGCCAGTTGCTCTGGCTGGGCAAAGGATTTTCGACCTTTGCCGAACGTGGTATCAAGGGCGCGACGGTCGAGCAATACGAGGAGAATCCCGATTTGCTGCGACGCGACTTCGAGGCGTCGGCCAACTCCGCCATCCGCCGTCTGGCCATGCAGGCCAACGCCGTGCCGCGAGCCACGGTGACTGTGCAACCGGTCAAAAAGAAGAACTGAAGGCTGTTGCGGCTGCGGTGTCTTCGCGTCGAGGACGCCGCGCCTGACCTTGGAAGAGCGTTTTCTGTGGTGGCAAGAAACCCCATTGCCGCGCGCGGCGATGGGCTTAAACTTCCGCCATGAAAAAGCGTGTGTTGTGTCTGCTGGCCGAGGGAGTGGAGGAATTGGAATTGGTCGCGCCGGTTGATGTATTGCGTCGCGCCGGGGCGGATGTGGTGGTGGCCACGTTGGCCGCGAACCCGGAAACGGCCGGGCGCAACGGGATTGTATTGCGTGGCGATGCGGCACTCGAGGCAGTGGGGAAGCAGGATTTTGATCTCCTTTTCATTCCCGGCGGGCCAGCGGTATCGGGCCTGCGGCATGATGGACGCGCGGCGCAGTTGGCCAAGAAGTTCATCGCGGCGGGCAAACCGGTGGGGGCTATTTGCGCAGGACCGCTGGTGCTGGAGGATGCCGGTTTGCTGGCGGGAAAACGATTCACGGCGCACTCATCGGTCGTGAACGAATTGCCCGGGGCTCTCACGGGCGAACGGGTGGTCGAAGACGGTTTGATTATGACTTCGCGCGGGGCGGGAACTGCTCTGGAGTTCGGCTTGGCGATGGTCGATCGGTTGTTCGGCGAGGCCAAAGAAGAGGAAATCGCCCGCGCGATCATGGCCTGATTGGAGGTCGACTTTTCCCCGGGTGGGGCTTTAACTTCCGCATCTATTTCCCATGAAAAACATGATGGCCAAATTATTGTTTATCCCGCTGGCCGCGCTGGTCTTCACCGGTTGCGCGGCGGTGGATGATGCCGGAGCAGATGTCACCCAGAAATTCGAGGAAGGGATCTCCGGTCGCGGACGCATCGTTTCGCCCGATCCCATGGCGGATTCTTACGGATCTTACTACCAGTGAGCGCGCGCCGTTCCGAAGGCCAAGCGCCTTCCAAAATCGTCATCCTCGACTTCGGTTCGCAATACACCCAAGTCATCGCCCGGCGTGTGCGCGAGGCCCGAGTTTACTCGGAAATCCTGCCGCACACGACGAAGGCGGCTGAACTCCAGCGTCTCGGTGCACAGGGTGTCATTTTCTCGGGCGGACCGGCCAGCGTCTATGCCAAGGGTGCGCCGAAAGTGGACCCCGGCATTTACCGGCTCGGCGTGCCGATTCTCGGTATTTGCTACGGGATGCAGTTGCTCTCGCGCGATCTTGGAGGAGCGGTGGAAGCCTCGGGCGAACGCGAGTTCGGTCCCGGGAAGCTGAGCGTGACGCGGAAGAATGCCCTCTTCGCCGGCTTGCCCAAGTCGCTCGATGTGTGGAACAGCCACGGTGACAAAGTGACCAGGCTGCCGAAGGGTTTCGCGGTGGTCGGCACCACGGAAAACTCCAAGGCGGCCGCCATTGCCGATGCCAAACGCAATTTCTACGGGTTGCAGTTCCATCCGGAAGTCTCCCACACGCCGCGCGGCAGCGAGGTGATCGAAAATTTTGTCCACGGTATCTGCGGCTGCCGTCCGGATTGGACCACCGGCTCGTTCATCGAGCGGGCTTGCGAGGAAATCCGCGCCCAAGTCGGTCAGGATCGAGTGGTCTTGGGATTGAGCGGCGGGGTGGATTCCTCGGTTGCGGCCGCGCTTTTGCATCGGGCTATCGGCCACCAGCTGACTTGCATATTTGTGGACAATGGCCTGCTGCGATCTGGCGAGCGCGAATGGGTGAGGGAAATCTTCGGCAAGCATTTCCACATCGACCTGCGGATCATCGACGCGTCGGCGCAGTTTCTCGGCAAGCTGCGGGGCGTGACCGACCCCGAGCGCAAGCGCAAGATCATCGGTACCGAGTTTGTGCGGGTTTTCGAGAAGGCCGCGACATCGCTGGTCAAGCAACGCAAGGGGCGCCCATACCGCTTCCTCGCCCAAGGCACGTTGTATCCCGACGTGATCGAAAGCGTGCCGATCGCCGGCAATCCGGCGTCGATGATCAAGAGTCATCACAATGTGGGCGGACTGCCCAAGCGGATGAAATTCCAACTCGTCGAGCCGCTGCGTCAGCTCTTCAAAGACGAGGTGCGCGAGGTGGGGCTGCAGCTCGGGTTGCCGCGTGAAATCGTCCATCGCCAGCCGTTCCCCGGTCCGGGCTTGGCCGTGCGCATCCTTGGCGAGGTGAACCGGGCTCGGGTGAAAGTGCTGCAGAATGCCGACGAGATCGTGCAGGCCGAAATGGTTTCCTCGGGCTGGTATGACCGGGTCTGGCAATCTTTCGCCGTGCTTCTCCCGGTGCGATCGGTTGGTGTGATGGGTGACGAGAGGACATTCGAAAATACGGTCGCTTTGCGCATCGTGGAAAGCCGCGATGGCATGACGGCCGACTGGGTGCGTATGCCCTATGAGCTGCTCGCCCGCGTTTCCGGCCGCATCATCAATGAGGTCCGAGGGGTCAATCGTGTCTGCTACGACATTTCGAGCAAGCCACCCGCAACCATCGAATGGGAGTGATTGATGAAGCGCGCCATTTACCCCGGCAGCTTCGACCCCGTGACGTTCGGTCACCTCGATGTGATCGGGAGGGCGCTGCGGCTGTTTGACGAGGTGGTCGTGGCGGCGGCACCGAGCGAGGGCAAGAACCCGTTGTTCAGCATCGACGAGCGGATGGCATTGATCCGCGCCTCTTTGCCGGATGAGCCGAGGCTCAAGGTCAAAAAGCTCGACGGTTTGCTGGTGGATTTCGTCAAAGCCGAGGCGGCGCAGGTGGTTGTGCGTGGCGTGCGGGCCGTGTCGGATTTCGAATTCGAGTTCCAGATGGCTTTGATGAACCGCCGGCTTGCACCCGAGGTGGAGACGATTTTTTTGATGCCGAAGGAGGATTACAGCTACCTGAGCAGCCGCATCGTCAAGGAAGTGGCCCGTTTGGGCGGGGATATCTCCGGCGTCGTGCCCGAGCCGGTGAGGCAGGCATTGAGGAGCAAATTTCGCCGGGGAGGGGTCCAGGAATGATTGCGGTTCATCTCCAGCAAATTCCCCCCGAGGGCAAGCATGTCGAGGGTGAGGAGGACGCTGGTTTCCTTGATCTCTGCGAGATCGGGGCAAAGTCAGCCGGCCCAGTGCGTTACAGTTTGGATGTGGGAATTTCCGAAGGAGGGCTTTTTGCCACGGGTCAAGTTATCGCTCCCGTGGAAATGACCTGCGTGGCTTGCCTGCAGCCTTTTGTTTATGAAGCGAAGGTCGACCCTTTCGCGACGCAGGTGGAAATCGACGGGCGGGAATTGGTGGATTTGACCCCACTGGTCAGAGAGGAGATTTTATTGGCTTTGCCAAATCACCCGAGATGTGATTTAACACCCGGCCACGCTTGTCCCTACCACAAACCGGAAGCTTCCGGCGGCGGGATGCAGAAAACCACGGAATCTGCTTGGGACCAGTTGGATAAGCTCAAACTCAAACGCTGATTTCATATGCCAGTTCCCAAACGCAAAGTTTCCAAAATGCGCCTGCGTACCCGCAAGGCGGCCAACCGCTGGCGCGCCGGCGAACTCGGCACCTGCGGTCAATGCGGGGCCAAAGCTCCTTCGCACACCGCCTGTCCGGCTTGCGGATACTACAAAGGCCGCCAAGTTCTCTCGGTCGGCGCAGCGTAAGGCTCGCATCTCCTATGAAGGTTGCCCTCGATGCCATGGGCGGCGACTACGCCCCGCAAAGTTGTGTGGCGGGTGCTGTTCTGGCTATCCGGGAATTCGGCAATCTCGAGAAACTCTACCTGGTCGGTGACGAGTCGCGTATCCGGGCGGAACTCGACAAGCATCGCTGTCACGACGCCCGCATCGAGATCGTCCATTCCACCCAAGTCGTGGAAATGTCCGAAACTGCGGTCGAGGGCGTGCGTCGCAAAAAAGATTCTTCCATCGCCCGCGCGGTCGATCTGGTCAAACATGGGCAGGCCGATGCCGTGGTCAGCGCGGGCCACACCGGGGCAGCCGTGGCCGCGACCACGATCAAGCTGCGCACGCTCGAAGGCATCGATCGCCCGGGTATTGCCGCCCTCCTCCCGACCGAGACGAATGTCTGCGTGCTCATCGACGCCGGTGCCAATACCGACGCCCGCCCCGAGCACATGCTGCAATACGCGATCATGGGCGCGGTTTTTTCGCGCTACGTTCTCGGTTACGAAAATCCGGCTATCGGTCTGATGTCTATCGGAGGCGAAGATGTCAAAGGCAGCGAATTCACCAAAGAAATCTTCAAGCTTCTCCGCGCCAGCGGACTCAATTTCCGCGGCAACATCGAAGGGCACGACCTTTTCCAGAATCCGGTTGAAGTGGTCTTGTGTGACGGCTTTACCGGCAATGTCGTCCTCAAGTCTTGCGAGGCCACGGCCGAGGCTGTTTTCCATTGGCTCAAAAACGAGTTGAAAAAAACACCTTTGCGTCTGGCCGGCGCAATCATGGCTAAAGGGGCCTTCCAGACGATCAAGAAAAAGACCAACTATGAGGAATACGGCGGCAGCCCGCTCCTCGGGGTGGATGGCATCTGCATCATCGCCCATGGTTCCAGTAGCCCCAAGGCCATCAAAAACGCCGTTCGGGTGGCCATGGAATCGATCAAGACGAAGATCAACCCGCACATCGTCGAGGAAATCGCCGCCTTTCACGCCCGCTAATGAGCCAAGAGTCCGCCAAGAAACTCCGTCCGGTCGCCATCACTGGAACGGGCAAATACGTTCCCGAAAAAGTTCTCACCAACCAAGATCTCCAGCGCATCGTTGACACGAGCGACGAATGGATTACCGAGCGCACCGGTATCAAAAGGCGCCGCATCGCCGCGCCGGACGAGGCGACCAGTGATCTGGCCATCAAGGCAGCCAATGAAGCCCTGAAAAATGCGGGGGTGGCCGCGTCTGATCTGGATCTCATCATCGTGGCGACCTTCACGCCCGACATGTTTTTTCCTTCGACCGCCTGTCTCGTGCAGAAAGCTCTCGGGGCGGCCAAAGCGACCTGTTTCGATATTTCCGCGGCTTGTTCGGGCTTTCTTTACGGCTTGGACATCGCGCGCAACGCCATCGCCAGCAGCTCCGCGGAGAACGTGCTGGTCATCGGTGCGGACAAAGTGAGCGGCGTCATCGACTGGACCGACCGCAATACGTGCGTGTTGTTCGGCGACGGCGCTGGGGCGGCCGTCTTGCAGCCGGCCGGGAACGGCGCGGGGGAGATTCTTTCGGTCTATTCGGGCAGCAATGGCTCGCTGGATGAAATCCTCAATGTCCCGGGTGGTGGCTCGCGCCTTCCGCTCACGTCGGAGAATGTGGACAGCAAGCTCAACACCATGAAAATGGCCGGCCGTGAAGTCTACCGTCACGCCGTGCAGAGCATGATGTCCGCCTCGAAAGAGGCGATCGAGCGCGCCGGGTTGACGGTGGATGACATCGAGTGCTTCATCCCGCACCAAGCAAACCTGCGCATCATCGAAACTATTGCGGCCAAATTGCATGTTCCGATGGATCGCTTTTTCGTGAATTTGAACGAATACGGGAACACCTCGGCGGCAGCCGTGGCCATCGCCCTTGATGAAGCGCAGCGCAGCGGTCGGATCAAACGCGGCGACCACATTCTGATGGTTGTTTTCGGCGGTGGCCTCACTTGGGCCTCGGCGGTGGTGCGCTGGTAAAATCAAGCCGTGCTCACGGACACGCACGCCCATCTGGATTTTCCGGATTTTGTCGCCGATCTCGACGCCGTGCTGGCCCGTGCGGCCGCTACTGGCGTGCACCGAATCATCACGATCGGCACCGATGCGGAAAGTTGCCGTCGGGCGATTGCCCTGGCGGATGCGCACCCGCAAATCCACGCCGTCGTTGGCTTGCATCCTTGCTCCGCGCAGGAGCCCGGGGCTTTGGATTTCCTCGAGGAGTTGCCTGCTCTCGCCCGTCATCCGAAAGTTGTGGCCATCGGCGAAACCGGGATGGATTACCATCATTTGCCCGGCAAGCATATCTCTTCCCGCAAAGACGAAGCTGTCTTCAGCGCGCTCCAAGCCAGCACGGCAGAGGCCACCGAAGCAGCCATTGCCGACGGCGCCGCTAAGGCCGCGCAAGGTGAAGCCTTTCGCGCCCAACTCGACCTTGCGGTGGAACTCGGACTCAACGTCGTGATCCATCAGCGTGAATCTTGGGAAGACACGCTCGATCTTTTGCAACCTTACACCGGCAAACTGAGGGCCGTGTTCCATTGCTTTGGCGGAGCACCCGAAGATGCGGCCGATTTGCACCAGCTGGGGCATCTCGTTTCATTCACCGGCATCGTGACCTTCAAAAATGCCGCCTTGGTTCAGGAGACGGCACGGTCCGTGCCCGCCGATGGTTATATGATCGAAACCGATTGCCCGTATCTTGCGCCGGTTCCTCATCGTGGCAAGCGATGCGAACCGGCCTTCGCCCGGCAAGTTGCCGACAAAGTCGCCGAACTGCGTGGCGAGCCGCTGGAAAAAGTTGCCGCCGACACCGAGCGCACGGCGGTGGATTTTTTTCGCTTTTCGCGCTGAAAGATCAGAGAGCGCAGGCCTGGTCGATGGCGGCGAGTTCTGCGCTGGCGAATGACGTGTTGGGCAAGGCGCCGAGGTTGTCTTCGATTTGTGCCACCCTGCTCGCCCCGATGAGAACAGATGTGACGTAGGGTTTGGACAAGAGCCAAGCAATGGACATCTGGGCGAGCGATTGGCCGCGGGCGGCGGCGATCTCGGCAAGGGCGCGGCTGCAGCGCAGTTTTTCGTCGGTGACTTGGTCGGGCCGCAGGAAGCCCTCGGGCTTGGCGGCTCGGGAATCGGGGGTGATGCCGTTGTTGTAGCGGCCGGCGAGCAGGCCTTGGGCCAGCGGGCTGAATGGAATGCAGCCGATACCTTCCCGCTGGAGGACGTCCGACAAGCCATCCTCTACCCAGCGGTTGAGAAGATTGAGGACCGGTTGATGGATGAGGAGTGGGACGCGCTCTGCACGCAGCAATTGGGCCGCCCGGAGAGTCATCTCGGCATCGTAGCTGGAGAGACCAACATAAAGCGCCTTCCCCGATGTCACCGCGGAGACGAGTGCCCCGACGGTTTCCTCAAGTGGCGTATCCGGGTCGGGACGATGGCTGTAGAAGATGTCCACGTAATCGAGGCCCATGCGCTTCAGGCTTTGGTCGAGGCTGGCCAGAAGGTATTTGCGTGAGCCCCATTCGCCGTAAGGGCCGGGCCACATGCGGTAACCGGCTTTGGTCGAAATGATGAGTTCATCCCGATGGGCAAAGAGATCCTCCTGCAAAATGCGGCCGAAGCTTTCTTCCGCGCTGCCGGGAGGCGGTCCGTAATTGTTGGCCAGATCAAAGTGTGTGATGCCGGCATCGAATGACCGCAGAACCATGGCGCGCGCATTCGCGACATCATCAACGCCTCCGAAGTTGTGCCACAGCCCCAAGGAAATGGCCGGAAGTTTGAGTCCGCTGCGTCCGCAGCGGCGGTAATTCATGGAATCATAGCGTGTGGGCGATGGGGACATGACCAGTCATTGTAAAACGAAAAAAGCCGCCCGGCGAGTCCGGGCGGCTTTTTTGTGAAGTTCGCTCGACTTAGTAGCGGTAGTGCTCGGGCTTGTAGGGGCCTTCGATCGGGAGACCGAGGTATTCAGCCTGATCTTTGGTCAGCTTGGTCAGCTTGACGCCGATCTTCTCGAGGTGCAGGCGGGCCACTTCTTCGTCGAGTTTCTTGGGCAGGACGTAAACGGCGGGCTTATAGATGTCCTTGTTCTTCCACAGGTCGAGCGCGGCCAGCGTCTGGTTGCTGAAGCTGTTGCTCATGACGAAGCTCGGGTGGCCGGTGGCGCAGCCGAGGTTGACGAGGCGTCCTTCGGCCAGCATGAAAATCTCGCGGCCATCGGCGAAGACGTATTTGTCGAGCTGCGGCTTGATGTTGACCTTTTTTACACCGGGCAGAGTGTTCAATTTATCGACTTGGATTTCGTTGTCGAAGTGACCGATGTTGGCGACGACGGCTTGGTCTTTCATCTTGGCCATGTGGTCGGCAGTGATGACGTCTTTGTTGCCGGTCGTGGTGATGTAGATGTCGCCGCGGCCGAGAGTGTCCTCGATCGTGGTGACTTCGAAGCCTTCCATCGCGGCCTGCAGGGCGTTGATCGGGTCGATTTCGGTGACGATGACGCGTGCGCCCTGGCCACGGAGCGACTGGGCGGAGCCTTTGCCGACATCACCGTAGCCGCAGACGACGGCAACTTTGCCGGAGATCATGACGTCGAGGGCGCGGTTGAGTCCGTCGACCAGCGAGTGACGGCAGCCGTAGAGGTTGTCGAACTTCGACTTGGTGACCGAGTCGTTCACGTTGAATGCGGGGACGAGGAGCTTGCCGAGTTCTTGGAGTTTGTAGAGGCGATGGACGCCGGTGGTGGTTTCTTCGGAGACGCCTTTCCAGTCCTTCACCAGCTCGTGGAAGATGTAGGGGTTCTCGGCGTGGATTTTCTTGAGGAGGTCTTTGATGACTTTTTCCTCGTGGCTGCCGGAAGGGGTATTGACCCAATCGTCGCCTTCTTCCAGCTCATAGCCTTTGTGAAGGAAGAGGGTAACGTCCCCGCCGTCATCGACGACGAGCTGCGGGCCCTTGCCCTCGGGGCTGACGATGGCTTTCCATGTACAGTCCCAATATTCCTCGAGAGTTTCACCTTTCCAGGCAAAGACGGGAATGCCGGCGGCGGCAATGGCTGCGGCGGCTTGGTCCTGCGTGGAGAATATGTTGCAGCTGGCCCAGCGGACGTCCGCGCCGAGATCGACAAGCGTCTCGATGAGAACGGCGGTCTGGATGGTCATGTGCAAGGAGCCGGTGACGCGGACATCCTTTAGCGGCTTTTCTTTTGCGTATTTTTCGCGAATGGCCATCAGGCCGGGCATTTCCTTCTCGGCGATTTCGATTTCTTTGCGGCCCCATTCGGCAAGGCTGATGTCGGCAACTTTGAAGTCGTTGGCGACTTTGGTGGGTGTAATAGTGGTGGTGCTCATGGTTTTTGAGTGATCGGAGTTTTAACGACTGGTGTTGTTGTTTCGGATGGAATTATTTCAACCCGGCCTTACGGCGGAGCTCCTTGGCTTTGGAGGTGTCCTCCCACGGAGCCCAGAGGAGGCCGGATTTGTGGCCGAAGTGGCCGTAGTTGGTGGTTTTGCCGTAGATCGGGCGGAGCAGATTGAGTTGCTTGACGATGTCGGCGGGTTTGAAGCTGAAGGTGTCAAGCACGGCGCGCTCGAGTTGTTTCTCGCTGATTTTGCTGGTGCCGAAGGTGTCGATGGTGACGGAAACCGGCTTGGGATAGCCGATGGCGTAGGCGAACTGGATTTCGGCTCGGTCGGCCAGACCGGCGGCGACGATATTTTTGGCCACCCAGCGGCCCATGTAGGCGGCGCTGCGGTCCACTTTGCTGGGGTCTTTTCCGCTGAAGGCGCCGCCGCCGTGGCGACCCATGCCGCCGTAGGTGTCGACGATGATTTTGCGACCGGTGAGACCGGCGTCACCTTGCGGTCCGCCGATGACAAAGTTGCCGGTGGGATTGACAAGAAACTCCGTTTTCTTGGTGAGGAGCTTGGCGGGCAGCACTTTTTTGATGAGCTGCTCGATGATGAATTTTTCGAGGGCGGAGTGGGTTATGCCGGCCGCGTGCTGGGTCGAAACAACCACCGCCGTGATCTCGCGGGGTTTGCCATCCACGTAGCGGACGGAGACTTGGGATTTGGCGTCGGGACGCAGCCAATCGACGCGTCCGCTTTTGCGGATCTTGGTGAGTTCGCGTCCGAGGCGGTGGGCAAACATAACGGGCGCGGGCATGAGTTCGGGCGTATCCGTGCAGGCAAAGCCGAACATGAGGCCCTGGTCGCCGGCGCCTTGCTCGGCGGTCTTTTTGCCTTTGGCTTTGGTGGCGTCGACCCCTTGGGCGATATCCTGACTCTGCTGGGTGATGGCTTTGGTGATGAAAACTTTGTCGGCGTGGAAGACATCATCGTCGTTCACATAACCGATGCCGCGGATGGCCTCGCGGACGATGGTTTCGAAATTCAGCTTGGCGTCGGTGGTGATTTCACCGGCGAGGACAACGATGTTGCTTTTGACGAGGGTCTCGCAGGCGACGCGGCTGCGTTTGTCCTGCGCCAAACAAGCGTCGAGCACGGCGTCGGAGATGGTGTCGCAAACTTTGTCGGGGTGGCCTTCGCCGACCGACTCGGAGGAAAATATGTAGTCAGAGGTCATTGGAGTTGAGAGTTTGTGCACGAGGAAGTGATGGCGGTAATGGCCAACAAATCAACGTGACGTATCAACGTATCATGATATTTTGATGCGTAGCAAAAGAAAAATGCAGAGCACGCTGAAAATCCTGAAACTACTCTCCGACCCGACGCGGTTGCGGATTTTGCGTCTGTTGGGGGAAGAGGAGCTGACGGTGGCGGAGTTGCAGCAGATACTCGGGATGGGTCAATCGCGGACCAGCGCGCACTTGGCTCAACTCAAAGCCGAGGAGTTGGTGTCCGACCGCCGTGCGGGAAAGAACATCTACTACGCCCGGGCCGGCACGATGCCGGGTGCGGTGGCGGAGTTGATCGTGAGAGGGGGAGAGGAATTGCCCGAGGCGACGCAAGATTCGGCGGCGCTCAAGCTGGTGCTCCGCAAGCGGCAAGACAAAGCCGTGACCTACTTCAACGAGCTGGCAGGTAAATTTGGCCGCACCTACGTGCCCGGGCGCTCGTGGCGTGCTTTGGCCCATGGTTTGCTGGGGCTGCTGCCGCCGATGGTGATCGCGGACCTGGGGGCGGGCGAGGGGACCTTGTCGCAGCTGCTGGCGCGGACGGCCAAGAAGATCATCGCGGTGGACAACTCGCCTGCTATGGTCGAGTTCGGCTCGAAGCTGGCCACCGAGCATGGTCTGAAAAATTTGGAATACCGTCTGGGTGAGATCGACGATCCGCCTATCAAGGCAGGCGCGGTGGATCTCGCGCTCTTCAGTCAGGCGCTGCACCACGCGGCGAGTCCGGGCAAGGCGCTGGCCGCAGCGCACAAGATCCTCAAGCCGGGCGGACGTCTCATGGTGCTGGACCTTCTGAGTCACTCCTTCGAACAAGCGCGCACCCTTTACGCGCACGTCTGGCTCGGTTTCTCCGAGGTGGAGTTGGTCCGGCTGATCGAGAAGGCCGGCTTCAAGGACGTCGAGGTGTCGGTGGTGAGCCGCGAGACGCGGGCGCCGCACTTCCAGACGGTGCTGGCCGCCGCGCGCAAATGATGGCCATTTCGGGATTCTGGCGTGCGAGCATCGGGCCGGCGCGCGGGGCGTTGCGGCTTTATTGGCCGGCCTTTGTCGGCCTGCAGATTTTTTCGGCGCTCCTGGTCGCCGGCTACTATACGACCGAGCCGGTGAAGTCGGTCGCGCATTGGCTGCTGAGCTGGAAAGAATCAGGCGGATTGCTGTTTGTGATTGCGGCCAATATTTTCAGCGGCGTCGTGCTGCCGGAGATACTCAAAGCCCGCTTGCGGCCGCCGGGTCGCGCCGTGCCGACGTGGGGGGATTGGTTGCACCTTACGGGGCTGATGGCCATCTTCGGCGTGGCGGTGGATACCTTTTACCGGGTGCAGGGTTGGTGGTTTGAGGGGTATTCCGGTGTCACGGCAGTCGCGCTCAAAATTCTGGTGGATCAATTCATCTATGCGCTTTTCTTCGCCATGCCCTTTGTGGTGGTGTGGTTTGCCTGGAAAGAGCATGGCTACCGTCTCCGACCGACGTTGGCCGCGTTGCCGCCATCCCTTTTCATCAAACGTCTCGCGCCTCTGTTCGTGCCGAACGTGATTTTTTGGGTGCCTGCCCTGATCGCGCTTTATGCGTTGCCGACGGAGCTGCAATTCCTGCTCTTTGTTTTCCTCAACGGCGCCTGGTGCCTCTTGATGGTCTTCATCGTCCGGGAGATGACAGGCGAAACCTGATAACACATCAACCTCGGGCCAGGGGGAGATCCACGAACGGCACCTCGGGAGCGTCGCGCCAGAGGGACTCCAGATCGTAGAAAGCGCGTTTGTCGGGTTGGAAGATGTGGATGAGCACCCCGTGGTAATCGAGCACGACCCACTGGCTGGCGGGAAAACCGTCGGCGTGAGCGGTGAGACCCAGATCGTCGCGCAGTTTTTCGCGGATTTCGCTGCTGATGGCTTTGAGGTGCGGGTCGCTGGTGCCGGTGCAGATGACAAAAAAATCCGCGAAGCTGGAAATTTTGCGCAGATCGAGAATGCGGATATTTTCGGCCTTTTTGTCGGAAGCCGCATGGGCGGCGGCGAGAGCGATGGATTCGGAGTCTGGTATCACGCGTTGCGGTAGAGGCCTTTGAGTAAGATGTAACCGCACACGGCGTCGGTCGTCAAATAGCGTATGCTCTGACCGGCCGCAACACGCGCGCGGATATCGGTCGAGGAGATATCGACGTGGCGTCGAATGACCGTCCAGTCACAGGTGATTTCGTGATGGGCACGGTCGAGGACGACGACTTGTGAGTGTTTGCGAATCTCGTCTGGTTCCCGCCACGTGTCGAATTTCGCCACGTTGTCCGCGCCGATGAGGAGAACGAAATCGTCACCGGGGTGGCGCGCCTTGAGTTCGCGCAAGGTCTCGACGGTGTAACTCGGCGGCGGACGATGCAGTTCGATGTCGCTGGCCGCGAAGCCGTCCTCGCCGGCGATGGCCTGCCGCACCATGGTCAGGCGATCCTGTGCGGTGGATGGTGTGGTTTCCGTCTTGTGCGGCGATATGTTGGCCGGAATGAAAATCACCCGGTCGAGCCCGAGTTCCTCGCGCGCCGCGCGGGCCAGGATGAGGTGTCCATGATGGATAGGATCGAAACTGCCGCCGAAGATGCCGAGACGCATGTCGGAAGGCTATGCCGGGACGGGAGAAAGGTCGAAGCCGCATCTTGCCGGCTGCGCCGGATGGGGAAACACTCTGTCGATGCCCGCGCTTGAGAAAAAACTGAAAGAAGTATTCGGCTACGACGCTTTCCGACCGCACCAGCGGGAAATCGCGGAATCTTTCCTGGGTGGACGCGACACTTTGGCCGTGCTTCCGACTGGTGCGGGCAAAAGCCTTTGTTACCAGCTCCCGGCCCTTGTTCGTGAGGGACTGACGGTCGTGGTCTCGCCGCTCATCGCCTTGATGAAGGACCAAGTTGACCAGCTGACAGCCAGCGGGGTGGCGGCCACGTTCCTCAATTCCACGTTAGATTCGGCAGAGGCCAAAAAGCGTTTCGCCAAACTTTATGCCGGCGAATACCGCATGCTTTATCTCGCACCCGAGCGGCTCATGTTGCCGGATTTCCTACCCAAGCTGGCGGAGTGGGGAATGAAAGCGCTGGCCGTGGACGAAGCCCATTGCATCAGCGAGTGGGGCCATGACTTCCGGCCCGAATACCGGCGGTTGCGCGAGGTGCGGGAGACTTTTGCCGGTATTCCGCTGCTCGCCCTCACCGCCACGGCCACGCCGCGCGTGCGGGAAGACATCCGCGCGCAGCTCGAATTGCGCGATCCGCAGATTTTCATCGCGAGTTTCAACCGTCCGAATCTGACCTATCGCGTCGTGCCCAAAGCGAAAGCCGCGGCGCAGGTGGTCCAATACGTGAGCGAACGCCCGGGGGAGTCCGGCATCGTTTACGCCCAATCCCGCCGTGCGGCCGAGTCGCTGGCCGCCGCCTTGCGCGACGCGGGAATCGCCGCGGCGCCCTATCATGCCGGCTTGGATGGCGAGGAACGCTCGCGCAATCAGGAAGCGTTCCTCCGCGACGACCTGCAAGTCGTTTGCGCCACCATCGCGTTCGGTATGGGGATCAACAAGCCGAACGTCCGTTTCGTCATCCACGCCGATTTGCCGAAGAACGTGGAGAGCTATTACCAGGAAACCGGACGCGCCGGGCGTGACGGTTTGCCCTCCGAATGTCTGCTCCTCTACTCGCGCGGCGACGTGGTGAAGTATTTGCGATTTTTCGAGGAGATCAACGACCAGCAGGCCCGGCGTGAGGCGCGGGTCCAGTTGGAGAGGATGACCCATTTCGCAGAGGATGAGCGCTGCCGGCGGGTGGCGCTGCTCGGGTATTTCGGCGAAAAGTGGCTCGAGGATAATTGCGGCGCTTGCGACCAGTGTCTCGCGCCGCGCGATAAATGGGATGCCACGACGGATGTGCAGAAGCTGCTCAGTTGCGTGGTTCGGCTTCGGCAAAAGAGCGGTTTCAGCACCGGCTTGCAGCATGCCGTCGAGGTTGTGACGGGTGGTAAATCGGAAAAAATTCTGCGCTGGGGACACGATACGGTCAGCACGCACGGCGTGGGGAGCGACCAACCGCGGTCTTATTGGGTCGATCTCGGTCGCCAATTGCTGCGCCTCGGCCTTCTGGAGGCCACGGAGGACAAATTTGCCACCATCAGCGTGACGGCACGCGGTCTTGACGTTTTGCGCGACCGGTCGCCGGTGCAGCTGGTCCGTCCGATGGTCATGCCATCGAGGGATCGCGGGCCGGCCGGTCCGCGCAAGCGCCGACCGCGCGCGGGCGAAGTGGAGTGCGACGAGGGGCTGTTCGAGGTGCTGCGCAAGCTGCGTGCCGAGTTGGCCCGCGCACGCAATGTGCCGCCTTATGTGGTGTTTTCCGATACCACGTTGCGACACATGGCGCGGGACTACCCGCGCGACGAAGTTTCTTTGTTGCAGGTGCCCGGGGTGGGGGAGCGGAAGTTGTCGGATTACGGTGCAGTCTTCCTCGCCGCCATCGGCGGGTGGTTGTCGACCAAACCGCGCCTGCAGTTTACTGAAACGTAGTGGCGGCGTCCCCGCCGCCGGTCGTTCCAACGATTCGTTGCCGGGGACGGCGACGCGTCCGGCTTTTCGCATCGACACCCCCTGCCGGTTCTGGTTTGTCAACGCGCATGTCGAACGATGTCGGACAGCTACTATTGGTCGGGGTGCCGGGAACGGAATTGGACGCGGAGACGGCGGCCATGCTGCGGCGGGTGCAGCCGGGAGGATACATCTTGTTCGGGCGCAACATTGCATCGCCCTCTCAGCTCCGCCGGCTTGTCGATGATCTGCGCGATTTGTCCGCGGTCGAACCGGTCATTACGATAGATCAAGAGGGCGGGCGTGTCTCTCGTCTGCGATTGATCGGAGAGGAGCCGCCCAACGCCCAACAACTGCGTGACAAAGGCGATCCGGCTTTAGTGCGCCGCCACGGGGAGCTGACGGCGAAGTTGCTCCGGCTCTTCGGTTTCAACCTCGACCTGTGTCCGGTGCTCGATATCTCGTTCGATGACGAGGCGGACAACTCCTTGCGCGGTCGCTGCTACGGCAAGACGGCGGCGCAGGTGATGCAACTTGCGGGCGAGTTCAATGACGCTTTGCGCGCGGGGGGCATTCTCAGCTGCGGCAAACATTTTCCCGGTTACTCCATGGCGGGGGAAGATCCCCACCATGGTTTTCCGGTGATCGAAAGAACCCGGGCCGAGATGGAGGCGAACGAGCTGGCGGTCTTTCGTCACTTTGCGCCTTTGGTGGACAGCATGATGATCGGGCACATCCATTATGCGGCCCTTGATCCCGAGTTGCGTCCGGCTTCGTTGTCGCCGGTGGTGATCAACAGCCTGTTGCGCCAGGAAATGGGCTTCCGCGGTCTCGTGATGACCGATGATCTCGATATGGGTGCGATTTTGCACACGGTAACGTTCGAGGAAATGCTTGGCCTCGGGTTGGCGGCGGGCAATGACTTGCTGATGATTTGTCATCGGGTGCACCTGCTGGCGGACGCGCATGCCGTTCTGCAAAAGCAGTCCCCGGTTGTATTGGATCAGGCGTTGGAACGCTTGGCTGCTTTCAAGGCCAAAATGTCGCCCGCGATGCTGTTCGATCTGGCGGAATTCGAGGCGATCAACCGTGATATCTGGAACCTGCGGGTGGAAGTGCTCGGAGAGGAGGCGGCCCGTGAAAAAAGCGTCGAAGACGGCAAGCGGTCGCCGGTGGAGCTCTATTGAAGAAAGTTTTTGGGCGTTGAGTGATTTCGCGCTTGCTACGGCATATTAGCCCAGCTTATATGCCACACCCGCCGCGAGTCTGGCTTGCGGCATTTTTATTTCATGAACCTGCTGCCGCCAATTGCTGCCGATATTCCATTGTATGCAGACAACCTGCTGCTGGAAGTCGAGTGGCTGACGAATTCCATCTTCGTCTCGCTGATTGTGGTGGCCATCGTGCTTTTTTTCGCCCGCAAAGCGACGAAGGACGTCAAGCTTGTGCCCGATGGCCCGCAGAATGCTTTCGAAGCTGTTGTCGAGACCCTTTATGACACGGTTGAAGAAATCGTCGGGCACCACATGGTGGGCAAGGTATTCGCGCTTCTGGCCACGCTTTTCCTCTTCATCCTCACGGCAAACTGGTTTGCGCTGCTTCCCGGGGTGGGGTCGATCGGATTTGGCGAAAAAACCGGTTTTCTCACTGTTCCCAATATTGAATTGCCGTTGTTCCGCCCGACCACGGCGGATTTGAATATGACCCTGGCCATGGCGCTGGTTTTCACCGTTTTATGGCTCTACTGGTCCATCCAAGAATTGGGTGTGGGTGGTTTTTTCAAACACATGTTCGGTGTCAAAGGCGGATTGAAGGGTTTCATGGCCGTAGCGCTTATGCCGATTTTCTTCATGGTGGGAGTGATTGAGGTTGTCTCGATTGCCTTCCGACCGGTTTCGCTTTCTCTGCGTCTTTTCGGCAACGTATTTGCCGGCGAAAACCTTCTCGTGACCATGTTGACCCTGGGCAAAAAGCTCGGCTTGCCGGACTTTTTCGCTTACGCATCCAGCGTGGTGCTGCCCCTGCCTTTTTACTTTCTCGAACTTCTGATCGGACTGCTCCAAGCAATGGTTTTTACCCTGCTGTGTGCGGTCTACATCACGCTCTCCACATCTCATGACGAGGAGGAAGCTCACTAAACTTTCCCGCCGGGACCATGCCAAGAGCGTGGGCGGCGCGAACAAACAACCAAAAAACTAAAATGCTAACATCTATCATCGCAGAAGCCGCAACCTCCGCGGGTATCTCTGGAAGTTTCACCCTCGCCGTTGCCGGCGCTGCTGCCGCCATCGGCATCGGCATGGTCGGTGCCAAGGCCGTCGAGGCCGTGGGCCGCAACCCCGGTGCTTTCGGCAAAGTCCTCACACTCGGCATCATCGCCATGGCGCTGGCTGAAGCTATCGCCATTTACGCGCTGATCCTCGCGTTCGGCGGACGCTAAGTCTTGATCGGGTCGTCCCCTTTGCGGGGCGACCCGCTTCCGCAACAACTTCGTAAACATGCAGATTCTCGAACAACTTTTCAGCCAGTTCGGCGTGACATGGCCGAAGTTCCTCGCCCAAACGATCCTCTTCATCATCGTTTATTGGGTGCTGAACAAATACGCTTTCGGTCCGATCGTGAATGTGCTGGCCGAGCGTCGTCGTCGCATCGCGGAGGCCCAAGACAACGCCGAAAAGATCAAGCAGCAACTCGCCGAGGCCGAGCAGCGCTACAACGAAATTCTGTCCAAGGCGGATCTTGAAGCCAAGTCCCTCATCGATGAGGCCCGCCAAAGCGCCGAGGCCGTCCGCGAAAAACGCGTGCAGGAAGCCATCGCCGAAGCCGAAGGCGTCATCCGCAAGGCCCACGAATCGATCGAACAGGATCGCCGCAAAATGGAATCCGAAGTCCGCGCCGCTATGGTGGGATTGGTTGCGGCCACCACCTCCAAAGTCACCGGCAAGATCCTCACCGCCGATGACCAGAAACGCCTCAACGACGAGACGATCAAGGAAATCGCCGCCTGACCCATGACTTCCCGCGAGGCCAAAAAGTCAGCCCGTTCGCTTTTTCGCGGCAGTTTCGTGGATGGTATCCTCGACCACAACCGTGTCCGCGCCGTCGTGAACGCTTTGGCCGAGCAAAAGCCGCGTGGCTTCTTGGAAATCATGCACGCCTTCAGCCGCTTTGTGCGCCTCGAATTGCAGCGCCGTCACGCTGTCGTCGAAAGCGCGTTGCCGTTGAGCGAAGCCGAG
Source organism: Chthoniobacterales bacterium (assembly GCA_044343805.1). GTDB lineage: Bacteria > Verrucomicrobiota > Verrucomicrobiia > Chthoniobacterales > JACTMZ01 > JACTMZ01. The sequence continues at coordinate 999 of JBIJDZ010000033.1, read as the reverse complement.
ATGAACGAGGTCCGTTCGGAAATCACCCGCATCCATGGCCACGACCTGACTTTTGCAACAAACATCCGACCCGATTTGATCGGCGGGCTGCGCATCCGCGTCGGCAGCGATGTGTGGGACGGCACCGTGCGCGCCCGGCTGGAAGCTCTTCCCTCCTGAAACCTTTTAGAAAAAAACGCCCATGAGCACACTTGTTGAAGAAATCGAAGCTAAAATCAAAGGCCTGCAAGCCGGCGCCGCCCACGCCAACACGGGCACGGTCCGCGAAGTCGGCGACGGCATCGCCCGCGTCGAAGGGTTGAGCAATGTTATGCTCAACGAAATGGTGGAATTCCCCGGCGGCGTCTACGGTCTCGCCCTCAACCTCGAAGAGAATGAAGTCGGCGTCGTCCTTCTCGGCGACTACCGCAACATCAAAGAGGGTGACGCAGTCAAAACGACCGGAAAACTTCTCTCGATCCCCGTCGGCAAAAATCTCCTCGGGCGCGTGGTCAACACCCTCGGCGAACCGATTGACGGCAAAGGCCCGATCCAAGCATCGACATACTATCCGCTGGAAAAGATCGCCCCCGGCATCATCAAACGCCGACCGGTGACCCAGCCCGTGCAAACCGGCATCATGGCCATCGATGCCATGATTCCGATCGGCCGCGGGCAACGCGAACTCATCATCGGCGACCGTGCCACCGGCAAAACAACCGTGGCCGTCGATTCGATCATCAGCCAAGGTCGCCTCAACAAACAGGGTGAGGCTTCGGGCGACAAAGACTTCCGCCCTCTCTACTCGATCTACGTTGCGGTCGGACAAAAGAACGCCAACGTCGCCCGGGTCATTGCGGCGCTCGAGAAAGAAGGTGCCATGCCTTACACGATCGTGGTTGTGGCCTCGGCTTCTGATGACGCGGCCAGCCAATATCTCGCGCCGTTTGCCGGTGCGGCTATCGGTGAGTGGTTCATGGACAATGGCATGGACGCTCTCATTGTTTTCGACGACCTTTC
>JBIJDZ010000081.1:0-7608 GCA_044343805.1 Chthoniobacterales bacterium | reverse complement strand
CATGATAAGTAGGCTTACGCTTCCAAGAGAGCGTCAGTTGCCTTGAGCCCCCGAAACCGACGAGGGAGAGCGGGATTCGGCGAAACGCACATCGCCTCGGCGGCGTTGCTGCACAAAGGTGTTGTTATCGCCGTATTGCGCCCAGGGTCCACGGGGAACCTCGCTGAATTCGACAAAACGCCAATCGGCTACATCTTTGCCTTTCATGCCCAAGAAATCACGTACGGCAGGGGATACATCCAAACCGGCAGCTTGGTTGAGGTTCGGTAATGGTCGCTGATTGCCAAACACATACTGCCAGTGATCCGTGCGAAACGGACCGCAATCTTCCCATTGAGCGTAAGCCTCACGACCGCGATGTCGCACCACTACCCACCGCCCCTTACAGACCGATTGGCCTTGACGCACAAACGCCTCACGAAACCAAGGAATTACTCTGGGAGCTTCCGGTTTGGTGCGACCGCGGGTTACGTCGTTGTAGGGCAAGGCGATGTAAAAAGGATTTTGGCGGGGAATGAAGCGCGCCGGGATGTAGCCTCGGCGGCCTCGCGGGTCAGGATCATCATATCCGCCATAATTGTGAACCCATCGGGTATCCCAAGAACTTTTGTCGTTCGGCACAGGGTTGTTCTGAGTCGGGCTTTCCCCGATCCAAAAAACGGTTGTCACAATACCGTTTTTCCACGGATAGCGGCGGGAGTTGCCCGCGCGGGGGGATGAAGCGATGTTCGTCGACTTGGGCAGACGCGGCTCCACCCGCAACAACACACTTTCACGGAGGCGCAACGCGTTGTCCTCGAAAGTAGAGGCTGTAGCCCCGAAATCCGCAACTGCCAGACAAGTTGCGGACATTAGAGCCGTCATAAGAGGCTTACTGCATTTCATGGGTGGGAAATGCCAAGTATCGGCGCAAACCAGATACGCGCAAACAAAAAGGGCCAAAAAAGAAGGCGACCTGCTTTATCAAGGTCAGGTCGCCTTCTCTGAATAGAAATACCCGAAAGCTTAGCTTTGGGTTGCTTCTTCGGTCTTGTCTTTGGCTTTTTTGCCACCAGCCGGGCAGCTGCCGCAGTCACCGGCAAAGGCGGAGGTGGCAAAAGCGGCCATGGCAATGACCATAACAGTGATGGAGAATAGGGTTTTCATCAGGCTAGGTACGACACACGAATCCCATTGGATGTTCAAAATTAATTTTTCCAGAAGTCCCGCCCCCCCGTATTACCGGTGCGATGGATCCAGATACTGTTGAGGATTCCTATGCTTAATAGAACCGTCAAAAGGAACGATCCGCCATAGCTGACAAGGGGAAGAGGTAAGCCCGTAATCGGGGTCACCCCGATGGTCATCCCGATATTCATGAAGGTGTGGGTAAAGAGAAGGGTAGTTAGCCCCACCGCCAGTAACCGCCCAAAATCGTCCTTGGCCCGCAGCGCGATGTAGAGCCCGAAACCACACAGCAACATGAAAGCCAGCAACAGTAAAGAGCCGCCGATAAACCCGTGCTGCTCGCCAATAACGGAAAAAATAAAGTCGTTGTGCACAATCGTGCTCGGCAGAAAGCCAAGTTCGTTGAGAGTGTTCGGAGCTTTGAACCCCTTCCCGTCCCAACCGCCCGAACCGATGGCTGTGAGGGATTGATTGATCGTCCAACCCGCCCCACGCGGGTCGAGGTCCGGATCGAGAAAAGTGATGATGCGCTGCCGCTGGTAAGGTCGCAGGCCGAAATTCACCATTAGGGGAATCATGGCCAGGGCCAGCAGGATCAACGTAATCAAAAAACGGGCGGGAATCCGCGCCGCATACAACATGGCCACAATAACCGGCAGCCAAACGAGCGAGGACCCCAGATCGGGCTGGATGAGAATGAGTACCCACGGTGCTGCCGCAATGACCCCGCAGAGAGCGATTCGGAGCGGGGGCGGCATGCTCTCATAATCTGACAGAAACAGAGCCATGACCATGATCGCAGCCAGGATAGCCAGCTGCGATGGCTGGAAATTCATGAAACCCAAGTCCAGCCAACTGCGGGCACCATAAACCGTCTCGCCAAAAAAGTGGGTGATCAGCAGCCCGAGAAGGCCTGCGATATACAGCGGCAAAGCTCCCGAACGAACCCATTGATAATCTGTCAGGGAGACAACGACACAGACCGCCAGACCAACCAGCAGCCACACCAGCTGGCGATTCCAGAAATCCTGCTCGCGCATCCAGGTTGCGCTGTAAATGGCAAAGATCCCAAAAACCCCCAACAACAGGACAAGAATCATCAATGGCCAGTGAGCCACGCCCAATTTTCGCGCGAAGTAGATCATAACTTTTCAGGCCGCCAGACGTGGCACAGCCGAGAGTAGCTTTTTCGTGTACTCGTGTTGCGGATCTCCGTAAATGGCGGTGGCCGAAGCTGATTCCACGATCTTACCCTGATGCATCACGATCACGTGGTCGCTAACGTGTTTCACCACCGCAAGGTCGTGGGCGATAAACAAATACGCCACACCGAGTTGCTCCTGCAAATCCTGCAGCAGGTTCACAATCTGGGCCTGCACACTGACGTCCAGCGCGCTCACCGGTTCATCGCACACAATAAAACGCGGCTTGACAGCCAGCGCACGCGCGATGCCGATACGCTGGCGCTGTCCACCGCTGAACTCATGGGGGTAGCGGCCCATCGCATCGGCAGGCAATCCCACCAGCTTCAATAAATCAGCCACCCGGGCCCGACGCTCGTCTTTTGTCATCGAAGGAAAATGAATCTCCAGCGGCTCCGTCAGAATCGCTTGGATCGTCATGCGTGGATTGAGTGACCCGAACGGATCCTGAAAAATCATCTGCAGGTCCTTGCGCAAGGGTCGGAATTCACTCTCAACGAGTGGTAAAATATCCCGCCCCTCGAAGAGTACCCGGCCGGAAGTTGCGGGCGTGAGCTTGACCAGAGTGCGCCCGACCGTGGTTTTGCCGCTGCCACTCTCACCGACCAGACCGACCGTTTTGCCCTCGGGAACATCGAAACTGACATCATCGACGGCTTTGATGTCGCCGGTCTTATGCCGGAAGACCCCACCCAGCACGGGAAACCATGTGCGGAGATTGCGAACGGAGATCAGGGACATGAACTCAATTTGCCCACGGATGGGATGAACAGCAAGAAAGCTGTGTGGTCAACCAAGCCAATCTTCCAAGAGTTGCGCAAACATATCCGGGGTGGTGGCCGCGATCAGTTCCGACACTCTGGCCCCGTCTTTGCATCGTCGAGCCAACGCACCCACCGTGCGCAAGTATTCCTCCGACATGGCCGAAGGAATCGCAAAAACGAAAACAATTTTCACAGATTCCCCGCTGATCGGTGAAGCCAAACGCGCAGCGGACAAGGCCAACTCCCTCACCGTGTCACTGCGGCCATGGGCCAGACTAATGCCGCACTCGCAACCGCCGAGATCAACCACTTGCTTGGGCCCGATGGACCCCCAAAACTGCTCCCACGCCCCGATCCGCGCATCATCCTGCAACAATTCGGCCGTGGCGCGCACGGCTTCCTCTCGGGTGGAGGCAACCAGATCCAGACGCACCCGCGAAGGATCGACCAAGCGGTGTCCGGGAATCATACGTTGGTGCCACTCCACTTGAGCTTCTCCCGCAGGACCCCACTGAAAGTCCGCCCCGGTAACGTGGCCAATTGCAGTTTCACCTCGGATCGGGAAATGCGGAGCACATCGCTTTTACCGAAGTCACGCACCTCCTGTCCGTCCACGTTGACCGTGACACCCGGGCTGCCGCCGACCAAGCGAAGCTCAAGTCTGGAAGTGTCGGAAAGCACCGCCGAACGGTTGGTGAGCACATGCGGGCATATCGGCGTGAGCACGAGACATGCGCTGTCGGGCAAAAGTAACGGGCCCCCGGCAGACATGGAATAGGCCGTGGACCCGGTTGGCGTGGCGACGATGAGGCCGTCTGCGTTGTAAACGCACAACTCTTCGCCATCCACGAGCACCTCAACTTTGATGAGTTGTGAGTGCTGGCCGCGACTCACGACCGCATCGTTCAGCCCGGTGAAGGTTTCGATAATTTCGCCGCATCGCTCCAGTTCCACACGGAGCAACGTGCGGGAACTGAATTGGATGCTTCCTGAGGCAATACTTTCCACTGCGCCAAACCAATCCTCGCTGCTCACGCCGGTAAGAAAGCCAAGCGAGCCGAGGTTGATGCCGAAAATAGGTGGCACAGGACCACGGACTTGGTGCAAGGCCCGCAAGATCGTTCCGTCGCCGCCGAGCACAACCAACAGATCACAAACCGAGGCCAAAGTTTGCTGATCCATGCCGGTCTCAGTCGCTCCGACCAACCCGGCCGTGCGGCGCTCGAGCATCACTTCCACCCCGTGCCGGCACAACGCCTCGCGCAAGGACTTCACCAGCGCCGCCGCCTGCGGCTTGTCCACTCGCGCCAAGATACCCGCTTTCATGGTGTGATCAGGCAAAGAAACTCTTTGTTGCCGTCGGCTCCGGTAATCGGCGAGTCGGTCACCCCGCCCCACTTCCAGCCTCGGTCGGCGGTAAAATCACGGATTTTTTCAACCGCTTTCCGGTGGCTTGATTCGTCACGCACCACCCCGCCGCGACCCACTTCGACACGGGACAACTCAAATTGTGGCTTGATCAACGCAACAATCATCCCGCCGTCAGTAAGAACCCCCGCGACTGGCGGCAAGACCAAAGTCAGGGAAATGAAACTCACATCGATCACGGCCAAGCGCGGCCTTACCGGCAAATCCCCGGGTTGAAGATGCCGCGCGTTGCAATGTTCCATCACAACAACCCGAGTATCTTCGCGGATTTTCCAAGCCAACTGCCCATGCCCGACATCCAATGCAAAAACCTTGCCGGCACCGTGCTGCAGCAGGCAATCGGTAAAACCCCCGGTTGATGCGCCGACATCGAGACAAATCCACCCCTCGGGAAGGATGGAGAAAAACTTTAACGCTGCCTCCAGCTTGTGGCCGCCGCGACCGACATACCGATCCGCCACGCGCACTTCCAACGGCACGTCACCGGTGAGAGCCTGCGAGGCTTTGTTCAACCGTGTCCCGCTGGAAAAAACCTCTCCAGCCATGATCATACGCTGAGCTTTTTCCCGCGAGGGAGACAGCCCTCTCTTCACGAGCAGGACATCCAGTCTCTCTTTCGTCATGCCGAGGCGATCAATCCTTATGCAAACCGGCATCATGCAGGCGACGCTCAAGCTGGCGAATGCGCACTTCGGCCATTTCAAGCTGCTGGCGTCGCTCGACAAGCAGCAACTCCAGCTCGCGGATGCGTTGCTGGAGATTCTGCCGGATGGTCCTGCGAATGGGCTCGTTAGGAGTGATATCCTCGATCGGCGGCAGCGCTCCTTGGTAGAAACCGCTGTCACGCAAGGCCATCACCTGACCGCTGCAGCAGTTGATGAGTACGGTGTCGGCGTGGATCTCGCCGAGCCGGAGAAATTCCTGCACCGCCTCCTCGGTCGTCGGGCCGTAGTAGGATTCTTCTCCAAGCTGGATCAGGTAATCCATGTGGAGCGCCTGCAACATCGGGGCTTTGATCCAATTAACCTGATCTTCGCTGACCGTATCGAGTGGGGCGACTTGGGCAGATCGTGCCCATTGCTTGAGTTTGGCGAAATCAACCGGCCCGAAGACTTCATTGTCTTCGTGCTTGCGCAGATACCATTTTGACGAGTGCTCCATGGGTAACGCCTCAAGTGTCTACCCTCTTGAGTCCGGTTACCAGCAAATCCAGCTGCGGTCGAATCCACTGCCACTTGCATGATGCCGCGCAATGCGTCACTGTATCAGGTTAATGTTCAGGCTCACGCGCCAAGAACGCAGGTTGGTTGCCTTTATCCTCGCAGCATTTGTTGTCGGGCTTGGTCTCAAGCACTGGCGGGATATGCGGACGGCCGAGGCAGCCATGGCGGAGGTGCAAGCTCATTGATCAACCATGCAAAAACCGGCTTTCCACGAAACGCTTGAGGCGCTCATTGCGCGAGACCAACGCTACAGCCGCGAGGCATACGGCTTTCTCCGCGACGCGCTGGAGTTCACGCAAAAGCGGCAACGCAAAGCCCGAGCCGCCGGCACGATGCACGTCTCAGCGGGTGAACTGCTCGATGGCTTCCGCGAATACGCCTTACAGCAGTTCGGGCCGATGGGGCTGACCGTCCTCGAATATTGGGGTATCCGCTCGACCGGTGATGTCGGGCGCATGGTTTTCAATCTCATCGAGGCCGGCGTCTTCGGCCGGGCCGAGGATGACCGGATCGAGGATTTCGAGAACGGCTTCAGCTTCCAGGAGGCATTTGTCGATCCATTCCGCCCCGCGCAACAACGGCCCGCCAATGTCACCCTGCGTCCACGCAAAGTCGCACAGAAGACCGGCTGAGCCCAGAGTTGCACCCGCGCGGCGGCGTTTTATTTATGCAGCACTTCCTGCCCCAATCCGAGACTGCGGCCGCCGCACTCGCCAGCGGCCGCACCCTCACCCGCATGCTGCCGAACGGGCTCACCGTGCTCGTCGAGCCAGACCACTCTGCCCCGGTGACCAGCGTGCAAGTCTGGGTGAAAAGCGGCAGCATCCACGAAAGCGAATGGATGGGCGGGGGATTGTCCCACCTCCTCGAGCACATGCTTTTCAAAGGCACGGAAACGCGCGGCCCCAACGAAATAGCCCGCGCCGTGCAGGCAGCCGGCGGCTACATCAATGCCTACACATCGTTCGACCGCACGGTCTATTGGATTGATGTGCCCTCGAATGGGACTGCCACGGCCATCGAACTGCTGGCCGATGCCGTGATCAACTCGACCTTGCCAGAGGAAGAGTTTGCCAAAGAGCAGGAAGTCATCCGCCGGGAATTTGCCATGGGCTTCGACGACCCGAATCGCATGAGCACCGAACTGATGCTGTCGACGGCGTTCAGCCAAAGCCCCTATCGCCATCCCGTCATCGGCTATTTGGAAGTTTTCAACCGCCTCACCCGCCACGATCTGGTAGCTTACTACCGGGAACGCTACGTGCCGGATAACATGTTTCTCGTCGTGGTGGGCGACGTGGTTCCCGCCGATGTTTTTGATCTGGCCGGAAAATGGTTCGGTGCAGCCGAGCGGAAATCGCTCGCCCCGCTTTACATACCACGCGAGCCCCAGCAAATCGGACGTCGCGAAGCCCATGAGGAGTTTGACACCGAGCTGGGCCGCTGCTCTCTCGTCTGGCACATCCCGCCGGTTACCAATCCCGACACGGCCCCGCTGGATGTTTTGGCCACCGTACTCGGTGGCGGGCGCAGCACCCCTCTCCACCGCGAATTGCGCGAACGACGCAATCTGGTCCATCACATTTCCGCTTATTCTTACATGGCCGGTGAAATGGGACTCTTCGGCATCGACTTTCTCTGCGAGCCGGGCAAACGCGTCCAAGCCGTGGAGGCCATCCTCGAGATCGTCACCCGCTACCGCGACGAACCCGCCTCCACCGCCGAGGTAGCCAAAGCGCGCAACAACATCCTTGCCGACCAACTCAGCAACCTGGCCACCGCCCGCGGTCGGGCCTCCGACATCGGCGGCAGTTGGTTGCTCGC
>JBIJDZ010000032.1:0-21500 GCA_044343805.1 Chthoniobacterales bacterium | reverse complement strand
TCTGTTTGGCCTGTCTCAGTGTAGAGACGCAGTAGATTAGAAACAGCATCGGCATTTTGTGGGTTCGCCGACAACTCCCTTTGCAGAGCATTGATTTCGCGATCGGCTTCGCGCAAACGAGCAACCCTTGTACGCGCTTTCTGGATCGACCGGTTGGCCGGGTCGCGCTCGCGGGCGCGATCCCAAATCTCCGACATCTCATCCCAACGCTTTTGCATGCGAAGGATTTCGCTCAAGGCCGCCAGAGTTTCCATGTTGCTGGGATGCAGCTGCAGAGCTTGGCGATAAGCCCGCTCGGCCTCAGCCCACATTTTGCGAGCCCGGTAGATGTTTCCAGTCGAGTTGCGCAGTTTGGAAAATGACCGCTGAGCGTCATAGTCCTCATGGAAATTTTTGTCGCTGATAAGACGGTCGACGTAATTGTTCCAGTAACGAAAATCATCCTGCACAACCTCAGGCGGCAATGTCGCGAGCGGTTCTTTGTTGAGGCGGTAGCTCAAACCGTTGGGAACGGCGTAAGCATACGTCCACTCCATCGGAAAACTTTCCTCGACAAAAAATTCACGCTGGTTCTTGTTGTTCTCAAAAATCCACTGCGCGATGGCTGCATGGTAGAGAATCCCAACATTCGGCGCCTGTGGATTCGCCCCGGGCGGAAGATTTATGGAGACGTTGCGGACAATATCCACCAATTCCTGCTCGGTGGGCATTTTGGTAGAATCTTTGGGATATTGCCGGTCGCGACCGAGCCACTTTTCAAACCACCCTTTCGCCATCGGCCGCGTTGGAGCGTAATGATCGTGCAAGTATTGCTGGTAGAAAGCATCGGCCAGCGCGTTCTGCGTCACGATCACTAGATCGCGTCGGTCGAAAGACGGATCGCGGCGATGTGCGGGATCGACAAAACTCTCCCCCAAAATCATGTAAGTCGGAACAAAGCGGCCCGGATCCGTGCCCCCGAAGACAAAGGCATCCTTGGGCAAGTCCGCAAGCATATCATGCCCGTAGTGCCAACCGAACCAGTGGTTACGCTGGCTGCACAGTGGCGCGTTGTGAATTCCTGTCCAGAGCGGAAGCAATGGCAGGACGTAAGCCGCGTATTTCAGTGAGGGCCTTGCACTGTCCAGGCGCGCAAGGACGTAGCCCGTGCCGGCCGCGCTAAGCAGCGCGAAAAGAAGGTAGGCATACCCGTGGTAGGGAAACTGCAGCGACCACGCATCGAGCGATGTCTCGGTGCGCTCCATGATCGGTTGCATAAACGCCGCCAGCACAAATCCGAAGACCAGCAGATAGAGGAACGTTCTTTGCGGCAATGGCAGACGAAAAATCGCCAGAACAGCGGCAAAAAATGCCACCGCCGACCAAATCGTGAAGTTCTCAATAAGTTTTTGCCAATAAAAGGCCGTGAACTCCCGCCCCAACTCGAATGTCGAAACGCGCTCGGGATCGACCGGCTCAGGCGGCTTCTCCGGCGCGGTACCCATGCCCTTCCCCAAGGTGCGCACAATCAGGTCGGACAAACTTCCCGCATACTGCGTGCGATTGATCGAATAAAAGAATCCCTCCGGGGTCCTCGTGTATCCCCAATTCATCGGCGGATTCGTCGAGGACGCGATGGGCATGTAGGCATAGGGAAGCAAACCAGCGACAACCATCACCGGGACAAGCAGAACGATTCGCAGGTCGGTCCTCTTCCATTTAAGCACAAGAAGGATGATCAACCCGAGCATCGCAAAATAGAAAAACCGCATCGCCGTTGACCACGTCGTCGGGTCTTGGGAAAGCCGGGCAAATCCGAGATAGACCAGGGAGGCACTCGCCACCGAAGCAACAAGCACCTCCCAAAACACGGAACGGCGCACCAGCAAAGGCACCAACAAAGGCAAAGGCACCAAAGCCAGCGTAAGGTGATGGTTGCTCATGCAGAGCGAGAACGTGAAAAATGTCGCCAAAATGGGCGCATCTTTTTCCGGTCTTCTGACCCACCAGTAAAGGGACAACAAAAACAAACCCACGAGCAGGCAGTGCAGCGTGTAGACCTCGGCAATCACCGCCTGTGTCCACACAGAAAAGCTGAAGGCAAACAGCAATCCGAAACTGCCGGCGATGAGACTTGGAATCGTCGGCGAAGCCGCACCTTGGCCATCACCCCACCACGGCCACATCCACCGAAGCATGCTGGAGGCCAGCAAAGTCGTAGCGCCCGTTGCCAAAGCACCGCACAAACCGCTGAAGAGATTGATCTCCCAAGCTGCATTGCCCAACGGCAGCAATTGAAACAACCACGCCAACAGCGTCCACAGAGGGTATCCCGTCGGATGAGGCACACCGAAATGCTGCGCGGCCACTATGAATTCCCCCGAGTCGAGCAACCCCACGTTCGGCTGCGCCGTGTAAAAATAGACCGCTCCGCTAATCAACGTGGTCACGAGGGCCACGAGCCAGTCAGGCTTGATAAATAAAGGGCTTGCCTGGCCTTGGGAAGACTCTTTGTTCACTTGCGACATATCTTGATGGGGAAAGGATCAAACACTTTCCCGAGCCACGAGACAAGCGCGGTCGCGACAACTTCAACCCACCATCCCGGAGGCCATCTCGTGCAACTCGTCGGCCACCCGCTTGCGCTCGGCTGCATCCAGCCGGTCGATAAACAGAATACCGTCCAAGTGATCCACCTCATGCTGCATCGCCCGGGAGAGCAGTCCCTCGGCCTCGAACTCCACAGTCTTTCCTTCCAAATCCATCCCGCGCACCAGCACGACGCGAGAGCGTTTCACTTCTCCGTGTATTCCGGGAATACTCAAGCAGGCCTCGCTCTCCACATAATGCTCAGCCCCCAACTCGATCTCGGGATTCAACAAAACTAAGGGCATGTGCTTGTGGACGGGACGCACTTTTCCATCGACACGCAGAATACTCGGCCGCTTCCTCGCCTCTCTGACATCGATCACCACAATGCGCTTGGCCACGCCGACTTGGTTGGCCGCCAAGCCGCAACCTTCATGCGCATACATGGATTGCAGCATCTCATCCGCCAACCTTCGCAAAGCATCATCGATCTGCGTGATCGGCTCGGCTTTGGCGCGCAATACGGGATGCCCCAGTTTGGTGATCTCCAACATAAATTATTAATTGTTTTTTTCCGGGGGGCGGGCAAAGGCCGGTAGATTTCGGATACCCGCCTCCCGTAGTGCGTCAATAATCCGCACAATCACCCGGAAAGGCACACCTTCATCCGACTGCAATCCCACGCCACGCTCCGGGTTTGCTTGGTGCAACTCGCGCAACGCGGTCGCCAAATTGTCGAGCGTGACAGGCTTCCCATCGAGGCGGATCGTTTGTTCATCCTGCACCTCGAGGATGACCGGCTCCTCTTTCGTCTCCGAGGACGCCGCGGCTTTGGACTCGGGCAGGGCGATTTTCAGCTGCGGCAAGCTCTTCTTGAACGTGGTCGTGACGATGAAAAAAATCAGCAAAATCGCCAAAATATCGATCAATGAGACGATGACCACCACCGGCGCCCGCCGCTTGCGCGTGTAGAATCTCATAGCCGTCCCGCCATGCCTCAGCGATTCTCCGGGTAGCACTTCGCCAGGAGATCCGCCACGATTCCCTCCATACTGACCGACATGGTCTCGATCTTACGCTGGAAATAGTTATGCGCCACGAGACTGGGTGCCGCCACCGCAAGACCGACAATGGTCGTGTTCAACGCCTCGGAAATTCCGCGCGCCACCGCCACCGGGTCGCCCGCCCCGCCGCCGCCGAGATTGGCAAAAATACCGACCAAGCCGGAGAGCGTTCCGAGCAACCCGAGCAATGGCGCCACGCCGGTGGCCATTTCAAGCAAGGCCAGACCGCTTTCCATCCGCACGACTTCGTGGCGCGCCCTCACTTGCACCGCTTCGACATTTTCCTGACGAGGCCAATGCAAATGCTGCAAGCACACCGACACGATTCGTCCGAGCGGGGAATGACATTCCCGCGCCAATTTCGCGACTGACTCCAAGGATTCACCCGGCTGCAACGCGTCCACGGCATTTTCCAAAACCGGAGGGATAATCAGATTTTCGCGCAAGGCACGGGCCCGGAGCAGAATCACCGTTCCTGCTCCAACAGACAGCATCAGCAGCAGGATCATGAAAAAACCACCCTGCACAAAAAAATTCACCGCTCCGGACAATGCTTCGGTCATTTTACTGGGTAATGATGCTGAATGTGTAATCGATCTCGATCTGGCCGCCATCCAACGTCGGCAAAATGTCGGGTGGAATCGGCGGAATCTCAGCTGCCAAGATAGACTCCAGCGTCACGATTTCAAAACTTTCATTCGAGGTATTCGACAGCACCCGCGGACGGCGCACTTTGCCGTTGTGCTCGATAGTGAAAACCACCGAAACCGTCCCATAGGTGAACAGATCCATGCGGTGGCCTATGTGGTAATACCAACTCGAACCGATGGCATCGCTGATGGCTTTGCGATAACGCCCCAGCGGCGTGGCCATCGAAGCCACCGCCGCTTTTCCGCGATTGCTGACGCTCCCGCTGAGACGCGTCGGGCGCGCCTGCCGCTGATAGGATGGGCGACTCGGCGGTGGTGCTGGCGGCGGAGAGTTGTCATTCTTTTCCCGCGATTCCGTCTGGGGCTTGGCCATTGCCAACAAAGCATCGACTACGGCCGGTTGCGCCTTTTCCTCGGACTTTTTTTCAACCTGCTGTTCCGGTTGCGGCGGAACTGGGGGAGCGGGTTGCGAGGGTGGAAGCTCGGGCGCAGGTGGCGCCTCATCCGGCTTGGCCATGGCCAACTCCTGCTGTTCGAGTTCCATGAAAGACTGCTCCTTGCCCTCTTGCGAGGGAAGCTCGGCTTCGCCGGTCGCGGCATCGGGAGAAGCCTCCGCCGTGTTGCGGTCGGATTCGAAAGGCGCCTGCTCGGGTGGTTTGCTCTCCGGCGCCGAAGTATCGACAAACGTCGGCTTTTGCTGCGGCGGAGGCTCGACAATCGTGATCTCAATCTCCTCGACCTGCTCCGGCGGTGGCGCAGGTTCGAGGATATAGAACGTGGCCACAGTCAAAACAATCGCCAGATGGATCAGCAGAGAAATCAGCAACGCCCAACCGACCAGACGTGTCGATTCACGCCGCTCCAGCAAACGCTGCGCGCTCATGCTCTGGCCCTCCCTTCGGTCATGCGGGCATGATGAAACAGATATTGCTGCGCATAGCCAGCATAGGGACCGAAACGCTTGGCCAGACGCTTCTCCAAAACATGAGGCGATACTTTTTTGCGTCCGCGCCAGTAGCTCCGTTTGAGGATGCGCTCGATCCATGTGTCCACCGGGAACGCCGCCAAACGGCCGAAGCCGAAGAGCATCGCGCAATTCGCCACCTTGCGCCCCACCCCCGGAAGATCGCAGAGCGCCTCACGCAGCGCCGCATCGTCCATCAACGACAATGCCGCCAAATCCACCTCACCCGAAGCCACACGCTCCGCTGTCACCCGCAGGTTTTTGGCCCGATAGCCCAGACCGCATGCACGCAAATCCGCTTCGGTCGCACCGGCGATAGCCGACGGCTCCGGGTAAGCCCGCAAATCTGTCCCCGGCAAAGCGCGGCCGAATCGCCCGCGCAACGCTTGCGACATCTGGCGGATATGGGCGACTTGTTTCATCGAAGAAGTAATGAACGTGGCAAGGCATTCCCACGACGGTTGACGCATGATCCGCAACCCGCGGCAAAAGTCCAAGGCCGCGCGCATGGTTTCATCCTGCGGAAAGCTCGCGTGGATCTCCCGCAAATCGTGATCCATCGCGAAATATCGTGCGACCTCGCCGGAATCGCCCGCGAGCACTTGCAGCGTTCCGCGGGATTCCTTCACCACGGCGTAGATGTCTCCAGCTAGACCCTCCCAAGCGCCGTCCGCCCGCTCCCGCCAATGGAACACCTGACCGCACTCCAACGTCGCCCGCAGGTTGATCATCGCCGAACCTTACATCAATTTGACCGGAACAAAAAATTCCAACCGCGACCCACCGGTTACCCACGACGAAACCTCGAGCCCCATCAGCAGCGCCTTGCGAACATGCAAAGATTCGGCCAACTCCACCCCGAGCAACCTGGCCGCGAGCAATCCCAAGTCGGGTTGATGCCCGACCAGCATCACTGAAGAAAATTTTTTATACGCCGTAATCTCACCGCAAAACGTTTCCGGCAACATCCCGCACGCCGCCCAAGGCACTTCGATGAGCTCGGCGCCGGGCACGCTTCCCGCCACCGCATCCGCCGTTTGTCTGGCCCGGATCACCGGACTCGACAAAATAAGCTCCGGCTCGATTCCACGCCGGCGGCAAAAACTGCCAACCGTGGCCGCCTGCTGCTCGCCCCTCGGCGTGAGGCGGCGCGAGCGATCGCTTGTCAATTGCGTTTCGGCCTCGGCGTGGCGCAGCAGATGGAGCTTCATGCCGCAGTCACATCACCATGCCGCCATCAACGACGAGCGTTTGTCCGGTGATATACGCAGCCTCCGAGCTGGCCAGATATGCAACCGCGGATGAGATATCCTCCGGCGCTCCGAAACGACCGAGCGGAATCCGTTCGACCACCGCCGTGCGAATGCTCTCGGGCAGCACGTTGGTCATGTCGGTCTCGATAAATCCCGGAGCGACCGCATTCACGGTTATACCACGACCGGATAACTCCCGGGCGATGGTTTTCGTCAGCCCGATCAATCCCGCCTTGCTCGCCGCATAGTTGGCTTGGCCGGCATTACCCATGATACCGCTGACGGAGCTGATATTGATGATACGCCCGCTGCGCTGCTTCGCCAGAGGACGCTGGATGGCCCGGATGAAGTTGAAAGCACCTTTCAAATTCGTGTCCACCACCACATCCCAATCTTCCGAACTCATGCGCATGCTGAGCCCGTCGCGGGTCACTCCGGCATTGTTCACCAAAATGTCCACCTTGCCGAAATCTTTGAGGATCGTGTCGGCCAACTCCTGCACCGCATTGAAGTCTGCCACATCGACCGCATATGGCTTTGCCGCGTCGGCAAAAGAAGCATTGATCGCCTCCGCCGTCTTGGCCGCATTGCTTTCCGTGCGGCTGACCACCGCAACCTTTGCTCCCTCCTCCGCGAATTTTTTGGCGATAGCTTCGCCGATTCCCCGCCCCGCACCGGTTACAATGGCCACTTGTCCTGCAAATCGTTTGCTCATAGGGCGCTGATAAAACACCACCCACCCCCGCCAGCGCAAATCCTAAGACCGCTCTTTCCGCCTTGCCGGCGGCGGTCTGCTGACGAAGATTCCCGTCTTTCCATGATCAAACCGTTCAGCCTTTTTCTGGCCCTTCGCTATCTGAAACCCAAGCGCACTTTTTTGAGTCTGATCACGGTGATCTCGATTCTCGGAGTGACTCTGGGAATCATGGTGTTGATTTTGGTGATTTCGGTCATGACCGGATTCGAGCAAGAGCTGCGGCGAAAAGTCTTGGGGTTTGACGCGCATCTTGTGGCCGGCGGCGAAAACGTCCTCTTCGATTGGTCCGAACATGGGGATAAAATCCGCGCCGTACCCGGTGTCACGGGCGTCGCTCCGTTCGTTCAGGGCCCCGTCCTCGCCGAATTCTCAGGACGCCGGATGGCTCCGAAAATCCGCGCCATCGATCCAGAAGTCGAAGGAACCGTGACCACATTGAAGGATTTCATCGTCGCCGGTGATTTCCGACTCGAAGGAAACGACACCGTCATCGGCTCCGCCCTCGCCAATATACTTGGCGTCGGCATCGGCGACACCATCACTGTTTATTCACCCGGCAACCTCGAAGAGATCGTCGACGAAATCAACAAGCTCGAGGAGGGCAAAGAAAAGAAACAGACGGCCGGACAACTGCGCGAAATGATCCTGCCGCTCGAACTCACCGTCACCGGCATCTTTGAATCGGGGCGCTATCTTTATGACTCGGAATTCCTGCTCGTTCCGCTGCACATCGGACAGGAAATCTACGACCTGGGTGACGGCGTCCATGGCCTCACCATCAAAACGGTCCATCCCTACCAAGCGGCCGCCATTCGCGAGGCCATCTACGGGACAACCGGCTCGGAGATGCGGATTTCAACATGGATGGACATGAATCGTGAACTCTTCGAGGCGATCCACATGGAGCGCAACGTGATGTTTTTCATCCTCCTTTTCATCGTGATCGTGGCGGCCTTCGGAATCATGAACACCTTGATCACTGTGACCGTTCAAAAAACGCGCGAAATCGGCATCCTCAAAGCACTCGGCGCACGGACGGGACAAATCATCGGCGTCTTTGTCGGTCAAGGCATTGTTGTCGGCATCTTCGGCACCCTCATCGGACTCGGCACCGGCATCTGGCTCGTGCAATATCGCAACCAAGTAAGCCAATGGCTCTCCGGCATCCTTGGCATCGAAATCTTCCCCAAGTCGATCTACCAATTTTCGGAGATCCCCGCCGAAATCGTCCCGGCCGACATCGCTATCATCTGCGCCAGCGCATTCCTCATCTGCACCGTGGCCGCCGTCATCCCAGCCTGGTTTGCCGCACGCATGGATCCGGTCAAAGCCCTGCGCTACGAATAGTCTTTCAGCGCAGCAAAAAATACCCCGCCACCCCGCCCGCGAGAATCGTCAAAGCGGGATTGATCCGCGTCAAAGTCAACGAGACGGCCACGGCCGCGCCAATCGCCAGCGTCAATGCGTTGAAGTCCCAGTCTTTCGCCGGATTGAAACTCGCGGTTTTGCCCAGGGCGTAGCAACCGGCCAGCATCAGACCGATCACGATCGGCGCCATGCCCTTTTGCACGGCATCCCGCCAAGGCGATCCTTGGGCCGCGTCCCACATCTGGCTCACGAAGTAGCACAGCAGGCACGCGGGAAAGAAAAACGCGAACAACACCGCCAGCGCTCCGAACCAGCCCGCCACCTCATAGCCGATCAGAATCACGCACGTCATATTCGGCCCCGGCGCCAGTTGCCCGAGGCTGTAGATCTCGGTGAACTGCGTGGCCGTCACCCACCCGTGCGCCGCCACCGTGTCATGTTTCATCTGCGGCAACACCGCCGTCCCCCCGCCCACCGCCAAGAGCGAAAGCATGGAGAACGTGTTGATTAATCCGACAATTTTGCTCATGCCGCCTCCTTGCGCGGACGATTCAACCAGATCGCCAAAGGGGCCACGCAAACCAGCGTGACGAGCAAGGAGACGTGAAAAACCCCGACCAACACAAACACGACGACAACCAGCGCCAAATCGCGCGGACGGATCAATTGCTTCCAGCCGATCTTCAATGTCACCTGCAGGAGCAAGCCCACCGCCGCCGCGGCCACCCCGGTGAGCACGATGGCCACATCCGGGTTGTGACGAAACCGCACGTAAGCAAACCCCAAAGCCATGACAATCAACGCCCCGGGCAAAATCATTCCCAGAACGGCCACCAAAGCGCCGACCGGACCGCGCAACTTGCGCCCCACGATCACACTCATGTTGGTCGAGTTGAGTCCGGGCAAAGTCTGGCTGATCTCCAGCGCGGCCATGAACTCCTCGTCATCGAGCCACCGCTCGTTTTCGACCAATGCCCTCCGCAGGTAGGCGACGATGCCGCCGCCGAAGCTGGTCACACCAATCCACGCAAACACGCTGAAGATACGCGCCAGCGAAACCTTGCCGACCGGCACCTCACTCATGATTTACCACTCTCTTGTTGCCGAGACCGTAAACCAAGGCCGTCTTCGTCGTGCCCAGCAGCACCCAATCTTCCGCCACGTGTTGCAGTTCTTTGTGGAAAGCCTGCGCTTTCTCCAGCGTCATCTCGTGAACATCATCCGACCGGTTGAACTTGCACTGGAAGGCAAACTCCCCGCACACCGGCTGCTCGAGCTTGCGGCTGCGCCAGACCGCAATCGTGGTCTTTCCTTTGTAGTGATGGCCGAAGTGCGCCACGCCCACGTTCACCTGCACTTCCTCGACCGCCATGTCGTTCACCAGCTCGATCGGCGCATCGCCTTTTTTCTCAACCTCTCGGAACGCCGGGAAAGCGTGCGTGATGTTCTTCAGCGCCAGATTCATCGCCTCGCGCGGCAGGGCCAACACCGCATTGTGTGAAAAAATCGAGCGAATTTCCCCGAGCCGGTCGGGACGCGGCAAGAGCTCCTCTTTGAATTTGATGCGCGTCTCACCCGCCAACGCCGGCCGAATATCGACCGCCGCCGCTTTCTCGAATTCCGGATGCCGGAATTTCACCGTCAACTCCGGCGTTCCGCTGGGCCACCCCTCGCGGTAAAGCGTGCGCATCCGCACGATGAAATGGTTGTTGTAGAGATCGAAGCCGGGCGTATCGAAAAACAGGACCTCGCGCACTTGGTTGGCAAAAGCATCATCAGCCTCCTCCAGCCTTACATCAAACTGCCTGGCCACACGCTTCACCACATGCCAAAAGTCTTTGAACGCCTGCGGGGTGGTAAAACGCTCCGGGCGGAGCAAGATTTTGTATTCCCGGTAGTGGAGATCGTCGTGCGGGCTGTTCGAGGGGTCTTCAAAAAAATCGGGCATGGCAAAGAGTTAGCATTCCCGGCATGAAACACCAGCCGACGATGGATCTTCGACACGTTGGCGGGCTTACCAGCCGCCCAGTTCCTCAGACGGCCTTAAGACTTCGATCCCCGGAATGTGGTCAAAGTGCCGGTCGTCAGTCAGCACGGCGGCGCCCGCCGCCTGCGCGCAGGCGGCAATCAGGCAAGCCTGCGACGGAAGGGTGATTCCACGCCGATCCAGCGACCACGCCAAATCGGTTGCCCGCGCCCACGCCGGATGACCTGTCGGGATCATGATCAAAACATCAAAGAAAGCTTTGAGGTGGCGATGGACCTGCTCGACGCGCAGCCCGCGTTCGACCTCCAAACGCACCATCCCGCAAGTGGCCAAGTCGGTCGGACCGGCCCAAGCGCCGAGCACCTCCACGGGGTCGAGTCCGCGTCGCAGCAGCCCGATATAGACGTTGCTATCAACGAGGACGTTTCCGCTTTCCATGAGTTTTGCTTGCTTTGTCAGTTGTTCTCGGCTCCGCCGCCCTCAACGCCGCCACGTCGTAGGACGGCTCCACGGCATCTTTCAATTCGGCCGCGGTGAAGGGGCTGAGCGCCGCCACCATGGCCCGAAACCCTGCTTTCCGAGCCATCTCCCGCAAAGCCATATCGACGGCTTCGGTTTTGCTTTTGCATCCGTGTGCAGCCATCACTCTCTCGAGCAAATCTTCATCGATATGCATGGTCATTTTCATGCCATACTTAGTATGGCATCGCACCCCGCTTCGCCAACTTTTTCTCAAAAAATTCTCCCAAGCTCTCCAGCCGACCCCATAATCTGGCATGGAGGCAGACGCCGCTGCAGACTGGGAAAAGCTCCGCACATGGGAGATGCCGTTCGGCCGTTATCGAGGGCGGCGGCTCTACGATCTGCCCGCCGAATATCTCTGCTGGTTCGAGCTAAAGGGCTGGCCCGCCGGCGACCTCGGGCGGCTTTTGCAGATTGTTCTCGAGGCCAAACGCCAGGGTGCGGACCATGCGTTCGATCCGCTAAGAAAGTAGCGCGCCGGGAATTTTCAGTTTACTGTTTTCAGCCTTGCAGCAACCGCGTTTACTTCCTTTAGAACTTTCCAACCGCTGAACACTTTTCCCATGAAAATCGCCAAAGACCACGTTGTTTCTTTCGACTACAAACTGACCAACAGCCGCGCCGAAGTCCTTGATACCTCGGAGGATTCAGGCCCGCTCGGCTATCTTCACGGCTACGCAAACATCATTCCGGGCTTGGAGAAAGCTCTGGAGGGTAAACAAACCGGTGACGCTCTGAATGTGGTCGTCCCACCTGTCGAGGCCTACGGCCTGCGCGATGATCGCCGCATGGGCGAGGTTTCCCGAGATATCTTTCCGGCCGGGGCGGAGATAAAACCCGGCATGCGCTTCCGTGCGCAAAGCCAACACGGCACGGACAACGTCGTCGTGGTGGCGGTCGATGGTGACACGATTACCGTGGACGCCAACCACCCGCTGGCCGGTGAGACCCTCACCTTCGATGTGACCATCCGCGACGTCCGCCCGGCCACTCCCGAGGAAATATCCCATGGCCATGTGCATCACGCGCATTCGCATGAGGATGAAGGTTGCTGCGGCGGCCATGGCGGCGGAGGCTGCGGCTGCCACTAACCCGGCGTGAGGCAACGTCTCACGGACATCGAGGCCCGGAACGCCGTGCGCGATATTTATCACGACCTGGCGCAGCGACCCATCGAACGCGACTGCCAACTCCGCACAGAGTGCTGTCACTTCAAGCTCACCGGCAAAACACCCTACCTCACCAAAGGCGAATCGCTGGTCGCCGCCCAAGCCCTGCGCGCCACGGGACGCCAGTCTCTCCCCCGGCGCGACGACGGAGCCTGCCCGTTGCTCGACCCCCGAAGTTCCCGGTGCCTGATTTATGACGGCCGGCCGTTCGGCTGCCGCACCCACTTCTGCGCCGCCGCCGGCGGCCCCTACGCGCGTCGCGAGGTGATCGACCTCATCCGACGCCTCGAGGAAATCGACGCACAACTTGGCGGCGACGGCCCTCGCGCGCTCCCCGCCGCGGTTTCCTCAGTTCTCTGACTCGACAAAAACGGGTACTGCCAACTCCCCGGCTAGCCCACCCGCACCGCCCGGGTTTTGTCCAAACGCAGAATACCGGTCTGCGACAGATCAAGCATGGCCTTGGGATCGGTGACCTTCTCGCCGCGCCACTGGATGCTTCCTTGCATGGCCAAGCGGCGCACGTCACCGCGTGATTTGGTCTGGCCGAAGCACTGCGCATAGGCTTCAACGCCGGCGGTGACCACATCGATCAAAGGCACCGCTGGTTGGAAAGGCGGCAATTCGGCATTTTCCAGATCGCGACCGCTGAACCTTTTTTCAAACTCCTCCAAAGCCCGACTGGCGGCCTCGTCGGTATGGAAGCGGGCGACCAGAGCTCGGGCCAATTCCTTTTTGGCGGCCATCGGATGCCCGTCGCGATTCAGTTCCCGCCCCAGCAGCAAGACATACCACCGCACCATCAACTCGTCCGAGATGCTCATCACCTTCCCGAACATGTCGCCCGGCGCCTCGCTCACGCCGATGGCGTTGCCGAGGCTCTTACTCATCTTCTGTGTGCCGTCGAGCCCCTCCAAAATCGGCAGCATCATGGCCACCTGCGGCTCTTGCCCCTCCTCTTTTTGTAGATCGCGTCCGACCATGATGTTGAAAAGCTGGTCGGTACCGCCGAGCTCGACGTCGGCTTTGATCATGACCGAATCCCAGCCCTGCATGATCGGGTACTGCACCTCGTGGGCACGGATCGGGTGCGCCTTCTCGATGCGCTCGCGAAAGTCTTCCCGTTGCAGCATCTGCTGCAAAGTCACGCGACTGTTCAAACGGATCACGTCGGTGAACGTCATTTTCTTGAACCACTCTCCGTTGAAAACCACCTGCGTCTTCGACGCATCGAGCACTTTGAACGCCTGCTCTTGGTAAGTCTTCGCATTGGCCAGCACCTCGTCATGCGTGAGTTGCGGGCGCGTCGCGGAGCGACCGCTCGGATCACCGATCATCGCCGTGAAATCGCCGATGATCAGAATCGCTTCATGCCCGAGATCCTGAAACTGGCGCAGCTTTTGCAACCCGACCGTGTGACCGAAATGAATGTCCGGCGCCGTGGGATCGACGCCCAACTTCACTCGCAATGGGCGGCTGGCGGCGAGTTTTTTGCGCAGCTCTTCGCGGCTGATCACTTCCGCGCAGCCGCGGCAAAGCACTTCGAGTGTGTCGTTGGAACCCATAGAAAATCAGCGGCTGCGGTTGAGAATTTCCCGCACTTCCTCCATAGAGAGAGCCCCGCCAGAGGGATTGGAGGCATTGAGCGAATCCTGCGACTTGCCGCGTCCGAGAAAAGAACGCGTCGCATCCGCCTCGGTTTTTCCCGAAGCGGGAGCCTGTTTGACCGCATCTCGCGAAGACTTTGTTTCCAGCGGTCTGGTGGAATAACCGCGATCAGCCAACGCGTATCGCCGCAGGTCGCGGGCCGCATCCGTCTCATAAACCTCTTTGCCGAACCAGGGATTGCGGATGCCAAGAAATTTGCGAGTGGCAAATTCTTTGGTCTGGGCCGATTTCACTCCGGCATAACCATCGGCCCCGCGAAATTCACGACTGGCGAAAGACTTGCCCTCGAAAGATTTTCCCTCGAAGGAGTTCTTCAGCTCCATGTCTGGATTGAAGATGCGCTCCATCATCGATTTTTCCTGCTGTTGGGCAACCGCGGACGCGGCAAACAACATTGCCAGCACTGCAAGGCGAATTAGCATGCCTTGTGCATATCCGACCTCTGCCCCAGCTGCAATCTTCGCGCCGCTTGCCATGAGCCAACCGACCTCCTCCCAACCCAGTGTGGCCGCTGTCGTCGTCACTTACCATCGCGAAAAAGAACTCGCCCGACTGCTTAAGTGCTTGTCTCGCAGCAAAACTCCAATCTCAGGCGGCATCTTCGTGGCGGACAATGCCGCTTCGCCCGCGACCCAAGCGGTCTGCGTCAGCTCGACTCTTCCAGTCATATGGTTGCCGCGCGAAATCAACAACGGCCCGGGTCCGGCGTGGAACACCGGCATTCGGGCCGCGCTGGCCGATCAATCGGTCACACACCTGCTCGTTCTCGATGATGATGTTGCGCCGCCGCCGGACACGTTGGAGGTTTTGCTCGACGCGCTGGCCAAATCCGGCGCCGCTGCGGCTGCTCCGCTGCTTCTTGATGAGAGCCAATCGCTCTGGGCGTTTCCCGAGCCGGTGGAGTCACCACTTCGTCAGGTCATTCGTCGCATCGGCTCGATCGATCAATGCCAAGCCGCTTTTGGCTCCGAACCCCACCGCTTCTGCTGGGCGACCGGAGCCTGCATGCTCTACGTCCGAGAAGCCCTCGAGGGAACCGGACCCTTTCGCGAGGATTTCTGGATGCTCGGGGAAGATTTGGAGCTCTCGATGCGCGTGGCGGCAAAGTTTGACGGTGTTTTTACCGCCCGCGCCGCCGTCCCGCACTTGCCTCCCCCGCCTGTTGATCCCGAGTCTCACTTCATCGGACACCGGCTCAAGTTTCTCGCACTTTTGCAAAACCTCTCCTACCTCGCCTTTCACTCGCCGTACAGCGGTCACCTGCGCCGTTATCTCGCCGGCAACTTCAAACGCTTTCTCCGCACTGAGGGTTGCACCGCCGGAACGCTGCGCGACGGATGGTCCGCTTTCTGGCAGGGCGCTATTTGCGGCAAGCCGGCGGGTACCGTAGAAGGTGCCGCCCTGCGCGAACGTGTGCGTCACCGCATGACTGTCGATCTACCCGAATGAGTCCCGAGCAAGTCGCCCTCCGCGTGGTAGAGGATACCCTGAGGCAGCTTCCCGGGGAATTGCGACGAGCGGCACAGTCCGTTCCGGTCTGCCTGGAGGATTGTCCCGACGAGGCGCTGATCGAAGACGGGCTCGAACCCGATATTCTCGGTCTTTTCGTCGGCTCGCCCCGTCATGAACAAGACACCGATCCGGGGCCACCTCCGCAGATTTTTCTCTATTTGGAAAACATTTTGGATGAATGCGAGGAAGCCGGCACCACCTTCGAGGAAGAAGTGCGGCGGACTTACTTGCACGAGTTGGGTCACTACCTCGGACTGGACGAGGAAGGTCTGGCCGAGCGCGACTTGGATTAGCCACGCCCGGCCGAAAAATCCGGGATTTGTCAGCGGTTACGCGAGGTCGAAACGGTCAAGGTTCATCACCTTGTTCCAGGCCGCCACGAAATCACCCACAAACTTTTTCTCGGCGTCCGAGCTTCCGTAAACTTCGGCCAGCGATCGCAGGATAGAATTCGACCCGAAAACGAGATCGACGCGCGTGGCTGTCCATTTGTGCTCACCCGACTTGCGGTCGCAACCCACCCAGAGGTCCCGCTCTTCGGATTGCGGTTTCCACTCCGTGCCCACGTCGAGCAAGTTGGCGAAGAAATCATTCGTCAAAGCCTCGGGTCGCTTGGTGAACACGCCGTGGTTCGAGTGGCCGTAGTTGGCCCCCAACACACGCAAACCTCCTACCAACGCAGTCATCTCGGGCGCAGTCAGGGTGAGCAGTTGGGCTTTATCGACCAGCATTTCCTCGGCCGGCACGCTGAATTTGCGCTTCTGGTAATTTCGGAAGCCGTCGGCCATCGGTTCGAGCACGGCGAAAGAGGCCACATCGGTTTGCTCTGGCGAGGCATCCATGCGACCCGGCGTGAACGGCACAGTGATGTTGTGGCCGGCATTTTTCGCCGCCTGCTCGACCCCCGCACAGCCGGCCAACACGATGAGATCGGCCAACGACACTTTCTTGCCGTCCGACCGGGCATTATTGAAATCACCCTGGATGGCCTCGATTTTTTTCAGGACCTTCGAAAGCAATGCCGGTTGGTTCACTTCCCAATCTTTCTGCGGCGCCAAGCGGATACGCGCCCCATTCGCTCCACCGCGTTTGTCGGAACCGCGGAACGTCGAGGCCGAGGCCCAGGCGGTTGCGACAAGTTCCGAAACCGACAATCCCGACTCCAGCACCTTGGCCTTGAGAGCGGCGATGTCATTCTCGTCGATCAGCGGATGGTTCACCGCCGGGATTGGATCCTGCCAGATGAGCACTTCCTTCGGCACATCCGGTCCGAGATAACGCGCCCGCGGTCCCATGTCGCGGTGCGTGAGTTTGAACCACGCGCGGGCGAAGGCATCGGCAAAATCGTCCGGATTTTCGTAAAAACGGCGCGAGATTTTTTCGTAGGCCGGATCAAACCGCAGAGACAAGTCCGTGGTCAACATTGTCGGGACGTGCTTTTTCGCGGGATCGGCCGCATCCGGAATGTCCGCCGGCGCATTTTTCGCCACCCACTGGTGGGCGCCCGCCGGGCTTTTCGTCAGCTCCCAATCGTATTTGAAGAGGTTCTCGAAATAATAATTGCTCCACTTGGTGGGCGTTTGCGTCCAAGTGACTTCCAGCCCGCTGGTGATCGTATCGCCACCTTTGCCGCTTTTGTAACTGCTCTTCCAGCCGAGGCCTTGTTCGTCGAGCGACGCGCCCTCCGGTTCGGCCCCTACGTGCTTGGCATCCCCCGCGCCGTGGCATTTGCCGAAGGTGTGGCCACCCGCGATGAGTGCGACGGTTTCTTCGTCATTCATCGCCATGCGGGCGAAGGTCTCGCGGATGTCGCGGGCCGCCGCCACAGGGTCGGGGTTGCCGTTCGGTCCCTCCGGATTCACATAAATGAGCCCCATCTGCACGGCTGCGAGCGGACTTTCCAACTCTCGGTCGCCGGTGTAGCGCTGGTCTTCGAGCCACTTTCTCTCGGCACCCCAGTAAATATCCTCCTCGGGCTCCCAGATGTCCGCGCGACCGCCGGCAAAGCCGAAAGTTTTGAAGCCCATCGACTCGAGAGCCACGTTGCCCGCGAGAATCATCAGATCGGCCCAGGAAAGTTTGCGGCCGTATTTCTGTTTGATCGGCCAAAGCAAACGGCGGGCTTTGTCGAGATTTGTATTGTCCGGCCAGCTGTTGAGGGGAGCGAATCGCTGACTACCGTTGCCGCCACCGCCGCGACCGTCGCCCGTGCGGTAAGTGCCTGCGCTGTGCCACGCCATCCGGATGAAAAGCGGGCCGTAGTGACCGAAGTCCGCCGGCCACCAGTCCTGCGAATCGGTCATGAGCTCCTCGAGGTCCTTCTTCACCGCCGCCAGATCGAGGGTCTGGAACTCTTTCGCGTAGTCAAAATCTTCGCCCATCGGATTGGTCTTTTCCGATTGCTGGCTGAGCATCTTCAGATTGAGTTGATTCGGCCACCAATCTCTGTTGGTGGGTCCCATGCCGGCGGCGACAGGTGCGCCGGTTGATTGACCGTGGTTGAAGGGGCATTTGAGTTCGGTTGACATAAATATTTGATGACGAGCGTTACGAGCCAACGCGTTGCTGCGGATTGCAGGGGGCTGATTTTTTATGGCGTCGTCCGCACGGTCAAGCCCTTGCGCGCGCCTCAATTCACCGCATTGACCGCGCGCGAAAGCAGCACCGTAAGCACGACGATGGAAAGCCCCACCTGCAACATCATGAGATACTTGGCCGGACGACACACCGGGGTTTCCAGCGTCGGCCCGAACGTCGTCGAAGTGTCGAACGACAGGTAAATGTAATCACCCAACTTCGGATCGGTCAGCCGTCCATGGCGTCCGGGAAAAATAAACGCTCCGTCCGGCGTGGCCCGATCAAGCACCCAGTAACAGGCGGCAAACGTCAGCACGCTCATCCCCCCGATCGCCGCGACATCCCACAAGCTGGCCAACCCGCTGTCCTTCGCCGTCGCGCTCAGCAGCAAAGCCCCCACGTTGACCACCAGATGCAGCAACGCGAAACTCAGGTAAGCCGCCAACCCGCGCAACAGCCACGGCGAGTGCGGACGCAAAGCGAGCAAAACAAACAAGCCGATCAGCAAAAAGAAAAGCAGGTTGCTGCCTTGGTGAAACGTCTGTACCACCGCTACCCCCGCCTCGTTCAATTCCCCGCTGCGGCACAGCTTGCGCGTCACAAACCAGTCAAGCAACTGCACCGACAACATCAACGCCACCAGGTGCCAGTGATCGCGGCGGCTCAGCGGGGCGGACTTCTCCATGCCCGGTTGTCATAACCTTTTTCCCGTCCGCCGACCACCCTGAACCACCCCATAGGCGGCCGCCGGCAGGTCATCCACAATATTTTCCATGAACGCCCCGATCCGCATCGGCACCTCCGGTTGGTCCTACGCCGATTGGCTCGGCACTTTTTACCCGCAGAGAACACCCGCCCGCGAGTGGCTGGCCTTCTACGCCGGGCATTTTCCCACCGTGGAGTTGAACTGCTCGTTCTACCGTCAACCCACCAGCGGGCAATTCGACCGCTGGGCCGCTCAAGTTCCCGATCACTTTGTCTTCGCTGTCAAAGCCCCCCGCTTCCTCACCCATGTCCTCCGCCTCCGCCATTGCCGCGAACCCCTGCGGCGCTTCCGGCGCACCTTGCGTGAACTCGGCCCCAAGCTCGGCCCCGTGCTCTACCAACTGCCGCCGAATCTCGCGGCCGATCTTCCGTTGCTGGCCCGCTTCACCGCCGCACTCGACCCCCGCCAGCGTCACGTCATCGAGTTCCGCCATACCTCGTGGTTTTGCGAGGAAACCTTCGCCCTCCTCCGCCGACACGACATCGCCCTGTGTTGGTCGGATTGCGCTCACGCCCCAGCGCCGCACGAACCCACCGCCTCCTTCGTCTATGCCCGCCTCCACGGCGGCGCCAACGGCGAGGCCGGCTATTCCCGTCAGGCCCTCAACACATGGGCACGGATCTTGCAAAGCCATGCCGCCCGCGGCCACCCCGGCTTCCTTTATTTCAACAACACCGCCCAAGGCCAGGCCGTCCGTAACGCCCGCCTACTTTTGCAAATCCTGCGAAACTGACAGCGAGACGCGCGTGCGCTCCGAGATCCGTGCCCCGTCTTGCCGTGGACCAACGTTTTCCCCACCCAGAATCATCCCGCAAGCACCATGGAGCGGCCCTTGGTCTGTCGGCTCTCATCGCCGTCAATGTGGGCAGCATCGGACCCGCAGCGCCTTCACAGTTCGCCGCGAAAGACGTGGAGATGCGGCGACGCGTTAAATGTATCCTGTGTGAAACGTAAATCTTGCGATTTCCTTTCAACAAAATTTTTCCGAGAGTAAAACTCCATGGTGGTTAACAAGTCTGACCAGTCGCTTGGAATAGCCGATCCCGACTTCGGCTCATTCGATGTCATCGTGGCCGGCGCCGGGATCGGCGGGGTTTCCGCAAGCCTGGCGGCGGCGAGGACCGGAGCCCGGGTCTTGCTGGTGGAGGCCGACGAAGAGATCGGCGGAACGGGGGTACACTCCCCCGTGGCCTTGGTTTGCACGTTCCGCGATCACAATGATCGACCGATCAATGCGGGGCTGCACCGGGAGTATTTTCCGACGCTTTATGACAATCCATCCCCACCGGACAAAAACCCGGCGCAAGAGTGGTACGGCACCCGACTGGAATGCTACGACCACCGCGAGCTCTTGCAGTCGTATCAGCGCCTGATTGCCGCCGAGCCGAATCTCACAGTCAGGACGGGCCGTCGTGTGTCGGCGGTGCACCAGATTGATGGCGAAATCCAGGCCGTTTGCTTGGAAGGCACACAAGCAGGCTGGGTCAAGGCGAAGGTATTTGTGGACTCGACTGCCGATGGAAATCTA
The DNA here is from genome assembly GCA_044343805.1 of Chthoniobacterales bacterium. Lineage (GTDB taxonomy): Bacteria > Verrucomicrobiota > Verrucomicrobiia > Chthoniobacterales > JACTMZ01 > JACTMZ01. Next base: position 1,147 of record JBIJDZ010000032.1, on the reverse strand, counting down.
TCCGCCTTGGCCGGTGCCGAGTTTCAACTCGGTCGGGAAAGCGATCGCGCCTTGCAACCGTCCACGCTGACCTTCGGGATGACCAATATCAACTTCGGGGGTAAACCGCCCACGACCTGGCCGGAGATGGACGCCTTCAATCGCGAGTTGACCAGGTATTTGCACGCCGCCATCGCGGCCGGCGAGGTCCATGTTCTCAAGAAAGAAATCTTCGGCATCCCCTATCCCGACGGGCGCGGACTGCAGTTCAACACCACCCGGATGCTCGGTGTTGATCCGACACGACCGGAGACGGTGGCCGCTGCGCGTAAGGAGGGGGAACGGCAGGTCAACGAAATCATCGGCGTGCTGCGGCAGCATCCGGCATTTGCCGAGGCCAAGTTGGATTTCGTCGGCACCAAACTCGGTGTGCGCGAAGGGCGGCGGATTATGGGTGACTATGTGCTGACGGCAGAGGACTGCCTGCGCCCGGCACGGTTCGACGACATGGTGGCCGCCTGTGCTTACATGCTTGATATTCACAACCCCACCGGCAGCGGCACCCACATAGAGCAGATTCCCGCCCCCGGTTACTACCACATCCCCTACCGGTGCCTGATTGCGCGCGGCCACACGAATCTCTTGCTTGGCTCTCGCTGCATCAGCGGCACCCACGAGGCCCACTCCAGCTACAGGGTCATGGGTCCGCTCTCTGCCATCGGCCAAGCCGCTGGCGTCGCTGCGGCGCTGACGGCACTGGGCCCAAAATCCAACGTTCGGGCGATCCCGGCATCTGCGATTCGTTGGGTCCTACGGGAGCAGGGGCAATTTGTCGAGGGCTCTTGCGAGAAATCGAATAGTCATTGATGCATCCATGGGATGGGTGCAGCGATTTCACCGACCTCTGGCCGCATTTTTTCCATTCCCAGCCCGCGAGGCCCCGTGCTCTCCCCGAGACCATCCGCCCAACGCTCGGCTCAACCGGAGTGTGAGTCCATAACCAATCAACCATGGTAACACGCACCGCTTAAGACCGTAGAGGTCAGTCCAGCTACTGGCTGGTGACGCGCAGGCGGATGAACCGCTTGGTTGCTTGGTCCATCGGCATATTGTCGCGCACCTTCAGCATCGTCGGCGTGTTCTCGATGATTGTCGTATGGCTCGAACC
>JBIJDZ010000080.1:0-7666 GCA_044343805.1 Chthoniobacterales bacterium | reverse complement strand
GCTTTGGGTGGGTTGCGCCCGGGGGGTGGGGTATAAAAACGCGGCCGGGGCTTTGGGCCCCGGCCGCAGTGAATTTAAGGATCCTTAATTTTTTAGTGAGCGGCCGAGGCGTAAGACGGATCTTCCTCAGCCGACTTGGCGCGGGCTATGAAATAGACATAGAGACCGAGGCCGCACTTGGCCACGATGTCCGCGATGCTGTAGCCGATCTGCAGTCCGACGTTGGTCGAGCCGGCAGCACCGAAGCCCAGCATCGGTAGCATGTAGGCGAGCGGGTAGAAGGTCCAGCTGATGAGAATGAGGGTGCGGGCTGCACTGATGAGGCCGCGGGCTGACTCGGGTTGGCGGTCGAGCGACTTGGAAAGTTCGATCCACAGCACATAGAGGATGTAGAGGAACGGGATCATGCTCAGCACCCACCAGAACCAGCGGGTTCCGGAGTCGGCGGAAATTTCGCCGGGATAACCGAGTCCGATCATCAGGACGGCAGCGATGACCAACCGGGTAAAGAGTGATCGGGTGACGCTCTTCGGCAGTGCGAGGACTGCGACCAATTCCACCAGAAGCAGAGGAACGGTGAGCAGCCAGTCGACGTAGCGATACGCATCGTTGAACGAGCTCATGTCGCCACTGGCGTAAGCGGCGTCCCAACTCATGAAGATGCGGACGTAGTGGTAGCACGCGATGAGCGTGACAAGGCCCGATACAATCAGGGCCGGACGGTATTTCGGGAGCACTGAGCCACGTGACAAAAAGAAGAACACGGTGGCGGCTCCCATGGCGGCGATGGTGAGGCTCAGGATGTTGTAAACGAGGCTGAACTCACCCGGACTTAAGGCTGAAACCGTGGAGACGGTCTCGACGATTTGGAGGGTTTCTTCCATAACGATTAGAATGCTGACTCTCTCTCGAGTGGAGGGCAACACGTATTTTGGTTTGATAATCCGGAGGGCGGATGGCCGGATAAGGCGGTGGATGAGTTTGATGACCGCGGACATTCTCGGTTGGTTGGCAATGTGCTGATCGGCTTAGCCGTCTTTGCCTTCGGGATTGCCCTGGCGGATTTTATACCGGATGAGATTTTTGCGTTGCCGCCTCACTACTTCGGGAACGGCGGGGCGGTGGCGATCGGTTTGCTGTTTTTGGTCAGCGGGATATGGTTGCGAAGGTAAATTCACAACGTTTGTCACCAAGGCAACCTTCTCTGGTGCCATCAAGAGCCTGAGCAAAGCAGTGGTTGTGTCGCCCCAGCTGCGATGGGGGCGTCACGGGAAGGCAGTGCCCAGAGGAATTGCAGGGGCTGAACTGTCCAGCCAAACGAATGGACAAAAGGATGCCAATGGGGAAGGGGGGGTTAAGACTTCACTTGCTTCCCGGTTTGATAGCCGGGGTGCCGGCGAGGTCAGGGGGTAAATCGTCGGGGGGAAATGTTTCCGGGTTCATTTCCACCAAACCGATGAACGGGAAGTCCATGTCGGGAAGGTTTCCGCCGGAGCGATTGACCAGGCATCCGGCAGCGGCGACAACGCCCCCGAGGCGTTTGACGATTTCCACGGTTTCCATCAGGCGGCCGCCTCGGGTGACGACGTCTTCAATGACGATGAAACGCTCGCCTGGATTGATCGAGAACCCGCGCCGCAGGACCAAGGCGCCTTGGTCGTCCTTCTCCACGAAAATGTGCGGTTTGCCCAGCTGGCGGGCGACTTCTTGACCGACAATGATTCCGCCGAGTGCGGGGGAAATGACGGTGCTGCATTCGAAGTCGCGTAATTTGTCTGCCAAGGCGCCGCAGATTTTTTCCGCAACGGCGGTATGGCGCAGCAAAAGGGCGCATTGGAAAAATTCGCGGCTATGCAGGCCGGAGCGGAGGATGAAATGACCGTGGAGAAGGGCCCGGGTTTGGCGGAACAGGTCGAGGATGTCGGTTTGACTGAGGCTCATGTGGTGGTGGGTGCGTTGACGAATGAAAGATTGTTTTCGTGGCGCCGGAGAAACTCATCGGCAAGATTGTTGTAAGCGCGAGCCCCCGGGCCCGCGGGATCATGCTCAAGGATGGTGCGTCCGAAGCTGGGGGCCTCGCTCAGGCGAACACTGCGGGGAATGACGGTGTCGTAGAGGACCTCTTGGAAATGGCTGCGCACGTCGGCCACGACGGCACTGGCAAGGTTTGTTCTCGCATCGAACATTGTCATGACGAGGCCGGAGAGGGTAAGCGAGGGGTTGGCGCCGGATTCGCGGATTTGGCCCATAACGAACATGAGTTTACCAAGTCCCTCAAGGGCATAGTATTCGCACTGGACGGGAACGAGCAGTTGATCGGCGGCGACGAGGGCATTTGTCATGAGAATGCCGAGGGAGGGGGGGCAATCGAGCACGCAAAAGTCAAAAGCAGCACTATCGCGCAGGGGCTGGAGCACGCGGCGGATCTGGCTGAGGTGGTTCTCCATGCGGGCGACTTCGATTTCCAGCCCGGCAAGGTCAAGGTTGGCGCCGATGATGGAGAGATTATCCAAGCGGGTGGATGTAAGACAGGCGAGGACGTCGGCGTTGCCGGTGAGTGGTCCGTAAAGGGTGGGGGGGGTTTCCTGTTCTGCCCCGAGAGCGCTGGTGGCGTTGCCTTGGGGATCGAGGTCGATGAGCAGCACGCGATTCCCCTTCGTGGCGAGAGCGGCGGCGAGGTTGACGGAGGTGGTGGTTTTGCCGACTCCGCCTTTCTGGTTGGCAACCGCGAGGATCTTCATGGGCGGGGAGAATGGCGAAGCGGCGGGACCGGGTCAATTTTTGCCGTAGTAGGCGACAAGTCCGTCCACGATGCCGCGCACATATTCACGGTAGATACTTTCGCGAGGAGTGCCGTTGATGTTGCGTCTGCCTCGGTAATCCCCGAGTTGGATGCGGTCGTGAACTTCGCGGTTGTTCATGACGTAGGGCTCAAGATAGATCACCGGGCATTCGAAAAGGCGGTTGGCAAGGAGGTTGCGCGCCCAGATGAAGGGAGAGTCTCCGACTTTGAGGGCGGCGTCTGAGTTGTAGGTGTAGGGCGGCAAGCCGGTGGCGTGGGCCATGGATTGGGCGACCGCGCGGGAGACAGAGAGTTCTTCCTGATAAGATCGATTCAGCAGCTTGGTCATGAGGTCGTAACGCTGGTCTTCGTAGGAAAGTTCGCGCGCGGAGTAGCAACCGCTGACCAGCAAATGAAGATGATTTGCCTCGACGAGGGTGGGGCGGGCGGGATTTCCCCAACTTTCTGCATTGAAATGGAGAGCCAAGACCAAGTCGGGCTTGAGGTGCTGATTGACGAGTCGGGCTCGAGCGCGGATTTCACCGGTGCGGTAGAAAAGGCGCTCGGACTCGGATTTGAGGCTGGCGGAATTGACGGCGCGGCCCTGATCTCTCAGGGAGGCTGCGGCGTGAGCGCGGAGTTTTTCCGGGCGGAGTTTGGTGGTTGGTCGGCTGCTGTCGCGGATGAGGCTGACTTTGGCCCCGCGGTGTTCCAGTTCTTTTTTGAGGAGGCGGGCGACGTAGAGGGTCATGTCGCCCTCTGTGACGGGTGGGCTGTTGCCAATTTGGAACCAGCGTTCCTCGACGCGCGCCCACTCGCCGCCGAGGTGACCGGGGTCAAGGGCGATACGGAGGCCGCTCAGGCTGCGGTTGGTGTTCCAATAACGCGGGACGGGTTTGGCGCTGGCGGGGTCGGGGGCAAAGTCCAAGCGAAAGGGCGGCCGGCCGGGTGAAGTGGTGACTGTTGCGTAGTTGTCGGCAAGGGAGAAGTATTCCTGCCATGCACCGTGCGGAGCGTAGACTTGGGTAAGAAGGCGGGTGAACTCTTCCTTGGAGATGGTCTGCTGGAACTTCTCGAGCGACGACCAATCGGGTTTGACAGCCAGCGGGGTGAGTTTCTGTGCGCTGGCGCAAGCGGCAAGGATCAGTAGGGCGAAGGCGGTGCAGACGAATTGCATGGCAGTGGAAGCGGGAAATCTCTATCCCTTCGGCTTCTAAATCAATGATCCGGATACTTTTTTTGGGCGATGTAGTTGGTGAACCTGGGCGCAAGGCTTTGGCCAAGCGACTCAAAAGCATGCAAGAGGAGATGTTTGTGGATTTTACCATCGTCAATGGTGAGAATGCCGCTGGCGGCCGGGGTATAAGCGGCAAGCAGTGCATCGAGATTCTCAAGGCTGGAGCCACGGTGATCACAACAGGCGACCATGTCTGGGATCAAAAAGATCTTCCGGAGTATATCGAGACCGAGCCGAGATTGTTGAGGCCTTGCAATTATCCCGCTGGGACGCCGGGCTCCGGTGCGGTGGTGTTGGATACGGCTAAAGGTCCCGTGGGTGTGCTCAATGTGCGCGGCTTGACTTTTCTTAACCCGCCGCTGGATGACCCTTTTCGTCGTGCGGCAGAGGAGGTCGAAACGCTCAGGGCCAAGACCCGGGTGATTTTTGTTGATTTCCACGCAGAGACGACAAGTGAGAAAATTGCCATGGGGCGCTACTTGGATGGCAGGGTATCGGCTGTGGTGGGTACGCATACGCATGTCCAGACCGCGGATGAACAGATTTTTCCGCGGGGGACGGCTTTTCTTTGCGATGCAGGAATGTGCGGTGCCGTGGATTCGATCCTCGGCCGGACCAAAGAATCGATATTGCGGCGCTTCCTGACGGGCATGCCCACGACACTCCCAGTGGCTAACGGTTTGGTTAATTTGTGCGGGGTGGTGGTTGAAATTGATGAAAAATCTGGACGCGCGACCGCGATCAAACGGGTTAACGAGTCGGTTGATCCTGCGGAGTGTCGGACGAAATTGTGAAAAACTTTTTTGACACAAAAGGCTTTCGCTGGCATGAAAGCTGGACGCTGCGAACAAGTCGGGCAGTCTGCAGGTCGTAGATTTGATTTCTTTTTCAGATAAACGGTCTCGGGCTGCATCGTCTTTTTTGACACCGCGACCAATCAAACTTAAAACCAAAATAAAAATTTGCGGAGATTGCCCATGTAGCTCAGTTGGTAGAGCACGTCCTTGGTAAGGACGAGGTCACCGGTTCAATCCCGGTCATGGGCTCCAGCCGCGCGCGGGCATATTCGCAACAATCAACCAACAAACAAATCACTATGGCTAAGGATACGTTCAAACGCGACAAACCCCACGTGAACATCGGCACAATCGGTCACGTGGACCACGGCAAAACCACCCTCACGGCGGCGATCACCACGGTGCTCTCTAAATCAGGAAAAGCACAGGCCCGCGGCTACGCGGATATTGATGCGGCTCCGGAGGAAAAAGAGCGTGGCATCACGATCAACACGGCGCACGTAGAATACGAAAGCGACAAACGCCACTATGCGCACGTCGATTGCCCCGGCCATGCTGACTACATCAAAAACATGATCACTGGAGCGGCGCAGATGGATGGCGCCATTCTCGTGGTAAGCGCGGCCGACGGTCCGATGCCGCAAACACGCGAACACATTCTTCTCGCGCGTCAGGTCGGTGTGCCGTCGATTGTTGTTTTCATGAACAAGTGCGACATGGTTGACGATCCGGAGTTGCTCGACTTGGTCGAGATGGAAATCCGTGACCTGCTCAGCAAATACGAGTTTCCGGGCGACGAGATTCCCATTGTCAGAGGCTCCGCTCTCAAGGCTCTCGAAGGCGATGCCGAGATGGAAAAGCAAATTCTTGCTCTTATCGACGCTGTCGATAGCTACATTCCCGAGCCGCAGCGTCCGCTCGACCAGCCGTTCCTCATGCCCATCGAGGACGTGTTTAACATTGAAGGTCGTGGCACCGTCTGCACCGGCCGTGTCGAGCGCGGCAAGCTGAAAAAGATGGAAGAAGTTGAGATTGTCGGTATTCGTCCGACGGTCAAAACAACAGTTACTGACATCGAAATGTTCCGCAAGCTACTCGACGACGCGATGGCTGGCGACAACATTGGCGCTTTGCTTCGTGGCATCAAAAAAGAGGACATTGAGCGCGGTCAGGTGTTGGCCAAGCCGGGCTCGATCACCCCACACAAAAAGTTCAAAGCGGAGGTTTATATCCTCAGCAAGGACGAGGGTGGTCGCCATACCCCTTTCTTCTCGAACTATCGCCCGCAGTTTTATTTCCGCACGACTGACGTGACTGGAACCGTGAAGCTGCCGGACGGAGTGGAAATGGTGATGCCCGGTGACAATATTTCGATGGAAGTCGAGTTGATCACCCCGATCGCCATGGAAAAAACCATCCGTTTCGCCATCCGAGAAGGCGGTCGCACCGTCGGTGCTGGTCGCGTGGCTGAGATTCTGGACTAAAATAAGGAAGGATACGCACAGGCCAGTAGCTCAATTGGTAGAGTAGCGGTCTCCAAAACCGTCGGTTGGGGGTTCGAGTCCCTCCTGGCCTGCTCTAAAGCTGTCAAGCGCGTAATCATCCCATCGCATGTTTAGACGCCTGAAAAACTTCATCGCCGAAGTTCGCACAGAACTAGGCAAGGCCACTTGGCCGTGGGACCCCAAAGAAAAAGGGTTCCGTCGCTACAAAGAGCTGGCTGACTCCACGGTTGTCGTGATCGTGGCGATGTTGATTGTCGGGGGTTACATCGCTTTCTTCGACCTCATGCTGGTCAACGTTGTTGGCTGGCTGACTCACCCTTGATTTCCTTCCATCTTTTATGACATCATTACTTCGCATACCGGCACCGCGCGACCAATGGTTTGTGGTGCAGGTTCTCTCCGGTCAGGAGAAAAAAGTTTACGACAGTGTCATCAAGCGGCTGAAAACCGAAGAAATGGGTGATCTTGTCTACAATGTTCTCATCCCGACCGAGCGCGTTCAGGAAATCAAGCAGGGTAAAAAAAGCGAGACGACCCGGAAGTTTTTCCCCGGTTACATCATTGTTAACATGCACCTGCTGCAAGAGGGGGGTGGGTTGGTCGACCGCACATGGTATTTTATCAAAGACACGCCAGGCGTGATCGGATTTGCCGGCACCAAAGACCGCCCGACACCCATGCGTCCGCGTGAGGTTGAAAGCATGTTGGCTCAGATTCAAGAGCGTGTGGACACGGTCAAGCCGAAGGTTTCATTCCAAGTCGGCGAGAAAGTCAAAGTGGCTGACGGTCCGTTTCAAAATCAGACCGGCGTGGTGGAGGAGGTTGATCCCGATCGAGGCAAGTTACGGGTTTCCGTGACAATTTTTGGTCGCGAGACTCCTGTCGAGTTGGAATACTGGCAAGTCGATCGGGAAGAGTAAGAAGAATTCATTATGGCAAAAGAAGTTATCGGAACAATCAAACTGCAGATCGCGGCGGGCCAAGCAAATCCCGCTCCCCCGGTCGGCCCGGCTTTGGGTCAAAAAGGCGTGAACATCATGGCGTTTTGCAAGGAGTTCAATGCTGCGACCCAAAAGCAGGCGGGAGATATCCTGCCGGTCGTGATCACTGTTTACAAAGACAAGTCTTTCACCTTCATCACCAAGTCGCCACCCGCGTCCGTGTTGATCAAGAAAGCGGCGGGAATTGCGTCTGGTTCCAAAGAACCCAACAAAACTAAGGTCGGCAAACTCAATAAGAAGCAGTTGCTCGAGATTGCCAAAACCAAGATGAATGACCTAAACGCTCGCGACGACGAGGCGGCAATGAAGATCATTGCTGGCACAGCTCGCCAAATGGGCGTAGA
>JBIJDZ010000031.1:0-21553 GCA_044343805.1 Chthoniobacterales bacterium | reverse complement strand
TACTTAGCTTCTGCTGCAGTTTTATTGCATCAAATTCAACACGGTAACACAGGCAGCTTGCCGCCTGCCCTAACTGCCAAGCATCAGGTACAGCCCAATGCGGGAAAAATGCTGCAAACTAAGCAGGAGCGGGAACAGTCCATCGGCCGTAAGGTCACTCTCAAATCTAGGGCCTGTTTTAGCAACTCCGTCCAATCCGCTCCTACGCCGTGGCCTCAAGCGCATTACGCACAGTGGCCAAGGCGTAATCCCGGTTCATCTTGGCGATAAATGCCGCCGGCACGCCAGCAGGGCAGACCGCTTCGCACTCGTAGTAGTTCGAGCAATTCCCGAAACCCTCAGCATCCATCTTGGCGACCATGCCGCGCACGCGGCGACCAGTCTCAGGCTTGCCCTGCGGCAACAAGCCCAGATGCCCCACTTTACCGGCAACAAACAACATGGCTGATCCATTGGGGCAAGCCGCAGCGCAGGCGCCGCATCCGATACAAGCAGCCGCGTCCATCGCGTAATCCGCAACGGTCTTAGGAATTGGTGTATCGTTCGCATCTTGTGCATTGCCGCAGCGCTCACTGATATAGCCACCAGCTGCAATCACACGGTCAAAAGCCGAACGGTTAACCACCAGATCTTTCACGACCGGAAAGGCCCCGACGCGGAAAGGCTCGATGAATATCGTGTCGCCGTCGTTGAACTTCCGCATGTAAAGCTGACAGGTCGTGCCGCGACCCTTCCCGTGGGGGATACCATTGATGGTAAGACTGCACATGCCGCAAATACCCTCTCGGCAGTCGTGGTCGAAGGCTACCGGTTCATCGCCTTTTTCGGTCAGCCGATCATTGACAATGTCCATCATTTCCAAAAACGAAGCCTCGGAGGGAATGTCACGAGCTTCAACGTCTTGGAATGCTCCTTGCTTAGCGCCCTCGGCTTGGCGCCAGATTTTCAGGTGGAAGTTCATGGTTACTTATAGCTTCTTGTTGCCAATTTTACGGTTTCGTAATTCAAAGGCTCCTTGATCAATGCCGGCTTGTTGCCTTCTCCGTTGAACTTCCAAGCGGAGACATAAAAATAATCGTCATCATTTCGCAAAGCTTCGCCCTCTGGCGTTTGATATTCTACGCGGAAGTGTCCCCCGCAGGATTCATTACGGTTCAGGGCATCCTCACACATGAGTTGTCCGAAATCGATGAAGTCAGCTACGCGACCGGCTTTCTCCAGCGAAACGTTCAACTCTTCATTATTGCCGAGCACGCGAACATCGCTCCAGAACTCTTTGCGGATTTCGTCAAAGCGTTTGATCGCTTTTTCCAGCCCCTCTTTGGAGCGAGCCATACCGCATTCGTCCCAGAGAAGCTTGCCGATTTCTTTGTGGAAGCTGTCAACCGTGCGCTTACCTTTGACGTTGAGCAAGCGCTGCACTCGATCACGCACCTCTTGCTCGGCCCGCTTGAATTCCGGACGATCAACGTCAGGTCGCTGCCCGCGCACTGGCGCGAGATAATTTCCGATCGTGTAGGGCAGCACAAAGTATCCGTCAGCCAAACCCTGCATAAGCGCACTTGCGCCGAGACGATTGGCTCCGTGGTCAGAAAAATTGGCCTCGCCGATGACAAAAAGGCCGGGGATATTGCTCTGCAATTCGTAGTCTACCCAGAGTCCACCCATAGTGTAGTGGACAGCCGGATAGATCCGCATCGGTGTCTTGTAGGCATTTTCACCCGTGATGTTTTCGTACATCTCGAAGAGATTACCGTAGCGCTCACGGATTGTGTCCTCGCCCAGGCGTTTGATGGCGTCGGCAAAATCCATGTAAACTCCCAAACCACCCGGACCGACGCCGCGGCCTTCGTCACAAACTTCCTTGGCCGAGCGCGAAGAGATGTCGCGCGGCGCCAGATTGCCGTAGCTCGGATATTTCCGCTCGAGGAAATAATCACGGTCCTGCTCGGCAATCTCGGAGGGTTTTTTCCCGCAATCTTCTTTTTTCTTGGGAACCCACACGCGTCCGTCGTTGCGCAGGGACTCGCTCATCAGCGTGAGCTTTGACTGGTATTCGCCGCTGACCGGAATGCAAGTCGGGTGGATCTGCGTGTAGCAGGGGTTAGCGAACAAAGCTCCACGGCGGTACGCGCGGAAAGTGGCCGTGACATTGCAGCCCATCGCATTGGTGGATAGGAAAAACGCGTTGCCGTAACCGCCGGTGGCTAAGATCACCGCGTCAGCGGCATGAGATGATATTTCACCCGTCACCAAGTTGCGGACGACAATTCCCTTGGCGTGCCCATCCACTATGACGAGATCAAGCATCTCGGTGCGCGGATACATTTTGACTGAACCTGCGGCGATCTGGTGACTCAGCTCCGAGTAGACACCGAGCAGCAGCTGCTGACCGGTCTGACCACGAGCGTAAAATGTGCGGGAAACTTGGGCGCCGCCGAAAGAACGGTTAGCCAGCATACCTCCGTACTCACGGGCAAAAGGGACCCCTTGAGCGACACATTGGTCGATGATACTACTGCTGACCTCGGCCAACCGGTAAACGTTTGCCTCACGTGAGCGAAAGTCTCCTCCTTTGATCGTATCGATAAACAAACGATCCACGCTATCGCCATCGTTCTGGTAATTTTTCGCGGCATTGATGCCCCCTTGGGCCGCGATGCTGTGGGCGCGACGCGGGCTGTCTTGGTAGCAAAAACACTTTACGTTGTAACCTTGCTCGCCAAACACCGCCGCCGCCGAACCCCCGGCCAAACCGGAACCGACCACAATGATTTCGTAGCGGCGCTTGTTGGCAGGGCTGACCAGTTTACTGTCCGCTTTGTAACGGGTCCATTTTTCAGAAAGTGGACCTGAGGGAATTTTGGAGTCGAGAGTGATCGTGCTCATAGGTTCAACGGGCTGTTGCCATTTCTTCCGCCTCCGGGCGTTGGTCATCAGGCAAGATTTTCAAGTAGCCGCTCATCGACGCCACGGGAATAGAAGCGAAGCCTGCCATCAATGCCCAGGCCAACAAAATTGCGCCATGCCGGATTACTGCAGCGGATTTGCGGCCGTTCAGCCCGAAAGTCTGGAAAATACTCGAAATGCCATGACTCAAATGCATACCCAGCAGCAAAAGGCTCAGTAAATAAAAGCCAGATACCCACGGATTGAGAAAGCTGAGAATGATCATTGCCGCCACATCGTGGCGGCCGTCGATATCGGTCAGATGTGCGTAGGGATTCAACCCAGCGGCAAACTGCAAGACGTGGAAAATGATGAAACTCAGCACCACGAGCCCGCTCAGAGCCATCGAGCGCACAAAGATCGTACTCTGGATGCGTGCCTTTACCGCGTAGCGCTGCGGACGAGCCCGGCGGTTTTCCACCACCAACCAGAGCGTCGAAAAAATATGCACCAAAAAAACAAGGAGGAGGCCACCGCGTGCACCCCATAGAACGACAGGACTTGCGTGCAAAGTTTGCGCATAAACATTAATTCCCTCACCGTATTCTCCGATGTAAATCGTGAGGTTGCCCGCTAGGTGCGCGAGAACGAAAAGCACCAACAATGACCCGGAAAACCCGACAATCCATTTTTTCCCGATCGACGACTTAGCGAAAACCAGCAGCGGGTTCGGCTGGCGCACTCCGGAAGAGACAGGTGCTACTGACATGATTCGAAGACGGTATAAGATATTCTAATAGTTGCAACGTTTAAGATCACTCGAGAGATGCAGGCTGGAGATCTCGCGCACAAAACATTTTAACGCACCACGTGAATTCCTGTTGCAGCGATCAGGCAAATCTGCCAAAGAGGAAATCTCTTATGCCTACCAAAAAGAAACCCGCCAGAAAACCTGCCAAGAAAACCGTCAAGAAAGCTGCGAAAAAAGCTGCCAAAAAACCGGTGAAAAAAGCAAAACGCAAAGCTAATCCCGCTCTCATGAAGCCGGTGCAGGCTGATGCAGTGCTCGCCGTGATTGTCGGCTCAAAGCCGCTTCCGCGTGGCCAGATGACCAAAAAGCTCTGGGACTACATCAAGAAGAACAAACTCCAAGATGCCAAAAAGCGCACCCAGATCAACGCTGATGCCAACCTCCAAGTTGTCTTCGGTGGCAAGAAGCAGGTGAGCATGTTCGAGATGACCAAACTTGTCTCGAAACACGTCAAATAACTTCTTTGTTACTGACCACCGGCGGCTCCTCGCGGAGCCGCCGGTTTTTTTGTGTAGGGTTCCCAATGAACCGATAACTTAAAATGATGACCCCCGAAGTAGCGCCTGACAGAGGTGTATTTTAGACAAGGCCAAGTTTCATTCGCCCCGCTTCCGTTATCATCCCTTGATTCCAAGGCGGGGACCAGACGAGCTCCACCTCGGCAGAATCAACGCCAGGAAGAGTAAGAATCCGGCTTCGCGCATCGGCGGCAATGGTAGGCCCCATGCCGCACCCCGGTGCTGTGAGGGTCATTTTTACGTGCACCGAAGTTCCTCCTGATTCCTTTCGAGCAAGGGCGAGATCGTAAACCAGGCCTAGGTCGACGATATTTACCGGAATCTCGGGATCATATACGTTCTTAAGTTGCGCCCAGACATCCTCATCCTTCACGTCACCCGACTGAACAGTGGAGGCCGGCATGGCCTCCTCTTTTTTTACCTCGATGCCGAGTGCGTCCGCATCGGCCTCGGCAATGCGGGCCAAACCAGTCTGTGTAGCCACGGTATAAGTGCCGCCAAGTGATTGCGTGATGATGACGGCGCTACCTTGGGGCAAGGAGGACTCCTCTCCGCTGGGTATGAGGATAACTTTGCAGTCGCGCGTTAGGTTGATTTCACGATGGATCATTGCTGGGAAAATAACGGCCGGAGGAGAGGAGTCCAATCAAATGGTTTTTCCGCGCGAGCGTGGCGTGTATTGTACGCGACTTATGCGTTTTCAGACACTAAAGGAGGCGAAATGGATCTTGCTCGCGCTTGTTTTACTGGCTGTGGGTGCCTGGATGTTGTTGCCGTGGCTGTCGTCGGTCCCTGCCGCGATGATTCTCTTCACATTGTATTTCTTCCGGGACCCGGTCCGGTCCATTCCGCAAACGCCGAACGCCATCACTTCACCGGCTGATGGGTGTATTACGGATATCGAAATGATGGAAGAATGTGAAGTAATGCATCAACGTATGCTGCGCGTAGGCATTTTTCTCTCGGTCTTCGATGTCCACGTGAACCGCTCACCGTGCGACGGACGAGTCACGTACACGCAGGAGCATGACGGCGACTACCATGATGCCCGCAGCCCGATGGCTTCGACGCACAACTGCGCCCGCACGTGGGGATTCGAAGGTCCGACTTACACAATTGTCGTGCGGCAAATCACGGGCGCCATTGCCCGCCGTATCGTTCCTTGGGCCAAAGTCGGGGATCGGCTGAAACGCGGGCAGCACTTCGGCATGATAAGGTTCGGCTCGCGCACGGAGATTTTCCTGCCGATGGATTCGCTCATTCTCGTCTCAGTCGGCCAGCACGTGAAAGGTGGATCGACAGTCATTGCCCGCACCCCCTCACCTCGCGACTCATTCATCCCATGAGCTCACCGGAACAAGACCCCAACGGGACAAAAATTTATCTTCTGCCGAATCTCATGACGGCAGGCAATTTATTTTGCGGGTTTGCCGCCCTCCTGGCGATTCTGGATGCCGTGACCCTCATGAATGCCGGGATGGACGCCGCCGACAAGATTCATGCGGCAATTTGGTTCATCCTCGGAGCCTGCATATTCGACCTGCTGGATGGCCGTTTGGCCAGGCTCGGCGGAAACGAAAGCGCCTTCGGGCGGGAGTTCGACTCTCTGGCCGATATCGTAAGTTTTGGTGTGGCTCCGGCGCTGCTGGTTTTCCATATCGTTCTCCGCGACTTCGACCGCTACGGATGGCTTGTCGCGTTTGTCTATCTCGCGTGTGGCGCGCTTAGGTTGGCCCGTTTCAACTGCGTTGCCGCGCAGCAAGCCAGCGGCCAAGGCGCGAAAGACTTCGAGGGGTTTCCCATACCGGCTGCAGCGGGACTTATCGCCTCCCTCACCCTCTTCATGCTCTGGCTCGACGCCGGTCAACGCACCATCGGCCCTTGGAAATACGCCCTGCCACCGCTCATGCTTTTCCTTTCTTTCATGATGTTCAGCAAAGTCAGCTACCCGAGCTTCAAGGCGGTGAATTGGCGCACACGACGATCCATTCCCAAGTTTATCGCTACGATCGTGGTGCTGATTTTTACCGCAATGAACTATGAGTGGATGCCGGCCATGATATTTATCGCTTACCTGCTTTACGGCATGGTGCGACCGCTTATTTCCAACACCTGGCGCCGGGAAATCGAGGCTGAGATTGAAAGCGAGTAGATAGAGTTCACCTTTTTTGGAGAACTGGCCGACTGACAAAAAAGAAACCGCGGCCAATTTGCACCGCGGTTTCGTTTAATTTTTTCGCTATATCGCCTTAAAAAGGGATATCGTCGTCAGATGGATCGGTCTCCGCTGCGGGAGCTAGTTTGGCTGGGCGTGAGGCGGTCCGCCCTAAGCCCCCACCGCCTTCACTCCCGCCCTCGCGGGAGCCGAGAAGCTGCATGGCTTCTCCGACGACGCGCAACTTGGATCTTTTTTGACCGCTTTGTTTGTCGTCCCAAGTGTCGAGCTGCAGACGCCCCTCGATAAAAACCGGGCGCCCCTTTTTGAGGTATTCGCCGGCAATTTCAGCTTGGCGCCCCCAAAGCGTAACATCAACAAAGGTTGTTTCCTCGCGTTTTTCTCCCCCGTCGGTCGTGTAGTAGCGATTTATGGCAAGACCAAGGTCGGCAACTGCGCTGCCCTTGGGGGTGTATTTGACCTCGGGATCGCGGGTGCAATTACCGAGGAGCATAACTTTGTTGTAGGAGGCCATATCGGTTGAATTTTAGGCCGCTTGAGCGGCGGGTTTCAGATGCTGGTAGTGCTGCAGATGAATCGATGAATCGAGTTTCCACTTGTCACGCAGGCTATCGATCTGTGCCGGGGTGGCGTGAATAATAAAATTCACGTAAAAGCCGGATGTTTGCTTCTGGCTCGGATAAGCAAATTGGCGTTTTTCGAGGCGCTGAACCTGCTCAATCTCGATTTTGGCTGCTTTGATCTGTTTCTCGATGGCCTCGATCAAGTCGTTGGCCGATTCTTCTTTGCCTTTCGTGTTGAGCACGATAAGCGCTTCGTAACGTCGTATGGTCATAATCCTCCTTTATTGAACTCATTCATCGCCGCGGCAAGCCCGTTTTTCAAAATTGAGCGGATTGCTTGAGTTACCAGGTCCAGCACCGGGGGCAAATCCGTCTCCTCCTGAACGGTAAAGTTCCCGAGCACATAATCGGACAAAGCCATCGGTGCCGGTGGTGTCCCGATACCGATACGCAGTCTTGGAACAGCTTCCGAAACAAAGTGGGTAATGACAGACGCAAGGCCGTTGTGGCTTCCCGCACTGCCGCCGCTGCGGATGCGCAAGCGACCAAAAGGCAAGGCCACATCGTCAAAAACAACCAAGACGCGCTCGCGGGGAATTTTATAAAAATCGGCCATGGCGCGAACGGCAACCCCGCTGAGATTCATGAAAGTGGTCGGTTTGAGCAGCCAAGCACCTGGCACGCGCGACACACGCCCCTCGAAGCGTTTCTCCTCATGAAATGAGCCAAACGAAGCAAGTGTATCGAGCGCCAACCAGCCGATGTTGTGACGAGACCGCTCGTAACGCTGGCCCGGATTGCCGAGTCCGGCAACCAGCCAGAGATCTGAGGTGGAGTCCACCGCCTTGGAACTAACCCAGTCCGGCTAGTCTTTCTTGGCGGCTTCGCTCTCCTCGGGCTTCTTCTCGCGGAGAACTTCCGGCTCGGTGGGAGCACCCTCCCCAGCAGGTGTTTCTTCAGAAACCTTGGATTCGGAAACAAGAAAGACCGTAACTTCGCCGTCGGACAGATATTTGACTCCGGCCAAAGCGGGCAGGTCGCGGACGTGCAGAGCGTCGCCAAGATTAAGATTTGAAACATCGACGCGAATGATTTCCGGAAGATCTTTCGGCAAACACTCCACCTCGATGGAACGCAAGCTCTGCTCGAGCAGGCCACCGTAGTTCTTCACACCGCTGGCTTCACCAAGGGGCTCGATCGGAATTTCCGCCACGAGGGCTTCATTCATCGAAACGGCTTTGAAATCAACATGCAAAACTGTCTGGCTCACCGGGTGGTGCTGAACCTCGTTGATCAAAGCGAGACGTGTGGCCGATTTGCCATCCATTTCGATTTCGAGGTTGACCAAAATGTTCTCGCCCACGGCATGGGCAAGCAAGGTGTCGATCGCCCGACGCTCAACCTGCAGCGGCTCTGGTTCATTGCCGCCACCATAGAGAATTGCTGGCACCGCCTTGGCGGACTTCACTTTTTTCACGGCATTGCGTCCGAGGGCGACACGGTGCGTGGCTTTCAAATTGACTTGATTCGACATAAGGGCGGAGAAACTAAGCGGATTTGCCGTTTATTTCAAACAAAGAAGTCACTGACTCATCAACGTGGATACGTTTGATTCCCTCACCCAGCAAGCCGGCCACGGAGCAGACCTTGATCGAGCAGCCGTCCAACTCCGGCACAGGAACACTGTTCGTGGTGACCAACTCCTTGATAGCCGAGCCTCTCAGACGTTCGCCGGCCAAGCTGGTAAGCACCGCGTGGGAAACCATCGCATAAACATCCTTGGCGCCGGCTTCCCTGAGTATCCTGGCTGCACCGGCCAGTGTGCCGGCCGTCTCCGTAAGGTCATCAACCAAAAGAACGTTTTTGCCTTCGACTTCACCGATGACGTGTTGGGCTTCGGTCTCGGTCGCACTGATCCGGCGTTTTACGACAATTGCCAGACCGGACTTGAGGACCTGCGAGTAGGCAGACGCCATTTTGACGCCGCCAACATCGGGAGAAACAACGACAAGATCCGTCAGATTCTTTTCCCGGATGTATTTCAACAAGACCGGCAACGCATAGAGGTGATCGACGGGTATGTCAAAAAAGCCCTGTAACTGCTGGGCATGAAGATCCATGGTGAGCACCCTGTTAACCCCGGAGGCCACGAGAAGATTGGCCACAAGCTTGGCCGTGATGGGGACGCGCGGCTGGTCTTTACGGTCCTGACGGGCGTAACCGAAGAATGGAATGACGGCCGTAATGCGCGCGGCGCTGGCCCGCCGGGCTGCATCGACAAGGATGAGCAGCTCCATCAAATTCTGGTTCGTCGGCGGGCATGTCGGTTGGATGATGAAGACATCGCGACCACGGATGTTTTCGTTAATTTTTACGAATGTTTCCCCGTCGGGAAAGGAGCTAACAGTTGCATCCCCGAGAGGAACACCGATGTAATCGGCGATTTCTTGCGCGAGCTGTCGGTGCGCCGTTCCGGTAAGGAGTCTCATTTCAGGTGTGCCGCGTAACATGGAAGCACAGATTTCCCGATAGTGGGGCCGTCTTGCAATTGCAAAAACCATGTTGCTCGTAAACTATGGGCAATTATGCGAGATTTGACCGACTTTTTACCCGATCCCGTCGAAGTTGTTGCGGCAGCCGGGTTGCCGATCTCGCCAAACGTGTTGGCTTTTGCGCGCTCTCTGGCCCCGGTGGACAATTCTCGACTTGAGGATATGGCCAGACGCTCGCGGGCTTTGACGCGACAGCACTTCGGTCGAGCCATGCGACTGTTTGCCCCTTTGTATTTATCAAACGAATGTATCAACAGCTGCGCCTACTGCGGTTTCTCGCGTGAAAACGCCATTCTTCGGGTCACCTTGGAGGCCCAACAGGTGCGCGCCGAGGCCCGGCATCTGGCCGCTCAAGGCTTCCGGCACATTCTTCTGGTCGCCGGCGAACATCCAAAGTTTGTGTCCAATGGTTACCTTGAGGAAATCCTTCATGTTCTTTCGCCCGAAATTCCCTCCCTCTCTCTCGAAGTCGCACCGATGGAGACAGCCGATTATATCCCGCTCGTTCGGGCCGGCGCGGAAGGTCTGGTTGTTTACCAAGAAACTTACCATCGGCCGACCTATTCCGAACTGCACAAATCCGGGCCCAAAAAAAATTATGATTGGCGGTTGGCCTGCCCCGAAAGATGTCACGCCGCCGGGTTTCGCCGCATCGGCATTGGCGTGCTTTTCGGATTGTGGGACTGGCGCGAGGAAGCTATCGCCCTAGCGGCTCATCTCGATCATCTCCTACGCACCTGCTGGAAAGCGCACGTGACCGTGAGCTTCCCGCGGTTGCGTCCAGCCGCCGGGGGCTTTCAACCGCGGTATCCGCTTGGTGATCGCGAATTTATTCAGCTACTGTGCGCGTTTCGTCTTCATTTTCCACGCACCGGCTTCGTCTTGAGCACACGAGAGCCCGCGGAATTGCGAGATGCCGTCGCTCCATTGGGGGTGACTTTGATGAGCGCGGGCAGCCACACCGAACCCGGAGGCTACACGGGTCTCGGGCGGGACAACCTCCACTTGACTGTGCGGGGAAGAGCTATCTCCTGCGACACTCCGGAGGACGCACTCGCGACTGAGCAATTCTCCACATCCGATCAACGCTCCCCGGAGGAAATCGCGGCGCGTTTGCGGAAACTCGGTTTAGAACCTGTGTGGAAAGATTGGGATCGTTCCATATTGTGCTCATGACACTCGTTTTGAATGGCAAGCCACGCGAAGTCCGATCCTCGCACGTCGAGGAGTTGGTTGCTGAACTTGGACTTCCCCTATCCGCTGCGCTTGTAGAACTTAATGGCACAGCTTTGCTGCGGTCTGAATGGGCCGAAACAGACTTACGCGAGGGCGACCGACTCGAAATCATCAGAATGGTTGCGGGAGGATAGGGTTCTCGCCCCATTGCTGCCAGGGTCGCGATCAAGGATAATTTAAGTGTGAAAAAGAGACATAAAAAGTGGACTCCAGCGAAGCCAAGGGTTCACGTTTCGAGGGAGGATCGCACCCGCACTTGGAGCGGGAAAACGGCCAACAGCAAGGTGCGATGTGAAGGTAGGGCTTTGGCCGCCGAGGAGCGGCGCGCCAAAACCCAACGAATCTTCAAATCGAATGCTGCCGCGAGCCGAGGGTGACAGTCATTCCCTCTCCCACTCCACGATCACCTCGCTCCCTTCGACCCGCAGTGCACGGACCGGCGTGCCGGAAGGAATAAAATCACTCTCGGCCCGCGCATCGACAATTTCGCCATGAAAGTCAGCCCTGCCGATCGGTCGAAGCATTGATACTGCACGGCCTTTGTCGCCCGCTCTCACGGCGGAATGCGGCGAGCCAAGCACGTCCATCTGCAAAGATCCTCCGGAGGGCTCGTTGGCGGTTAGCACAAGTCGGCGCAGCATCGGAATTTTCGGCAAAAATTGCGCGAGGAAGAATGCTGCTACGACCGACAAGCCCAGAGCGATACCTAGATTTGCCAATGGTAAAAGGAAGACTTCAAGACCAGGCCAATCCGGGGCATTCGGGTAGTAGTCCACCATCGCCCACAACAATGAGCCAATCATCATCAACGCCCCAAGCAGAGCGAGAATAACAATTCCTGGAATAAAAATCAGTTCGATCAAAATTAGAATCAATCCAAGGACAAAGAACGCCACCACCTCCATGCCGGTTAATCCAGCGATGTAGTGACCGGCGAAAAACAGCAGGAAGCAGATCGCGGCGATCACGCCAGGCACACCGAATCCGGGGGATTTGAATTCAATGTAGGTTCCGATGATGCCGCCGAGCAGAAAAAGCGGAGCCAGCATCGTGATAAAAAGCGCCGCCCTTTCGAACCCGCTGGGCTCGATCTTGACAACTGGACCCGTCAAGCCTGCGTCCTTAACCAAGGCAGCCACGGAGGAAGCGATACCATCGGCAAGCAAAGTTCTTCCATCAATCTTCTCCACCGCTTCCTGCGCGCTCAGCGTGAGGAGTTCATCTTTTTTGCTGATGACACGGTTACCGACTTTGACCTCCTTGTCCACGTTGATGAAAGCCTCGGCAATTTCCGGATTGTGCCCGTTATTTTCGGCCGCACTGCGGAAGTATCCGGAGTAATAAGAGACAATCTTGGCGTTCATGGTTTCGGGGATTTCCTGACCTCCCCCCATGACTGGCGCCGCCGCACCGATCGCACTGACGGGGGCCATCCAAATATGTTTTGTCCCGAGTGCGATTAATGCGCCGGCCGAACCGGCGTTAGGATTGACGTAGGTGTAGGTTGGTGCATCGACCTTAAGGAGAGCTTGTAGGATCTCAACACCCGCTCCCAGTTCTCCCCCGGGGGTATCCATATCCAGGATGTAGGCTGATGCATTGGCTGCCTCTCCCAATTTGACGATGCGGCGAAGAAAGTAAAATTGCGCCTTGGAGACGGCACCTTGAAGCGGGATAACAACAACGGCGCCCTCCGGTAGGGCGCCGGTCAAAGGCTTTACTTCGGGCAGAGAAAGATCCTGGTTGACGGGGCGTTCCTTGGGGGGAAGAGGTTTTTGGGCTTGCAGCGATGCAAGACCCAAAGTGCCCACCATTATCAACAACGTGATGACTTTTTTCATTAAGCAATCTTCCCCGTTCTACGTATGGCCCCACAAGCGGATTCTGTTGCCCTGAAAAAATCCAGCGCGTCAATTTGCAACGTCGGCTACAATCGGAAACCATGCCACGGATTTCTGAAGAGAGCATTGAACGCG
The DNA here is from genome assembly GCA_044343805.1 of Chthoniobacterales bacterium. Taxonomy (GTDB): domain Bacteria; phylum Verrucomicrobiota; class Verrucomicrobiia; order Chthoniobacterales; family JACTMZ01; genus JACTMZ01. The sequence continues at coordinate 8,832 of JBIJDZ010000031.1, read as the reverse complement.
TCGCAAACGCCAGCGACATCGTGGAGGTCATCGGTGCCTATTTTCCCCTCAAACGTGCCGGCACAAGTATGCGCGCGCTATGCCCGTTTCACCGTGAGAAATCCCCGTCTTTTCACGTCAGTCCGCAAAAGCAGGCCTACTACTGCTTTGGATGCGGCGCAGGGGGCAGCGTCTTCAAATTCGTTATGGAATACGAGAGGGTGGATTTCGCCACGGCCGTCCGGCGATTGGCTCAGCGAGCGGGCATAACGATCACTGAGGAACAGACATCACATGGCGATGACCAACGTCGCCGTCTCCGTGATCGCTTGCTGGAACTTCACCGCGTGGCAGCAGACTGGTTTCAATACAATCTTTTGCGCGCTTCCGTCGGTGAGAGTGCCCGTGATTACTTGAGGTCTCGCGAAATCACCTCGGAAATCGCCCGCAGTTGGCAACTCGGATATGCCCCCGACAGCTGGGAGGCCCTCTTCAGGCACGCAATAAAATCGGGCTTTCTCGACGAGGAATTACGGGGCAGCGGCTTGTTTACCGGTAAAAACGGCGCTCCTTTGCGGGACCGTTTTCGTCAGCGGCTTATGTTTCCCATCTGCAACGATTTCGGTGAGGTCATTGCTTTCAGCGGCCGCGTGCTCCCGCCCTCGGAAGATCCCGCAAAATATGTCAACTCTCCCGAGACCCCCCTTTTCTCGAAAGGGAGGACCCTCTTCGGTTTGCATAAAGCCCGCCGGCCACTGGCTGATACGGGCCTTGCAGTTGTCTGCGAGGGTCAGCTCGATCTGATCCGCGTGTTCGAAAACGGGCTGCAAAATGTTGTCGCCCCGCAAGGAACGGCTTTTACCCACGCGCAGGCCCGCTTGCTAAAGCGCTACGCGGAATCGGTTGTTCTTTGTTTCGATTCCGACCGGGCCGGACGCACCGCAGTCGAGCGTTCGCTGCCCATTCTTTTGTCAGCCGGTTTTGCCGTGCGAGTCGCTGCTCTGCCCAGCGGCGAGGACCCGGATTCCCTGATTCGAAAGCACGGCGCCGACGCTTTCAAGATGCTCGTTGACCAGTCCCCAGACTATTTTGATTTTGCCGTGGACGAGGCTTCAGCAACTGGCGCGATCGATAACGCCGCCGCAAAAGCCCATCTCGTGCGCAAGTTGGCCGTTTTCGCAGCATCCCTTCCGGACAATGTGGCCCGCGAAACACTTGCCGCCCGACTTGGACCCCGCGTGGCCATTTCGCCGCAGGCTTTTCTCTCATCCATTCCTAATAAAGCCCCCGATTCATTTGAGTCCGAGAGTCCAGAAAATGCGGATGATTCCCAAACCATTGAGCCAGACCCGGTAATCAAGCTTCTCCTGCACTCGGCCATGGTTAGCTTGGAAGCGCGTCAATGGCTTGCGCAACAGGACTTGAGAAAAATTTTGCATGGGCGCTTGGGAGCCCATCTCTTGGATTACTGCGTGCAAGCCAGTTTTGATCCAACCGATGCTTCCGCTGTGCAAACCTTCCTGGCATCACAGTCTTCAGATGACCAGTCCGTGCTTGCGGCCCTCGTGATTTCTCGCCCCCCAACCAGACCGATCGAAATTGCCAAGGAAACACTTCTGACGCTGCAGCGCCAGAATTTAGATTCTCGGAGGGAGGAGATCACCGCAAGTCTGCGTCAGCCCGGATTGCCCCCCGAAACAGTTTCCCGGCTGCAAACCGAGGTGGTTGACATCACGCACAAGATGCGGCAACTTTCTCTGTCACTCTGATATCGCCATTGCCGTCGTTTAACTCGGTTTTTCATCCGAAATCCGCCGCCGGCCAAGGCAAATTTGATCGCACAATCTCTTCTATGGCCACCAAAGCGAAGAAAAAGCCCGCCAAAAATTCACTCAAAGCGAAGAAATCCGCAACAAAGTCCAAGCTGTTCCCACGCAATGACATGCGTCCCACCAAAAAGCCAGCGGTAGTAAAAGATCCCCCCACCAAGACTGTTCCTAAAAAGACAACGACTAAAGCAGCCGCCCAAAAACCGGCCCACCAAAAATCTGTTGCCGCCAAAGCTGAATCCCGCAAAGAGGATACCTTAAAAACAGCGACGGCAAAAAACGGCACCAAAGCCCACCACCTTGTGGAAGTCGCGCCAGTGCGCGACATCAACCAGTTCATCGCGGAAAAAACGCGCGAACTGATCAAGTTGAGCAAGGACCAAGGTTACCTCACTTTTGAAGATCTCGAGGAAAACCTTCCCAACGCCGTCAATGATCCTGACGTTATCGACAAAATTATCACTCGCTTGCGGGAGGTGGAGATCGAATTGATCGAGCAAAGTGATGTCGATACCGACAAAGCCCCGCGCAAGGAGGAGGAAAAATCAGAGAAAGACGAGAAAGCGGATGGCAAATTGGACATCCTCGACGACCCCGTCCGAATGTATCTCAAGCAGATGGGCCAAGTTCCACTGCTCACGCGCGAACAGGAAGTTGAAATTTCCAAACGCATCGAAGACGCCGAACTCAAGGTTCAGGATATTGTTTACCGCATGGGCTTCGTGGCCCGGGCCCATCTCGACCTCGCCCAGAAGCTTCTCGATCAGCGCGAGCGCTTTGATCGTGTGATCATGGACAAAAAAATCGAGAGCAGAGAGCGCTACATGAAAGCCCTTCCGCGTCTCTGCGCGACGATCAAAGTCCAAGCCCAGAAAATCGACCGCTCTTTCGCCCAGTTGGCTAAACTTAAAAAACCAACCGCTGTCCAAGTTAAAAATTTCGAGAAAGCGCTGACTAACATTCGCTCTCATTACCCGAAGTTTTTCTTCAAACAAAAGATAACCGACGATTTTGTCCAAGCCGCCGAGGACATGCACCGCACACTTTTGCATCTGCACGGTGAGCACGCCAAGGCAGCCGCCCACGCCAAACGAAGCAAAGACGCCAAAAAACGGGCGGGCGATCTCACGTCACGCATGACCGATCTCGCTCACCGGGCATGGATGATCCCCGATATTTTCCGCAAAGCTTACATAGACCTTCGGCGCTGGCACCGTGCCGCCCACAAGGCCAAAACCGAAATGGTCGAAGCCAACCTGCGCCTCGTCATTTCCATAGCGAAAAAATACACTAATCGCGGCCTGTCATTCCTCGACTTGATTCAAGAAGGCAACATGGGCCTCATGAAAGCAGTCGAAAAATTTGAATACCGCCGGGGCTACAAGTTTTCAACCTATGCAACCTGGTGGATCCGCCAAGCAATCACCCGATCCATCGCCGACCAGGCACGCACCATCCGTATTCCGGTGCATATGATTGAAACGATCAACAAGCTCATTCGTGTGCAGAAACAGCTTGTGCAGGAATATGGTCGGGAACCAACAGCCGATGAAATTGCCGACGAGATCCAGCTGCCCGTCGAGCGCGTCCGCGCCGTTCTCAAAATGGCCCAAACCCCGATTTCTCTGCAAATGCCGGTTGGCGACAGCGACGACACCAGCTTTGGTGATTTTATTGAAGACAAATCTGCGGAAAACCCGGCCGATACCGCCGCCATCATTCTGCTCAAGGACAAAATCAAAGATGTCCTCGACACGCTGACCGATCGTGAACGCTCCGTGCTGGAGCAACGATTTGGCTTGGTCGATGGGTACCCCCGGACATTGGAGGAAGTTGGGAGGCAGTTCAAAGTGACCCGCGAGCGTATCCGGCAAATCGAAGCTAAGGCCCTCCGCAAGATGCGTCACCCAACACGCTTACGCCAGCTCGAGGGTTACCTCGAACCCCGCGATTTGTAGCGCAACCTTTCCCTGCAACCGGGGTGTACTTATATATGGATCAGCGCGACCAAAAAATGTGGACTCTTCTCGGTTCCTCTTTAAGACCGAGCGCACCTCCATTTTTTTCCGCCCGCGTATTGCGTCGGGTCGAGACGATGGAGGGGGTTGGCAAGGATCGCCATGCTTCGCTCCTTCGCTGGTTCGCTCCCGCAACAATAGCCGCGCTTTTCATTATCGCCTTGATCCCTCACCGTGCCGAGGTGGATCTTGATTCACTTTCCATAGGTGATGAAATCAACTTTCTTGATCTTGTGAAAATTATAAGTCCCGAGGATTACGCCGTTCTCACATCCGTGGACTGGTCCTCTCAAAGTGATTTTTTGAGCGCGGAAATGTAAAAACTCGATTGATTGCGTCCACTGCGTCGATCGGGTACAAGTAATAGTATTCAGGAAGGGTGGCTGAGTCCGGTTTAAGGCACTCGACTCGAAATCGAGCGTTGGGTTAAACCAACCGTGGGTTCGAATCCCACCCCTTCCGCCATTTTTAATCGGTTAAAACTACCTTAACCAACCAAGAAGCTATTAGTGAGAAAGCACTTTCTCACTGCTCCAACTCCATGACAGATCTTAAGTATCTTACCCTTGATGACGAGAGGCGTCTTTCTGCAAAAGCACCAATGTTACAGCTAGGAAGATGGTCAAGAAAACAACCGGGACCCAAACAACTAGCCAGTAAAACTGCGTCCAAGCTAAAGTGAAAAAAAGCGCTGTTGCGATGCCTCCCCCGATGGCAAGAATCACTCCCCCAAGAAGCATTCCCCTAATGACTGATTTAACGTATTTGTTTTCCACAGCTCATTACATAGTTCCCCGCAAGATTCTTGGCAATAACTTCAACTTATAAGGCGGGGGCGCAGGACCTGCACCCAGCTTCTTCGTGTTGTCAGTTATGCGTAAACAGAATCTTTTTTTCGAAATCGGTCAAAGAAACAGCAAGCGCAAGGTTTGAGGCTCGGCAATGAATCGCATGCCACCGAAGTTACTGACCCGCGGTGCCAGCGGATGAGATTCAGCCAGCTACAACCGCTTCGGGCTCATTTTAATCGGGGTCTGTGACTCAATCTGTTCGTCCAGTTCGCAGTCTTGCCTCCCTTGGTCGTCCGAGTTATTCGAGCGCAGGACCATTTCTATTTACGCAGAGAAGGCGATTTCGATGGGCTGATGAGGAGGAACATTATAGATACAAGTCTACTCCACAATTGCGGTGCAGCTATACCATTACAAATTATGAAACCGAGACACATCCGTCCCACCTGCCACGACACCCTGCTATGAGCAAAGCCATTGCCATCGGAATCGTGGGATTGAATTTTGGCAGGCACATCCTGGACGGCCTGGCCTCGGAGGAAAACAACCGCTATTTTAAGCCTGTCGCTGTCTGCGACATGGATCTGGACAAGGCCAATACCGTCGCCGATGCCCGCAACTTGGAGGCCTACGATAATCTTGACTCATTGTTGGCGCGCGATGACATCCCCGTGATCGGCCTCTACACCGGGCCTACGGGCAGGGCAGAACTCATCCGGAAAATCATCCGTTCCGGACGCGATGTGATCACCACCAAGCCCTTTGAAACCGATGCCTTGGCCGCCCGCGATGTCCTCACAGAGGCCACCCAGCTGGGGAGAAGAATTCTGATGAACTCCCCGGCCCCAGAGCCGCATTCCTTTCTCCGGAAAATCCAATCCTGGCAGAGCGCTCATGCGCTCGGTCGACCGGTCGCTTTCCGCGGTGAAGTCACCGCATCTTATCGCGAAACCTCCGATGGCAGCTGGATGGATGATCCTCAGCGGTGCCCCGCCGCCCCACTAACCCGCCTTGGCATCTATCTGATCAACGATATCGTTACCCTTTTTGGCAGGGTTCTGGAGGTGCAGGTCACGACCAGCCGCATGTTCACGGGCAGACCGACGCCTGACAACGCACAGCTTTCCCTGCTTTTCGAAAACCACGCCATCGGCAGCATCTTCGCCAGTTTCTGCGTGGAGAATGGACAACATTACGGCAATTCGATGACGCTCCACTACGAACGCGGCACGATTCTGAGGAACACCGGCCTTTACGACTACGGCAAAGCGAACGGATTTACCGAGCTGCGCATGACATGCGTAAAAGGCAACCAGCAATGCACCAGGGAGGAATGGACTATCCCCAGCACCAGCGGACATTATCCTTGGGCCTTGATGCACCAGATCCTGCTGAATCCCGCATGCAATCCGATCCCGCAATTCGAAATCGTTCATGGCATCGAGGTGTTGGAAAGCATGAAACGGGCCGAACGCAGTGGCAGGAGCGAACCCGTCACCAGCACACCATGATCCGCATCGGTCTCTACGGAAGTAATGGTCATCAGATTTTCCATGCGCTGGATAATCACCCGTTTGCCCGCATCACTGCAGTTGCAGGCGTACCCGACGAAATGCTCGCAGAGCTCCGACTGGACACCTCCCGGATTAAGATTGCGGATTCCTTTGCGAGTCTGATCACCGACGACGAGGTAGACATGATCTCGCTCTGCTCTCCCCGGCGTCGGGATCAGGCCGAGCAGGCAGTCGAGGCGATGCGGCACGGCAAACATGTTCTGGCAGAAAAACCGTGTGCCCTCACCGAGCAGGATCTTGACAACATCATTCGCACTTCAGCCGACACCGGCAGATGTTTCCACGAAATGGCGGGCACCGCATTCGACCACCCCTATCTCGCCATGCGCAACGCGGTGCACAACGGACACATCGGCAACGTTATCCAAATCATCGCCGAAAAATCCTACCCCTGGCATACTGGGCGACCGGCGGATGCCGCGGTCGATGGCGGCCTGATCGGCCAGTGCGCTATCCATGCCCTGCGCTTTGTCGAGCACGTCGCCGGAGTCCGCATCACCGGCATCCACGCCCTCACCACCACCCGCGGCAATCCTGCCGGGGAAAACGGCCTCCACATGGCTGCCACCCTCGTTGCCCGTACGGAAAACGGCGGCATCGCTGCTCTCCAGTCCAATTACCTCAACCCCCGCGGCACCGGTATCTGGGGATGCGACTCGCTAAAAATCCTCGGCTCGGAAGGCATGGTCGAATCCCGTGATGGCGGGGCCTTCACCCGCTTAGTTATTGGAGATCGCGACACAGGTCCTCTTGCGCCCGTTGAAGGAGCCCCGCTTTGGATCGATTACGTCCTGCACCATATTCACGATGGTGCTCCGCCCCCTCTTGATTTGGAGTTGGAACTCTCCCCCACCCGCTGGAGCATCCGCGCCGCTGCATGCGCTGCCGCCCAGATCGAAGCCTCAGCCTAACCGATTTTCCCCAAGACATGCTGCTCCCATCAAGCTGCCTATTGCTTAAAAAAGACAATTGGCCACGCGCACTCCGTGCTTGGTGGCGGCGAATTGATCGCCGACCTCGCCAACCACAATCACGCCTTGACACTGACCGTTATTTTCGAAGGTTCCACCCTTAAAGGTGATTTTCCGAATCATGCGTTCCCCATTTAATTCATCCAAAAATGCTGCGAGAATCGCTAAGCTCCTGCCGGGACAAAAGCGGAGACAAGATCGGCGGGCTTTTTCGCGAGAGCTATTGAGAACCCATTTGTCTTCGTTATCCTCCAATTTGCAGGGCTTCCCGGCAATCTGCTGTTCATGCGTTCTCCTCCTCCTTGCGGTTGCGACATGCTGGTCGGCTGCGAACACCCCGACCATTGAATCCCACCCGAGTGGGGTGACAACCGTTGAGATTGTTGTTGAAAGCGAGGCCATGAGACGGGCCATGCCGGCCTTGGTATTGTTGCCGCCTTCATACACCCAGCACCCAGAAGCCCGCTACCCAGTCCTCTATCTGCTGCACAGCGCAGGTGGCGATTACCGCCTGTGGGCAGATCATACGCAATTGATGATCGACCTGACTTCCCGCGAAATGATCGTCGTGTGTCCGGATGGAACGCCACTCGGTTGGTATCTCAACAGCCCAGTCCTTCCCAATTCGAAGGTCGAGACATATTTGATCAAGGAGTTAATCCCGCACATTGATCGTCAATTCCGTACCATTGATAGGTCATCCGGGCGGGCGATCAGCGGATTCTCGATGGGGGGACACGGAGCAATCACCCTGGCGGCAAAACATCCCGACCGATTTGCCTCGGCCAGCAGCATTGGGGGTATTCTCGACCTGTCGCGCTGGCCTGGACAGTGGGGCTTGGATATGGTGCTTGGTCCCGCTGCCGATGAGCCTGACCGCTGGCTCGCGTATTCATCCTTGGGCATGGCCACCCGGTTCGCCAAAGAAGCAGTTGATATAAAACTTTTCATCGACTGCGGTCTCGACGATTTCGCCCTACCCGAGAACCGCGCCTTCCATCAGCGGCTCGATGAACTCGGCATCCGCCATACATATCAAGAACGAGCTGGAGGACATGATCTGTCCTATTGCTCTCGGTATTTGCCAGAGCATTTGGATTTCCATTTGGACGCGATGGAAGATCATAGCCTAGAGGCTCCCAAAGCTCTGCCTAGAGACAATTGAATGGAATCGCACAGAGACAGGCCTTTGCCCTAAAATGGTGCAGATTGGCGTATTTTTGGAGGGTGAAGCAACAGAGGGGGGCAATTCGTGCAGAGTGATTTGTGCCAGCGGTTGATCTTCTCGTTGGAATGGGGCCGTTGTTACTGATCACCCATGAATCAACGGCGGCGAACATTCCAGCGCCTTGGCGAGTATGCCCATCGGGGAGCAACACGTTTTAATGAAGATTTTTCTTTATTCAAAACGGATTTCTCCCCAGTTGCATGGCCCCGGCAAAATTTGTCAAAGCCCTGAAACCATAATTCGTCGGCGTGCTCGTGTTCCAATCGCGCACGGGGAGTTGATCCTGCAGGTATTGGACCATCTTGGCCTGCGCGTTTTTTCGCGACCCCTCCCCGCGCGTCTTGATACCGATACTTAAAAGGCCGATCAGGGAGACCAAGACAAAGGCCACCAAGCCGATCGCAATAGTGACCTCAATAAGCGAAAAGCCCTCCGATTGACG
>JBIJDZ010000079.1:0-7714 GCA_044343805.1 Chthoniobacterales bacterium | reverse complement strand
AGTTGCAAGCCTTCGCGCAACAGTTCGGCCATGAGTCAGCGGGCCGCTTGGCCGAGAGACTCGGCAAGCATGTGGTTCCGGCCAAAGTCATCGGCGCGACGGAACGCGTCACCAACCCGCGGCACTGGATCATCGAAGGACGGTTTGTGCGGTTGAACCAAGGAAGCCGGGCCCTGCGTTCCTTGATCGGATTCGGTTTGGGTGGTACGCGCTTGGAAACGGTGACGGATATCTATCGCATCGATCAACGCGGGAGGCGTCAGGCACTCGCCCACTTCGAAACCATCGGAGGATCGAACGCCGAACCGGGCGCGCTCCTGAGTAGTCCCATCGGTGCGTTGCCACGTCTCGCTACAAGTGCCGCCGCCACCGGCTTGGCCGCCGACGCCCGGCGCACATCCCGCATGATCACCGCCGCCATCTCCGAAAAACTCTCCTCCCAAGGCGTGCCACTCGCCGGGCGTCCGCTGCGTGCCAAAGTAAAAACCCCCACCACCGCGCCTTGAAGCCAATCGGCGCCTCAGGCTTGGCCCTGACTCGGATATCGACCATGGGAGCAGCTGTTCGCTCAAGATAGTCGACCCTATGGCGGCCGACAGCGGGGAGGGCAACCATTGTCTGTCTTCCGGTGGTATCAACTGGTTGCTACGGCCGTTCAGCCAAGGATCACGTTCGGCTCCCGCTCTCCGGTATCAGTTGAGCGCTGAAGCGACCCATCCACGGCTTCACATCCGGTTACCACTTTAGCACCTTCCCTACCACACCTCCCATCGCGACCAATTCGCCGGCTGGCTTGAAGCCTTCATCAACAATCCCGAAAACTCCCACGAACTCGACATGGGCGACTGGCTCTTCTTCGGCAAAGACGCCAGCCCATCCTGAGCGGGTGACAGCAAACTATGCCTGACCACATAAAAAATGGTTTATCAACACTTGTCATTCATCTGTGAACAGCCAGACTTTCTGACAGTTAGAGGATTTTAATTTTAACTCACTGCCTTGTCGGAATTCCGACAACCTCTGTTATCCGGAATTCTGGATAGGAAATGGGTTCGCAATTGCCACAAGATTTGTCACTGGAAGCTCCGTCAAAGCGCGAATTCTCAAGTTGAGAATTCAACATTCTGCCCTTCAATCTGCTCGCGAGAGCAGACCTTGTCCGATCAACGGACTAGAAAGGTGACTTGTCGATCCCATCGACATATATCAGCGTAACGTGTCGAAATTTCATGCTTTTTTCGACACGTAGCGGTTGACACATCGATGTCTTCGGCATATCCCTAACGAAATGTCGATAAATCGAGAAAACGTAAACACGTTTACTCCTGCGTGGAGGCCAGATCAGCCTTTCAACGAGATTCCTCTTCTTCCCCCCTCTGTTCAGTTGGAGCCGCAGAGCATCCTCAAGCAGTGCATTGAAGCCAGAAGCGCGCTGGCTGGTCTGAAGGAGGCCGCCCAAATACTTCCTCATCAAGAGGTTCTGATTCAAACATTACCTCTTCTGGAGGCGCAAGCCAGCTCGGAGATCGAGAGCATCGTCACCACCACCGACACACTCTTCAAGCACCCGGAGATCACCGCCCGAATGGATCCCGCCACCAAAGAGGCTCTCCAATACCGCAAAGCTTTGCTCGAGGGATACCGTACCCTCTCGGAGCGCCCCTTGACCACTGGAACGGCGGAAAAAATCTGCAGCATTATCAAGGATAAGCCCATGACTGTCCGCCGGGTCCCAGGCACACAGCTCATGAACGACCACAAGGGCGAAATCATCTATACCCCACCGGTCGGTGAGGATCATTTGCGTGCGCTTTTGGCCAACTGGGAACAATTTCTGCATGAGCATGTCGAGATCGATCCGCTCGTCCGCATGGCGGTCATGCACTACCAGTTCGAGGCCATCCATCCCTTCACCGATGGCAACGGCCGCACGGGTCGCGTGCTCAACAGCCTGTTTTTGATCGAGCAGAAACTTCTCGCTCTGCCGATTCTCTATCTCAGCCGCTACATCATTCGTCACAGAGCCGACTACTACCGGTTATTGCGGGGCGTAACGGGTGACCAAGCTTGGGAGCCGTGGATTATGTATATCCTCAAGGGTGTGCAAGAGACCGCCGTGTGGACCACCGGCAAAATTCATGCGATCCACGGACTGCTTCAGTCCACAACCAAATACTGCCGAGCCACGCTTCCGAAAAAAACTTACTCCAAGGAATTGGTGGAGCTGCTTTTCGTGCGGCCCTACTGCCGCATCCATGATCTTGTCCATGCCGACTTGGCCAAACGTCAAACCGCCTCCGAATACTTGAAAGAACTGGCCGCCATCGGCGTCTTGGAGGAGCGCGTCGAAGGGCGCGAGAAGCTCTATCTCAACAAGAAGTTCTGGAAACTACTCACGCAGGAACCCAACGAGTTCGATCCCTATCCTGAAGTTCCATGACGCGAGACCCATGGCACCAAGCAAGGCCGTCGCCGACCACCGCAAACTGGTCTTAAAGCTCCCGCCGCTCCGCTCCCCGCTCTCGCTAGCGATCCAAGGCTGTGGCAGTCAGGCCGCTCTTTCATGCCTCCGCTTGCTGTACATCTCGAGCTGGCAGTCGAACCCCCCAAGATCGACCGCCTGGCGGTATGCCAACTTGAGTGAGGGCGAGCTTGGCCCATTGATCAGCGGGTTGGTGAAAATGAGCAGCCCCCCCGGCTCCAGCGCTTTGGTGGCGGCGAGGAGGAGGTCGGCAATGAGCCCGCGCATGTCCTTCACCCGGACCCGTCGTCCGAGGGGAGGATTGGTGATGACCAGCGTGATGCTTCCCGGGGCGATGCCCGCCGCTTGTTCCGCGTCCCGGAAATCGCATGGAGTGAACCTCCCGGAAACATTCTCCAAGCCTGCAGCTTCGAAGTTGGCGCGGGCGATTCCGATCGCCGCCGGGTTGAGATCTGTGCCATGCACGGCCAGGACACCGCCGAGCATCGAGCGCTCGATCAGTTCCAGTCCCGAGCCGCAAAAAGGATCCCAAACCACCTGCCGGGGTTCCTCGCTGTAAGGGCTGGCTTGCGCCGCCAACCGCGCCATGCAGGCGGCCAATGGCGGGTGCGAGGCCGCGGCGATGTCATCCTTGCGATACCCAAGGCGCGGATCGGGGTAGAGCCGGGGGCGCAGTTCGACGATCGCGTCCCTCTGTTTCCTCGGTCCGCTGCCGACCGGTATCACATCCACGGACCACGGAGCTTGACGCGCATCGTTGAGGAGTTCGGGCGCGAGCGCGTGGGCTTGCTGCACCACTTTGCGGATAGTACCCCGCTGATGACCGCGGGCCGGGAAATCCACGCGGTATCGGGGCCCTCCATCGGTCGCCGCCAGCATGATCTTCCGGGCCATCGGAGAAGCGATGCAGCCAGCGAGGGCATCCTCCCATGCAGCACCAGAGCTGTTCTCGATCAGACCGACGCGGATGCCCACGGTGGCAAAGCAGCGCAACTCATACAGCATCGACAAGGAGAACGGCCTCAGCGGAGTCAACGTCACACATCCCGGGCGGACCTGTCCGGGACGGAAAATGCTTGGATCGAGTTGCTCCCCGGCTTCCTCCCTGACGATCTTCTCCAAGCCCCGCCGGCAGCGGAGGTTGATCTGCATCCCGGGTTTGCCCGGGAGCAGTGCCTCGAGATCTATCGTGCCGGGGTTTTCGCGCCGGGCGATGGTCGCCTGCACCTTTTGCTGTGTCAGTTCCGGGAGCGATGCCCCTTGCGCCATGAACGAGAGGGTCGCGCTCCCCCCGATCTTCTCCAGCGCACGGCCAAGATGGCGTTTCTCTCTCTCGCCGCCGTTCTCCTTGAACAGACTCAACATCTGCGCCTCCGCACCTTCATTCCCGCCGATCTTTGGCAGCGCCGCCATGGCGTAGCGCCGGATCTTTTCCTGCGGATCCTTCAGCAGCGCCGTGAGCCACCCGCGCACCGCCGCCTTTTCCTCATCCGTCCCGAAACGCGAGAAAATAGATCCCAGCGCGCGGATCAAGGCCACCCCCTGCATTCGCTCGCGCGGGGAGGCGGCATCGAATCGCGGTACCTCCGATTTCCACAGCTGCTCCTTCGGCAGATCGCGCAGCCGCTTGTAGAGATCCTGATCCGATTTCATAACACGAAGTATGCCCTTCCGGGGCGGATAAGAAATGGCTTTTCCGGGCGACGCGCTGTCCCGAATCCTTCACGCAGGAAAAGCTTATGGGACCACAGACGCGACGAAAACATGGCCCGTGATAAACGCATGAGCCGCCAACTCCGCCGCCAAGGATGGCGCGTCATCCCCACCTGGCCACACTCCGTCAAGAAATCCTCCGCCACCTGCCTCGCCTGCATCCGCCGAGCGCTTCCCCTGCGCAGATCTGCCCCCACGCAATCAATATTTTTTGTCCCAACTTCCCCCGGCAGACATTCCAACATTCTTAAGAATGTTGGAGTATTTGCCGAAAGCCCCACGCGCGTGCTGGTGGGGCCGGGAATCAAACCAGCGCCGGCGCGGTTTTCTTGCGACGCGGTTGCGGTGCGTTCTTCTTCTTGGCGACTGGCTTCTTTTTCTTCGCCACCGAATTGGTTTCGGCAACGTCGAGCGGGGCAAAACGGGCGATGTCCCAGTTCAAACGCGGAGCGTCCGTCGAGCCTGGCATTACCGTGTCCACCTCGAGCAAGCGCAGACCGGCGCCGTATTCGCCGGTCAGACGGTGCGGGCACCGAACGACCGCGCTGACGGTGTAAATCTCGCCTTCAACCGGAACCTGATTTGTCCATTCCCACACGTCGGGAGAAAATCTGCCATTGAGGCAAATCACGCGTTGGCCGGGGTAAAAATCGTTCATGATCAAGAGCCCGACGACGGCGGGCATTTGGCATTTTCCGGTGTCCAGTGTTCCGCCGGAAGGACGTTGTGTGTCATAGTCCGCCACGGCGGACAGTGACGGGTCAAAGGTGGAAAAGCGAAAAAGCAGGAGAGGACGGCTTTACGGCTGGATAATCCGCGCCCCGCGCTGCCAGGTGAAGTAGGACCACACCCAGTGAATGAAGACATTGATGCGGTTTCTCATGTGCATGAGGAAAATGAGGTGGACGAAGAGCCACATCAACCAAGCGGAGAAGCCACGTATCTGCAGTCCGGATATGCTGACCACGGCGGCCTTGCGCCCGATCGTCGCCATGGAGCCTTTGTCCCAGTAAACGAACGCGGGTCGCGGCCCGGCCTGATCTTCGGCGGTGACGAGCTTGGCGATGAATTGGCCCATTTGGATGGCCGCCGGAGACACGCCCGGCACGACCGCGCCTCTCGGGTCGATCAAGGCGACGAGATCGCCGGCGGCAAAGACTTCGGAATGCCCCGGTAGACTGAGATCCGGCAGCACCTGGATGCGACCGCTGCGATCCAGCGGAACGCCGGCCAAGGTGCGCGTGATTTCACTGGCCTCGACCCCGGCGGCCCAAATGATGATATCCGACGCGATACGCTCGTGGGGCATTTGCACAAAGCCCGGTCCCACTTCTTTGACCGGCGAGTTCAGGTGCACGTGGACGCCCATGCTGGTCAATCGCTCGAGTGTGTAGTCGGGCAGACTGCCGGGGAACATGGGCAGAAGTTTCGGCCCGGCCTCGATGAGGTGCACTTTGGCGCAAGAAGGGTCGATGCGGCGGAAGTCATTTTTGAGAACCCTGCGCGATAACTCGGCCAGCGATCCCGCCATTTCCACGCCGGTCGGTCCTCCTCCCACCACCACCATGGTGAGGAGCCGTTCGGTCTCCGCCGCGTCCGCCGCCGATTCCGCCCGCTCGAAGGCCAGCAAGACCGCGCGGCGAATGCGCATGGCATCCTTCAAACTTTTGAGACCGTGCGTGTGCTCTTCCCACTCGGGGTGTCCGAAGTAGCCCGTCTTGGCCCCGAGACCGATAACCAGGTAGTCGTAACTGAGCACGTGTTCTTTGAGGTGCACCTGCCGCGAGTCCAAATCAATGCGGGTCACTTCATCCATCAAGGTGGTGACATTTTTCTGCGCGGACAAAATACCCCGCAGCGGTTGCGCAATTTCCGCCATGGTCAAACCGGCGGTGGCCACCTGGTAGAGCAAAGGCTGGAAGAGGTGATGGTTCCAGCGGTCGACCAGGGTCACCCGGAAACGCTCGTCGGTCAGCTTCTGGGCGCAGGCCAGGCCGGCGAAACCACCACCAAGAATGAGAACATGTTTTGTTGCCATGGAAACCCCGTCAACTTAACGCCTTTCGACCGGTTAAGGTTGGTATATTTCGGATGGGATGAATTTACCGGGCTTCTGTCGCTTCGGCCTCGGGCCATCGGCTCCCTTGCGCGCGAGGCTTGCTCCTTCTCCTCGATCGCAGACTCCGGTCCACGCGAAAACTTGTCCTCAAGCCCATCCGGCAGGAAGGTCGAGGTATGCACCCGTGGCGGCCAGATGAAGTCGAGGAGGTCTTCTGCCGTTCGAGCGGGCCGGGCGGCCAGCACGTCAACAAGGTCTCCACCGCCGTCACGCTCCGCCACTTGCCTACCGGTCTCTCCGTCAGGGTCAGCACCTCGAGATCCCAAGCCCGCAACCGGGCCGAGGCGATGCGTTTGCTGGCTGCCAAATTGGAATCTGCCGCGGCTGCCGCGCGCCTGTTGCAACTCGCCGAGGCTTCCAAAAATCGCCGCCGCAAGGCGAGGCGCTCGAGGGCCACGAAACGCCGCCTCGTCGAGTCAAAGCGCCGTCGCGGCGAGACAAAACAGCTGCGAAAGAGGGTCTCGTAATATTTGCATCCGCACCCACGAGCAAGTGCATGCCGTGAAGGCGCTGCCCGGATTTGCCAAGAGCTTCAAACAGGCCACGGCAAATTCCGTCCTCAGAGGGAGCGGGGAGGAAAAAGGGAGGTGAAAAGACCATAAGTACCAAGGAGGGGCCCTTAGGGCAGCTAGATGACCTTTTTCCCGAAAACTCCAATAAGGAGTGAGTTGTAAAAAAAGTTTATGAAAAACAACAAAATACTGCCCCAAGTGCCCCACGGCGCCGGCGACGATGAAGTCGAAACAACCACAGTAAAAGATCAAGCTCCTCCACATTTCCAGAGTTGGTTTGATCGGGAGCCATGGGGATTCATTACGAATGACGCCCCCGAGCGCATCTGGTTGCTGGAACACCCACCAAGGCACTACTTGCACTACGATAAACACTCCAAGATGTGGCAGGTAATCGATCGATGGTTTGATTTGTGCGTCATCACGCCCCAGCGACGACCACAACAAGCAATCAAGCTATTCCATCTCAAATTCCGCGGCGTAGTACCGTCTGGAGCAAGCTGGTTCAGACGCTTCTTGAAGAGTCTTTCCGTTGCTATCCATGCCAATGTAAAAACGCGACGCAAAGCGTTTGAAGCATTGCTTCGCCACCGCCTCTAGCAGCCAGGCAACCAAAGCCCTTTTATCCGAAATCCCGGATAAAGAGCCCCTAAGTCTGCCTCCTAGGCAGTCACCGTCCAGTTGCAGCCATTCGACCAGGAATCCCCCCTCCTCGCGCGTATGCACACGCGCAGGCGCGTCTTGATATGTGAACACGCATCAAAAATTCCGCACCGGCCGGCCCTCCCGATTTTATCATCAAGACGACCTCCGTCCCTTCTCCCCGCAGCTCCCCGCTTACACCGCCTACTCCCTCATGCTCGTCGAGTTGCGTTCTCGGTCACGAAG
>JBIJDZ010000078.1:0-7787 GCA_044343805.1 Chthoniobacterales bacterium | reverse complement strand
CCGAGCCGGTGGCGGTCCAGAGCGGCACGCAGCCGAGGATGAAGGCGAAGGCGGTCATGAGAATCGGACGCAAGCGCACGCGGGCGCCGGCGAGCGCGGCATCGAAGAGGCTTTTGCCGCTTTCCAGTTCCGCTTTGCAGAACTCGACGATGAGGATCGCGTTTTTGGCGGCGAGACCGATGAGCATGATCAGACCGATCTGGGCATAGACGTTGTTCTCCATGTTCCGCGCCCACAGGGCAAAGAAAGCGCCGAAGACGGCAATCGGTGTGCCCAGCAGAACGCTGAACGGCAGGGTCCAGCTCTCGTATTGCGCGGCGAGGATGAGAAAAACAAAGACCAGCGCCAGTGCGAAGATGACAACAGGCGACACGCCCTCGGCGGCCTGCTTTTCCTGAAACGACATGCCGAGGTAATTGAAGCTCATGTCTTTCGGCATGGTCTGGGCGAAAACTTCCTCCAACGCGGCCATGGCTTGGTTCGCGCTGTAGCCGGGCGCGGCCGAGGCATTGATCTGGGCCGAGCGATACATGTTGAACCGCATGGTAAATTCCGGGCCGAACCGCGTTTCGGTATTGATGAGCGCGGAAAGGGGTACGGAATCGCCGTTGCGGTTGCGCACGTAAAACTGCCCGGCTTTTTCGATTTTGTCGCGGAACTCGCCGGCCGCCTGCACATACACCTGCCATTGCAGCCCGAAGCGGTTGAAATAATTCACCATCGTGCCGCCGAGGAAGGCCTGCAGGGTATTGTAGGCGCTGTCGATCGGCACGCCCTGCGTCATGGCCATCTCGCGGTCCACCTCAAGTTTGAGTTGCGGCACGGACGGCAGCAGCGTCGTGCTGAGTTGCTCCAGTTCGGGACGCTTGGCCGCGGCCTCCATGAAAATCTTCGTGTTCTGCGCGAGGTAAGCGACCGGGCCGCCGCTGCGATCTTGCAGGACGAAGTTCACCCCGCCCGACGTGCCGACCCCGGGTATGGCCGGCGGGGAAAAGGCGAAGGCGATGCCACCGGGCAACGATGCGAGCTGCGCGTTGATGCGCCGCATGATGGCCTTGTATTGCAACTCGGGCGTGGTTCGTTCGTCCCACGGCTTGAGCGTGACGAAGAAAAAGCCGTTGTAGGTCGTTTGGACCGTGCTGAGCAGGTTGAAGCCGACGATGGTGGTGACGTAATCCACGCCGGGTGTGTCGATCATGATTTTTTCGATCTGCCGGCACACCTCGCTCGTGCGCTCCATCGAAGAGGCATCGGGCAACTGCACGCCCGCATAGAAGTAACCCTGATCCTCCTCCGGCAGGAACGACGGCGGCAAGCGGTCACCGAAAAAGCCCGCCAACACGGCTGTGACCCCGAGAAAGCCGAGGCTGAGCACGAGCTTGCGGATAGCCCCGCCGCAAATGCGCACGTAGTTGTCCGTCGCGCGACCGAACATGCGGTTGAACCACGCGTAAAATCCGCCGAGCGGACCGCGGTTTTCGCCTTTCGGCCGCAGGATCAAGGCCGCAAGGGCGGGGCTGAGCGACAAGGCGTTGAATGCCGAAATGCAGACCGAGATGGCGATGGTCACGGCGAACTGCTGGTAAAGACTGCCGGTGATGCCCGGGATGAACACGGTTGGAATGAAGACCGAAGACAACACCAGCGCGATGGCCACGACCGGCCCGGATACTTCTTGCATCGCCTTGAGCGTCGCATCGCGCGGGTTCATCCCCTCCTCGATATGATGTTCAACGGCTTCGACGACGACGATGGCGTCATCGACCACCAACCCGATGGCCAGGACGAGACCAAACAGCGACAGCGTGTTGATGGAAAATCCGAAGAGCGGGAACAGCGCGAATGTGCCGATGAGCGAGACTGGCACGGCCAGCAACGGGATCAACGTGGCGCGCCAACCCTGCAAAAATACGAAGACGACAACGATCACCAATAGCAGGGCCTCAAAGAGTGTTTTGACGATTTCCTCGATACCGGCGGTGACGGCTTTGGTCGTGTCGAGCGATTCGACGTAAGTCAGCCCGGGCGGAAATCTTTCAGAGAGGCGCGCCATCAGTTTTTTCGCGCCCTCGGCCGCATCGAGCGCGTTCGAGCCGGGCAGCTGGTAGCAGGCAACAATGGCGGAGGGTTTGCCGTTGAAACGCCCCTGCATGTTGTAGTTCTGGGCGCCGAGTTGGATCTCGGCGACATCCTTGAGCAGCAGCGTCGAACCGTCGGGGTTGGCGCGAACGATGATGTTTCCGAATTCCTCGACCGTCCTGAGATAACCCTGCGTGATGACCGAGTAGGTGAACTCCTGGCCGGCGGGAATCGGCGGCGCGCCGACTTTGCCCGCGGGGTTGACGCGGTTTTGCGAACGGACGGCGGCGACGATTTCGTCGGTCGTCACATCGAGCTTGGCCAGCTGGTCGGGCCGCACCCAAATGCGCATGGCATATTGTCCCGCTCCGAAGATCTGGACCTGCGAGATGCCCGGCACGCGGCCGAGCTCGTTGTTGATGTTGATGTAGGCGTAATTGGCGAGAAAGGTGGCGTCGAATTCATCGTTCGGCGAATAAAGCGCGAAAAGAACGAGCGGGGCCGACGCGCTTTTTTGCACGGTCACGCCGTAGTTCGTCACAGGCTGCGGCAACTGCGAGACGGCCTGCGACTGGCGCATTTGCGTGAGAATCTGGTCGGTCGTCGCATCGGTCTGCACGCCGAAGAAAACGTTCAGCGTCATCTGCCCGTTGTTCGCGTTGATGGAATACATGTATTCCATGTTGTCCACGCCGTTGACCTGCTGCTCGATGGGGGTGGCGACGGATTGCTCGACGGTCAAGGCGTCGGCGCCGACGTAGGTCGCCATGACTTGGATCTGCGGCGGGACGATGTTCGGATATTGCGCGACGGGCAGCCCGGCCATGGAAACAAGGCCGACAATCACGGTAATAATCGCGATAACCATGGCCACGATCGGCCGGTTGATGAAAAACTGCGGCATAAGTCAGCAGCTCAAAATCAGGCCGCCTCGGGGCTCACAGACGCCGGGGTCGGGGTAGGTGCGGGCGTCGGGGCGGGTGGCGCAACCACGGGGGTCTGCGGTGACGTCGCGCCTTCCAAGGCGGCATCGGGCGGAAGACGTTGGAAATTCGGGTCACTCGGCTCAACCGGAGCCGGCAGTAGCGGTGCTTCCGCAAAGCCCGCCGGCATCTGCCAAGGGGTGGTTTTGACGAGCATGCCTTGGCGCAGCTTTTGCATGCCCTCGATAACGACGGTTTCTCCCGGTGCAAGGCCTTGGGTGATGACTTGCATGGAGGCGTAGGTCGGGCCGGTCTCGACGATGCGCAGATCGACTTTGCCGTCCGTCCCGACGACAGCGATCTGCGATTTGCCTTGGAGGTCGTTGATTGCGCGCTGCGGCACCAGCAGGGCGTCCTTGATCCAGCTCGTGACACCGCGCACGCGGGCGAACTGTCCGGCGCGGAGGAGGTTGCCGGGATTGGGAAATTCGGCTTCGGCCTCGAGCGAGCCGGTGTTTTGGCTCACGGCGTTGTTGATCGCAAGAAGCCGTCCGGGCTGCGGATAAACAGTGCGGTCGCTCAGCACGATCTGCAGCCCGAGACCGCCTTGTTCGGAGACTTTCTGCAGGTTCTGCGGATCGCCGAAGTAGGGTTTGATGTATTTGAGGTATTCGTTCTCGCTGACAAAAAACTTCGCTTTGATCGGGTCCACCATCGTGACAGTAGTGAGCGTGCCGGAAGACGGGCCGATCAAGTTGCCGACTTGGGCTTTGGCAATGCCGGCGAGACCATCCACCGGCGCCGTGATGCTGGTGAATTCCAGGTTGAGACGCGCTTGCTCGACGGCGGCTTCCGCGGCAGCGGCAGCAGCTTTGCTGGCTTCGAAGGCTTGGATGGTGTCATCGTACTTTTCGCGGCTGATGACATTTTTCGACAGCAGATCGACGGCACGCTTGGCGTTGGCTTCATCGCGAATGAGTGCGGCGCGAGCTTGCTCAAACTGCCCCTGCGCCTGATCGAGTGCTGCTTTGAACGGACGGGGGTCGATCTGGAAAAGCAAGTCGCCTTTTTTGACGAGGGATCCATCGACATAATTCTGCGAAATGAGATAGCCGCTGACTTGGGCCAGGATGTCGGCATTGACCATGCCATAAAGGAGACCGACCCACTCACGCACGACCGGCACATTTTGCTGCAAGGGGACCGCGACAGGCACGGTGAAGGTCGGGGCGGCGGGTTTTTGCTTTTCTTCATTGCACGCGGACAAGGCAATGGCCGCAATGATCGCGACAGCGTGGCGGAATTTGACCTGCATGGAGCGAATAAATCGACTCGGCGGCTCGATGCACAGCAGAAAACGGCCCGGCGACTCTGGCCAACACCCTCAAACAGTGGTTTATTGGCAGTCGTGAAAATGTGGAAAGCTCTCGGGGCGCTGGTCGCAGTGCTGATCCTGCTGGCCGGAGGGGCACTAGTATTTCGCGAAGAACTGGTCAATCTATGGCTCAAAAATCACCTGGCCGGGAAACTGGGGGAGCTGTTCGACGCGGACATCCGGCTCGATGAGGTGGGTTGGAGCAACGGCATTTTGCGAGCTGGAAAACTGCGGATCTCGGGTGGAGAACTTCCCTTTGCCCGGTGCGAGGCCGGCAACATCAATCTGCCCATCGAGTGGAAAGATCTCATCGGCTCCAACCGTCCGGCCCTTAACATCGAGGCCGGCTCGTTAGATTTGGTCTGGCAGACGCCTCGCGGGCAAGCAGCCGCTCAAGCGGAAGTCACGCCGCCCATGGATTTCCGTATCGCCCGATTTTCTTTCCACCATGCGGATGATCCCTCTTGGACGCTACGCGATGTTCCGCTCCGGGCGGTGCTCAAGGATGGTACGTGGACGTTTGCGGCACGAGGTGGAACAGCGATCGTTCCCGAGGCGCCGCCGATGCGGCTCGAGCGCATCAGCGCCAAACATGTGGGCCACACATTCCAGATCGAAGACTTTGCGGTGAGCGAACCGAACGGCGGGTCATTGTCCGGTCAGGCAAAACACCTCGCCGGCGGTTTATGGACCGCCAATTTCACTTGGCAAAACCTCGATCTCGCCACCCTGCCGGGTTGGCGCTGGGAGGATCATTTCACCGGGAAAACCGAGGGAAATGCCACGGTGGAAAACGGTGTCCTGCGCGGACACATGATCATCCGCGGGGCGCAAACCAAGGCAGTGCCGCAGTTGGTAAAATTGGCCGGCCTCTTCGCCGGAGAAAATTGGAACACCATGCCGTGGGAAACCTTGCGTTTCGATTTTGTGCGCGACGCTCAGGGACATGTCGAATTTTCCAACCTTGAAGCAGTTTCATCCAGAGGACTGGCAGTGCGCGGAGCCGGACATTATTCGCCGGATAATCTTCGTGCCGAAGTTCAACTCGGCGTGTCTCTGGCGGGAAAACCTTGGTTGAGGGCCTTTGTTCCGGCGCTCTTCCGCAACGAGGAGCAAGGATACCTTTGGACACCGGTCAACGTGGGGGGCACACCCGCCGCTCCGACCGAGGATTTGACCACGCGTGTCGTTGCCGCGCTGGCCATGGCTCCGGTTGAGGGTGCGGTGGAAACAGCCACCGATCTACCCGGTGCGGCAGTCGAAGCCGCTGGAGGGTTGCTGCGTGGCTTGCTCGGTAACTGACCCTCGTTACTTGCGGAAGAGTCGGATCGCCGTGACCAGATCGACCGCGCGCTGAAGGGGCCGATCGAAGATAGCCGGGGACGTCTCGGCCGACGCCACCAATTCTGGATTGGTGCCTGCCACCAAAGCAGCCTCGTTGAGCTGCGCCCGTTCTTTCTCGAAAACAAAGGCCCCCACTCCTTTTTCCAAGGACAACGCAAGGATCGTTTCCCGATCCTCAGGCGTCTGTTCCACCAACAAATCGGGCCGGATCCCCGTTGGATAAATATCGGGCGCACCCTCAACCTGTGCAGCCGCCACGGCCAAGCGGAGATTTTGTCCTCCGCCAAGCGGCAGCGTGGCAAACTCGACCGCTCGACCGCTGGTTTTGGTGCCGACGAGCATCGCTTGGGCATGACGCCGCAACGTCGCGGCCAAGGCCTCCCCCGCCCCGCCGAGACCGGCATCGACGACTACCACCAACACGCCTTGAAAAAGCGGGCCGGTGGCCGAAGTAAACGTTTTCGGCTCCGCTGCCCCGGCACGGCGAAGGATGAAAACCGCGGCACCCTTCGGCACGAAACGTTCGGCGACCTGCGCGGCCAGCTCGAAGTTCTGCGACTCCGGCGTAGCCCGCAAGTCGAGTACGACGCCATGCACTTTCTTGACCGTTAATTCCTGCAACGCCGCGTCAAGTTGCGCCAAGTTCTCCGTCTGCAATGATCCAAGACGCACATAACCTATGTCGCCCTCCAGAATCTCCGAGCGGAAAGGCGAAATGATTTCCGCCGGGGCTTTGTCGCCTATGAGGTCTGCTCCGGGTTCCAAGCTCTCCAGCAACCCCTGCAACGCGGCCCGCTGCAACGCTTGGTCGTCGATCTTGGCACCCTCGACATGGCGTTCACGGATCGCCGAAATCGCCTGCTGGATTTGTCCCGCGTCGAGCGATGGCAAGCGGTCGCCCGACGAAGTCCCTGCCTCCCGGGCCAAGACAACCATCGGCAACGCAAACAGCGACAGGACTGCGGCGGAAATTTTCATGCAGGATCAGGAGCCCCAATGTCGGTCCGATAAGCGGCTTTTTCAAAACCTATCAACCGCACACCCTCGTAGGCGGAGGCCACGGCTTGGGCCGCCGAATACCCCAACGAGGTCACTCCCAACACGCGACCACCCGCCGTGACCGCATCACCATCGCCCAGGGCCGTGCCGGCGTGGAAAACTTGCGCGCCATTCTTGGCCGCGGCGTCCAGTCCGCTGATGACGAACCCGGTCTGGTATGTGCCCGGGTAACCACCCGAAGCCATGACGACACAGCACGCCGCGCGGTCATCCCACTCTGCCCGCGCGGAATCAAGGCGGCCTTCGATCGTGGCTTCGAGCAAATCCAAAAGGTCGCTGCGCAAACGCGGCAAGAGCACCTGCGTTTCCGGATCGCCAAAGCGTGCGTTGAACTCCAGCACCTTCGGGCCATCCGCCGTGAGCATCAACCCGGGGAACAGCATGCCGCGGAAATCCAACCCGTCCTCCTGCAAGCCTCGCACAAACGGGGCCAAGACTTCTTTTTCAATACGCAAGCGCAAGGCATCATCAATGCGGCCCGATGGACTCAGCGTGCCCATGCCGCCGGTGTTCGGTCCGCGGTCGCCATCCAACGCACGCTTGTGGTCGCGGGCATCGGGGAAGAGCAGCCAGGACTTGCCGTCGATCAGCGCATGGATCGAACACTCGCGGCCCTCGAGAAACTCCTCGACCACCACCGTCTTGCCCGCGTCTCCGAAAGTGCCCTCGACGAGAGATTCACGCAGCGCCTTCTCCGCCGTGGCAAAATCCTCAGCAATGGTCACGCCTTTGCCCAAAGCGAGGCCGTCGGCTTTGACCACCAGCGGGAACTTTTGCCCGCCTGCGTATTCGCAAGCGGCGGCGAAATCCGTGAACTTCTCGCTGCGCGCCGTGGGAATCCCGTGGCGGACCATGAAATCTTTGGCGAAACTTTTCGACGACTCGAAGCGTGCAGCCGCGGCCTTCGGACCGAAAGCACGGATGCCTGCGGACTGCAAACGATCAACCAGACCCGCCGCCAAGGGATCGTCCGGCCCCACGACGACGAGGTCCACGCGCTCGCGCCT
>JBIJDZ010000077.1:0-7850 GCA_044343805.1 Chthoniobacterales bacterium | reverse complement strand
CGTGCGAAGCAGCGGGCGCCGTTGCCGCACATTTCGACCTCCGCGCCGTCGGCGTTGTGGTAGCGCATACGCCAGTCGGCGTTACCTTGGGCGGGTTCGACCATGATGAGGCCGTCCGCGCCAATGCCCCGATGACGGTCGCAGAGGCGACTGATTTGTGTTTGGGAGAGCGAGAGTTTGCCGTCACGGTTGTCCAGCATGACGAAGTCATTGCCGGCGCCGTTCATCTTCATGAAGTGTAAATTTGGCATCGCGAGGTTTTCCCAAGGCTGCCGATGAGTGTCAATCGCTCGCTAGCTATGAAGCGGTGCGATTTTTACTTCGACCAGCACCCTGAAATATCCGTGAAACAAATTTTGAAACAACGTGCGCTTAGCCGTCAGGGTTTTCCCATTGGCGGCCGTCACGGGTGAGCAGCTTGCCCGCATCAGCAGGGCCCCAGGTACCAGCAGCGTAGTCCGGAAAATCACGGGGAGGCAGGGCGCTCCACAGATCAAGGATCGGATTAACAATTTGCCAAGAGGCATCAACGCTGTCCTCGCGATGGAAGAGGGTCATGTCGCCCAGCATGCAATCGTGCAGCAGAGTCTCGTAGCCGGTGGCGGGGGATTGCCGACCAAACTGAGAGTAATCGAATCCGAGCGGGATGGTGTCAACGACGATGGAAGGACCGGGTTTTTTGGCGCGGATCATAATGGTGATGCTTTCCTCGGGTTGGATGTTGAGGATAAGTGCGTTGGGGCCGGCCTCGCTGTGGGCTTTTTCGCCAAAGAGAAAGAGGGGAGTGCGTTTGAAGCGAATAACGACTTGGGTGAGGTGACGGGAGAGGCGTTTGCCGGTGCGGAGGTAAAAAGGCACATCGGCCCATCGCCAGTTTTCCACGAAGAGACGCAGGGCGGCAAAGGTTTCCGTGTTTGATAGCTGATTGACACTGGGTTCCTCGCGGTAGGCTGGGACGGGGCACCCGTTGATGGTGCCGGCCCCGTATTGTCCCCTCACGGCGTTCTCGATGACTTCCTCGGGTCTCATGGGCCGGATGGCGTCGAGGACTTTCACTTTCTCGTTGCGTACGGCGTCGCCTGTGATGGAGCTGGGAGGTTCCATCGCAATGAGCGAGAGGACGCTGAGCATATGGTTCTGCACCATGTCGCGAAGCACTCCGTAGTGGTCGAGGTAGGCGCCGCGGTTTTCCACGCCGAGGGATTCGGCCACGGTGATCTGCACGCTGTCAACGTAGCGGCGGTTCCAGTTCGGCTCGAAGATCATGTTGGCGAAGCGAAAAACGAGGATGTTTTGCACAGTCTCTTTGCCGAGGTAGTGATCGATGCGGTAAATCTGCGATTCGGCAAGGTGCTCGTGCAGATCGCGGTTGAGTCGGAGGGCGCTGTCGAGATCGCGTCCGAAGGGTTTTTCAATGATGACCCTGCGATAACCGTCGTTTGTCTCCCGCAAAAGACCGGCGCGTCCAAGCTGAGCGGTCACGGTTCCGAAAAGGGTTGGAGTAACGGCGAGGTTAAAAATGACGTTGCCGCCGGGAATGCATTGCTCCGATTGCGCGGCGGCGATTTTTTGCTTCAGTGCCGTGAAGACGGCCTCGTCGTTGAAGTCTCCTGACAAGTAATAGCATGAGGAGACGAATGTTTTCCATTCGGCGGCATCAACCGGATGGGCGGCGAATTGTTGAATTGCGGTGGACATCAACTCGCGGAAGCTGGTGTCGTCGCCAGGAGTGAGAGCCACGCCGATGACAGCGAATTTGTCGGGAAGCAATCCGAGGCAGCGAAGATTGAAAAGTGCCGGAATAAGTTTTCGTTTGGTCAGGTCACCGGAGGCCCCAAAGATGACAAAGATGCCGGGAGGCCCCGGGTGCCGGTGGTCGGCAAAGATGGTGTCGCTCATAATATGCGGCGGAGTCTGGCGATGGCTTCAGTCGGTCTCAATGACAAATCCGGGCCAGGTGCTTTGCAAATCGTCGGCCGGACGTTAGGGTAACCTCCGCCTCGTGGGGCGTCTATTTACTGATGAAGCTCATCGACCGATATGTGGGGAAGGGTGTGGTAGTGACCACGATTTATGGTTTGTTCGTGCTGAGCTTGGTGCTTGTGTTGGGTAATATTTTTAAAGAGTTGCTCGATTTGATGATCAACCGGGACGTGCCGGCGAAGTATCTTTTTCTCTTCATCCTTTATGTCCTGCCCTTTTCCTTCACCTTCACGATCCCGTGGGGATTTCTCACCGCAGTGCTGTTGGTGTTCGGCCGCATGTCGGCGGACAACGAGATGATCGCCCTGCGAGCATGCGGGACGAGTCTCCTGAGAGTTTGTCTGCCGGTGCTGTGCGTTGGAATTTTACTGAGTGCCTTTACGTTCTGGATCAATACGACGGTGGCCCCGAGGGCCGAGCAAGCGATGAGGACATCGATCGCCACGATGGCTCGGAGCAATCCCCAATCGCTTTTTGTCGCGGATGAAGTGGTTGATCAGTTTGCCGGGAAAAAGATTTTTGTGGGGGACAAGGATGGCGATCAGATGTCCGACATCACGCTGATCGAGCAAACACCCGGGGCTCGCCCCGGCCGGATCATCATGGCCCGCACGGGTGAGATCGATGTGGATGAGGATAGCGGCGAACTGCTTCTCACGCTACGCGACGCACGGTTCGAACAACGCGAGGACAAGGCGGAGGATAATCTTGCGAAAATACGCCACGGAATTTCCGTCGGCGAGGCCACGATTGCCATCGAGTTGGAGGACTTGGTTGCCGGGCACCTGCGTTCAAGGCCTCTCCGTTCCTATACGTTGTGGGAGCTTTATAATTATCTGCCGGAGGCGCGCAATGATGCCAATCCGGGCATGGTGACCCGCGTGATGACGGAGATGAGCAAGCGCGTGTCGCTTTCCATGGCTTGTATTGCTTTTGCCATGATTGCCATCCCTCTGGGCGTGACGGCGCAACGCAAAGAAACATCGGTCGGTTTTGCCATCAGTCTGGCTTTGGCTTTCAGCTACTTTTTCTTCGTGGTTATCGCCGAAATGTTGCGCGACAACTCCGGTGCTTTTCCTTACCTGCTGCTGTGGATTCCCAATGCTCTTTTCATCGGCATAGGAGCGTGGTTGTTGCTGCGCTTGGATTACCGCTAAGCTTCAGAAATTGCGCCCTGCGGCGGAAACAAACGGTCGCAGCCCCTCGACCAAATCGGCGAATGACTGCAGGTCGAGTTGTTGCTGTCCATCGCTGAGGGCTTCCGCAGGATTGGGATGGACTTCAATGATCAGCCCGTCGGCGCCGACGGCAACCGCACCTCGGCAGAGCACCTTGACCAAATCGGCGCGCCCGCAGCCTTGACTGGGATCAACGATGACCGGCAGGTGGCTTTCCTGTTTGGCTATGGCGACGGCAGCGAGGTCCAGAGTGTTGCGGGTATAGTTTTCAAAAGTGCGTATACCCCGCTCACAAAGGATGACGTTGGGATTACCGTGAGCGAGCAGGTATTCGGCAGCGAGGAGCCATTCCTCGATACGCATGCTCATGCCGCGTTTCAACAACACGGGTTTTCCGGTTCTCGCACAGGCGATGAGGAGCTGGAAGTTTTGCGCATTGCGGGCGCCGATTTGCAGGATATCTGCCGATTCGGCAACGGTCTCGACGTCACGTTCGGAGAGGACTTCGGTGATAATGCGAAGCCCCGTTTCCTGACGGGCAGTTACCAGCAAGCGCAATCCTTCGGGGCCCAGTCCTTGGAATTCGTAGGGCGAGGTTCGCGGCTTGTAGGCTCCGCCGCGCAAGATGGATGCACCGGCGGCTTTGACCGCATGGGCGGTAGAGATCAATTGTTCCTCGCTTTCGACCGAGCATGGACCGGCCATGAGTACAAAATGGCCGCCGCCGATGAGCACGCCGCCCGCATCAATGACCGATCCCTGCGGTCGGGACTCGCGGCAGGTCATTTTGTAGCGCTTCTGCACCCGGATAACGCGCTCCACCTGAGGTAGGGTATCCAACGATTCAAGATTGGCATGGGTGGTTTCATCGCCGACAGCGGCGACAACGGTCTGATATTCGCCGCGAATGGGGTTCGGGGTGTAGCCGAGCAAGGCGATTTCCCGGATGACTTCCTTGACCTGTTCGGCGGGAGTATGAGGTCGGATGACAACGATCATAGTGCAATTAAAAGTATCAGTGCATGGCGGTCGCAGCAATGGCGGCGCAAGCAAATTGCGTGCTTTTTGTCAGGATTGGCGCATATTGCGGGTTCGCTATGAATGAAAAAGATGAGGCTGCGGTTAAAACCCTCGTGGCCGGCAGCGGTTGCACGGATTGCGGGCGAACTCAGGCTCTGGTGGAGGAAATGGTTTCGACCGCGCTGGGATTGGCGCGGGACAAAGCTCCCATCGCCGATTTGAAGCTCTTCCTGCGTGCTCTCAAGGAATTGCGCTATGCTTCCAAGGTCTTTCAGCCCTATGCCAAGCGTCGCAAAGTTGCGGTGTTCGGTTCGGCCCGTTTGGCGCCGCAAACGCCGGAATTTCTAATGGCTGAGGAATTAGGCCGTAAGGTCGTGGAAAAAGGGTTCATGGTTATCACTGGTGGCGGGGACGGCATCATGGGGGCAGCCCAAAAAGGAGCAGGACGCGAGAACAGCTTTGGTCTGAACATTCGATTGCCTTTCGAGCAGCGCGCCAATGAAACAATCCACGGCGACAAAAAACTCATCAATTTCAACTACTTCTTCACACGCAAATTGAACTTTGTGAAGGAAACCGACGCTTTTGTCCTTTTCCCCGGGGGGTTCGGTACACAGGACGAGGGGTTTGAATGCCTCACCCTGATGCAGACGGGCAAGGCACTCATCACCCCGCTCGTGCTGCTGGACACGCCAGACGGACGTTACTGGGAGACATGGGAGTTTTTCATCAAAAACGACCTGCTGCGGATGAAGCTTGTTTCGCCCGCGGACTTTCATCTTTTCAAAATCTTTCATGACTGCGATGAGGCAATCGATCACATTGTCCAGTTTTACAAAGTCTTTGAGTCTTACCGATGGGTACGGGAAAAAATGGTGATTCGACTAAAGCATAGCCTTACGCCTGAAAGTGTCGAAGCGCTTAACAAGCAATTCGCGGGTATTCTGGTTAAAGGGCACATCGTGCAGACAACCGCATTGCCCGAGGAGAAAGACGAGACGGACATCGCCCACTTGCCACGTCTCGTTTTGACGCCGAAAAAGACCGAGTTCGGAACACTGCGACTGTTGATCGACACGATCAACAATTCTGCCACCGAGAGCGAGACAGCCACCCGGGCGGCGGTTTCTTCCTGACCCCATGAACACAGACGACCGAGTTTCGGTTTATGACACAACCTTGCGCGACGGAACGCAGGGCACCGGCATTTCTTTCAGCGTGCAAGACAAACTGCGTGTGGCCGAGCGATTGGACGAGTTTGGGGTGAATTACATCGAAGGTGGCTGGCCGGGATCGAATCCCAAGGATGCGGCTTTCTTTGAGGAGGCCGCCAAGCGCCACTGGAAAAACGCCCAGATCGCGGCTTTCGGAATGACCCGGCGGGGCGGGGTGAAAGTGGAGGATGACACCCAAGTGCAGCAGTTGCTCGCGGCAGAAACTCCGGTGGTGACGGTTGTCGGAAAAACTTGGCTTCTCCATGTCACCGAAGTTTTCGGAGTCACGGCGGAAGAGAATCTGGCCATGATCCGTGACACGGTGGCGCATCTGAAAAACCATGGACGTCGCGTATTCTATGACGCCGAGCACTTTTTTGACAGTTACCGTGAGGAGCCGGACTACTCGCTGGCAACCATTAAAGCCGCCGCGGAGGCGGGTGCGGAAATAATCGTTCTATGTGACACGAATGGCGGCAGTTTACCGGGATTTGTTGCGGCCGCCACTAAAGCTGCGGCTGCGTCGGTTAAGTGTCCGATCGGCGCACACACGCACAATGATTGCGGGCTTGGCGTGGCGAATGCCTTGGCCGCCGTCGAGGCCGGCGCAGTGCAGGTCCAAGGCACGATGAACGGCTATGGCGAGCGTGTCGGTAATTGCAATCTCACGACTCTTTTGCCTGTCCTCCAGTTCAAGATGGGGATGCCGCTGGTTGCCGATATGGAGCGTCTCACCGAACTCTCTCGTTTTGTCGATGAGGTGGCCAATGTTCCGCATGACATCCGTGCTCCTTTTGTCGGAGCGGCCGCTTTCACTCACAAAGGTGGACTCCACGTCCATGCGGTGCAGAAACTGGCCCGCACTTACGAGCATATCGATCCGAGTTTGGTCGGCAATGAGAGGATCGTCACTATTTCCGATCTTTCCGGTCAATCGAACGTCCTCGTGAAGGCTGAGTTGATGGGATTCAAATT
Source organism: Chthoniobacterales bacterium (assembly GCA_044343805.1). Taxonomy (GTDB): domain Bacteria; phylum Verrucomicrobiota; class Verrucomicrobiia; order Chthoniobacterales; family JACTMZ01; genus JACTMZ01. The sequence goes on along the minus strand of JBIJDZ010000077.1, from coordinate 1,480 downwards.
CGCCAAGGGATCGCCTGAGGTTGCGAAGATTCTGCAGGAAGTGAAGCGTCTCGAGCATGAGGGTTACGAATTTGAAGCCGCCGAGGCCTCATTCGGACTTCTGCTGCGGCGCCTCCTCGGGAAGCATCAGGCTCTTTTTGAGCTTGATGAATACCATTGCGACTTCTTGCGTTCGGGGCGGGTCGGCTCCGATTGGAACAAGTGCGAGGCCACGGTGAAAATCCGGGTCAATGGGGAGTCTGCCCACACGGCCGGCGATGGCGACGGTCCTGTTAATGCTCTCGACGCCGCTCTTCGTAAAGCGCTCAAACCTTTCTACCCTGTCATCGATGAGGTGCGACTCGTAGATTACAAGGTCCGTATCATCAATGGCCGGCGTGGCACGGCGGCAAGGACTCGCGTTTTTATCTCCTCCACCGATGGAAAGGCAGAGTGGGGGACCGTGGGTGTCTCGGACAACATCATCGAGGCCAGTTGGCAGGCGTTGGTGGACAGCTTTGATTACGCTGTAATTCAGTCGGGTCGAGAATCGTAAAACTTTAGCGCAGAGGATCGCCGAAACGGTCGACGCGGAAGTCGCTACGGCGGCTGGGCGTTCTGGAATCAGGACGACTGTTGCTTTTGCCCATTTCATCAACAACGCGGGCCTGCAGTTGGAAGGTGTTGATCGGCACTTGAACGCGACGGTTCCCGCCAGAGAGGTTGCGGCGTCCGAGGATGAATTCATAAGGCCGGTAGTAATTGCTGAGGTCTTTGCGGTAGGATCCTTGGTTGATGCCGATGCGCAGATTTTTACGAATTTCGAAATGGAGGTGCGCGGTATACATTCCCCGGTTGGTGCCGATGCTTCCGACCAGTTGTCCGCGGATCACCTGCTGTCCCTCCCGCACAAAAATCTGGTGCAAGTGCGTGTACATCGAATCGGCGTAATTCCATTTGCCGCCTTCCCAGTAAACATGGCGAACAATCACTGTCTTGCCCCACCCCATGCGGGCATCGCGGGCATAGACAACCAATCCATGCGCGGTGCTGTAAACCGGGGCGCCGAGGTCAGTATTGCCACCCGCATTGCCGTTCCAGTCATCACCCATGTGGCGACCGATGATCAAGCCGCGCGACCGGTAGTAGCCCTCGGCGTTAGGTTTTCCCACCGGCATGTCGAATCCATCTGCACTACGCGTCGCGGAGTATTTGACGCCTGAGGGTAAGCTGGCATCGTTCTGTGCCAAGACGCTCCCGAAAAAGAGGAGAAGCGCGAAAAAGCTGCAAAACAAACGGCGCATAACGGAACTCGCAACTTTAAATGCCGTCAATGGTTCCCGCAAGCGTGTCGGCTTACGAGGTTGTTGCTGGTTTTTATGAAACGTCGCGAGAATTCTTTTTTGTTCCATGGAACGGGGCCCGGAGTCCCGTTGAAAGGCCGCATGGGTCAGCTTGTTCTGGACCATTTTTCTCCGGAAGTGATGCAGAGAGAAAGTGG
>JBIJDZ010000030.1:0-21974 GCA_044343805.1 Chthoniobacterales bacterium | reverse complement strand
GCATGTTGGCGAGGTCGTTGAGCGAATCGAAAACGCGAAAGATGTCCATCCCGCTCTCAGCCGAGTGCTTGATGAAGCCCGAGACGACATTGGGCGGATAATTCGAGTAACCCACTGCGTTCGAGCCTCGGAGGAGCATCTGGAAGCAGATGTTCGGCACCTGTTCACGCAGGGCGCGGAGACGTTCCCACGGGTCCTCGCGAAGGAAGCGCATGGAGGCGTCGAAGGTCGCACCGCCCCACATCTCGAGGCTGAACAGTCCGGGCGTGCGGCGGGCCACGGCGTCGGCCACGAGCATCATGTCATGTGTGCGCACCCGCGTGGCGAGAAGCGATTGGTGGGCGTCGCGGAAGGTGGTGTCGGTGAACAAAGCCCGCTTTTGCCGGCGGGTCCATTCGGCGAATTTTTCCGGTCCGAGCTCGAGCAGTTTCTGTCGCGTGCCGGCGGGAGGCTCGACGCGGAGATCGACCGAAGGCAGCGGGGCCGGGGCAACGCGGCCGGCCGGTTGGTAGCCTTTGGCTTCGGCGTTGCCATTGACGGTCACGTCGGCGAGGAAGTGCATCAACTTCGTGGCGCGGTCGCGCCGGGGCTTGAAATCGAAGAGTGCCGGGGTGTTGTCGATGAATGTCGTGGTGGCGTTGCCCGAGCGGAAGGTGTCGTTGGTGACGACGTTTTCGAGGAAAGGAATGTTTGTCTTCACGCCGCGGATGCGGAACTCGCGCAGGGCGCGGTGCATACGCTGCAGGGCCATCGGGAAGGTCTGTCCCGAGGTGGTGATCTTCACGAGCAGGGAGTCGTAGAACGGCGTGATGGTGCTGCCGGTTGTGCCCATGCCGGAGTCGAGGCGAACGCCGAAGCCGGCGGCGCTGCGGTAAGTGACGATCTTGCCGTAGTTCGGCGTGAATTTGTTGGCCGGGTCTTCCGTGGTGACACGGCACTGCACGGCAAAGCCGTTGCGGGGAATTTCGCTTTGCGCGGGCAGGGCAAGTTCGGACCCGTGGAGTTTGGCGCCGGCGGCGACGAGAATCTGTGAACGCACCAAATCAATGCCGGTGATTTGCTCGGTCACGGTATGCTCGACTTGGATGCGGGGGTTCATCTCGATGAAGAACCACTCGTGGCGGTTGAAGTCGTAAAGGAACTCGACGGTGCCGGCATTGTTGTAGCCGATGCCGCGCGCGATCTCGACGGCGGCCTGACACAGGTCGGCGCGCACTTGATCCGGCAGTCCGATGGATGGCGCGACTTCGACGACCTTCTGGTGTCGGCGCTGCACAGAGCAATCGCGCTCATGCAAATGGAGCACACCGCCGTGGGAATCGCCGAGGATTTGCACTTCGATGTGCTTGGCGCGCGGGATGTATTTCTCGAGAAAGACGGCGGGGTTGCCGAAGGCGCGTCCGGCTTCGTTGCGGGCTTCGTCGAGCAACGGGGCCAAGTCGCTTTCCTTGCGGACGACGCGCATGCCGCGTCCGCCGCCGCCGAAAGCGGCTTTGATGATGAGGGGGAAGCCGATTTTTTTGGCAATGCGCAGGGCTTCGCCGCGTTCGCCCACGGGGTCTTCCGTGCCGGGCAGCACGGGCACGCCAAGCTTGATGGCGAGGGCGCGGGCGGCGGTTTTGTCGCCCATCATTTCGAGCAGGTCGGGACGGGGGCCGACGAAAGTTATGCCGGCGTCTGCGCAGGCGCGGGCAAAGTCGGCATTTTCCGAGAGGAAGCCGTAGCCTGGATGGATCATTTCCGCACCGCGTTCGCGGGCAAGGCCGATGATGCTCTCAATGTCGAGGTAGGCGCCCACGGGGCCTTTGCCGCGGCCGACCACGTAGGCTTCATCAGCTTTGAAGCGGTGGATGGAAAAGCGGTCCTCGTCGGCATAGATCGCGATGGTGCGCATACCGAGTTCGTTGGCGGCGCGAAAAACGCGGATGGCGATCTCGCTGCGATTGGCCACGAGCAAGGTGCGTCCGGCAACATTGACCGAGGACGGGGCAGGGGATAGAGCGCGGTATTTTTTCGGCATCGAGCCTCACTTTGTAGAAAAGGGGTGACAGCTTGGCAATGGCGCGGAGAGCGCGGCGGGCCACAAAAAGCGGGGAGCCCTTCCGGACTCCCCGCTTGGTTTGGTAGGTGCGCGAAACGAATCTTAGTCGGCGATTTTGACTTCGATTTGCTTCGGTTTGGCCTCCTCGGCTTTGGTCAACGTGACCGATAGCACGCCGTCTTTGTACGTCGCGCTGATGGCATCCGCTTTGACCTCGGCAGGCAAGGCAATCGTTCGGGTGAAGCGGCCGAAGGTGCGCTCCCGCAAAAGCAAGGCGCGCTCGGCCTCGGCCGGTTTCTCCTCCTTGCGTTCGCCGCCGATGCAGAGGCTGCCGTCATGGAAGGAGATGGTGAAATCCTCCTTCTTGAGGCCGGCAGCTTCCAAGGTCACGGTGTAAGCGTCCTTGTCCTCATGCACGTCAAGGGCCGGAGCCCAGGTGTTGGCTCCCGCCTTTTCCGCCGGGAAAAAGGGGAATTGCAGGTTCATGAAATCGCGGAGCAATTCACTCGGCGCGGTGGCCGGTGAAAGTTCCGCCGTATCGGGTTTGAATCGGATAAGTGTCATATGGTTGATTTCCTTTCACATGGATCTTCAGCGAAAAATATGCCAGTTTGCGGTCTTGCTGTGTAAGATTATGAAATACAGATATATATCGAAAATTTATGTGAGATTTGGAGTGCCAAAAAGAGACAAAATGACACTTTCTTGCGCTATCATGATTTTAAAAAAGCGACAAATTGACGCTATATGAAACAGAAAAAACCGGACCTTGAAGGTCCGGTTTTTTGAGAAAGTGAGCCGGCCGGGTGGTGGCGGCGGGGTTTAGAGAGCAGCCAGCTTGCGGGCGAGCGCGCTTTTGCGGCGGTTGGCCGCGTTGCGGTGGATCGTGCCGCGTTTGACCGCACGATCAAGCTCGGAGCTGAGAGTGCGGGCTTGGGCGGTGGCAGCGGCTTTGTCCTTCGCCGTGAAAGCGGCGCCGGATTTTTTCGAGAGCGTCTTGAGGGTGTTCAAGGTGCTGCGGTTGCGCGTGGTGCGGACTTTGGTCTGACGTGCACGCTTGGCGGCGGATTTGATATTGGCCATGGGAAATGTGTGGTTGGTGTCGTGCCAGAGGGGAGAATCGAACTCCCGACCAAGGGCTTATGAGTCCCCTGCTCTACCGCTGAGCTACCCTGGCTTTCGACAGCGGCGGCACCGCGGGTGCGGCACCGTAAAGGTCGGACAACATAGTCGTCCGCGCTCCGGTCCCGCAAGGAAAAAGCCTCTGCAAGTGCGGAAAGATTGAGGCGCAGCGGCGAAGTCCCCACACTTGCTCCATGCCAAGCGGTCGAGATTTATGGCGGGATGCAGCACCCCGATGGGAGGAGGGAGGCAGTTATTTGCTGCTCAACCCGCGTCTATCCTCGGCTTGGCGCGAGCAAGTGCTGGGGGCGGAGTTTCCCGATTGTTCAGATCACGTTTGGCTGGCGACTTCGGGCACGCAAGGAGCGCTTAAAGTTGTGGCACTGGCGCGGGAGGCGTTGGTGGCAAGTGCTCGCGCGGTGAACAGAAATCTCGGAGCGTGCAAGGACGACGTGTGGCTGAATCCATTGCCGCTTTTTCATGTCGGCGGATTGGGGATCGAGGTGCGCGCGGCTCTCGCCGGGGCCCGGGTGCAAACATGCGCCGGATGGTCGGTGGAGAGTTTTTTGCAGACCGCGGATAATGTGCGGGCCACTTTGACATCTTTGGTTCCCACGCAAGTGCACGATCTGGTCAAAGCCGGGGCCAAGGCGCCGCCCTCCCTGCGCGCGGCTGTGGTGGGCGGCGGTGCGATGGATGGGTATTTGCGCGCCCACGCCCGGGATCTGGGATGGCCGATTTTGCCGAGCTACGGACTCACCGAGGCTGGCTCGCAAGTGGCTACGGCCGCGCCCGGCTCGACCGACGGCGACTGGCTGCCGCTGCTCCCGCATATCGAGGCGAGGTTGGGCGAGGCGGGTGTGCTCGAACTGCGCGGACCATCCATGCTGTCCGGTTGGATGTTGTTCAGTGGTGATGGTGGCGGGCGTTTTGAAGATCCGAAAGCAGACGGTTGGTTGCGCACGTGTGATCGGGCGGAGTTGCGTGGACGTGAACTGCGCGTGCTGGGCCGGGTGGATGATTTGGTGAAAATCCGCGGGGAGCTGGTCGATACGGCAGCGTTGGAGAGAGAGTTGCAGTCACGCGTCAAGTCGGGCGCGGTCTGCCTGATCGTGGCTGCGGATGCGCGCAATGGACACTCTCTCCGCGTGCTGGCGGAGAACCGCACGGCCGCAAACGAGGTGGGGGAAGCCCTTGATGTGTTTCCCCCATTCGCCCGTCCGCAAGGGGTTGAAGTCGGCCCGATCATTCGCACGCCACTTGGCAAAATTGTGCGTTCGGCTGGAGGTGGGTAGGAAACAAAAAAGCTGAGAGCTGCCGCGTGGTTAAAGCAGGGTTCCCGGCGCGTCGGAGACGCCGCGCCCTGCCTGGCGCAGACCACGACGGCCGAAACAGAAAACAGTTTTTTTGCGTGCGGCCGGTCGGGATCAGTCCTCGACGCGCATCAGCTCGTGCGGGATGAGTTTGACGTAATCCTCCAGCGACCCACCCTCCAAGCAGCACTCGATGATCGCGCGGCCGGTCGGATGAAGGTCTTCATGCAGATGGCCTCGCAATTCGCGATGGAAGAAGTCGGTGAGGATTTCCGCGCCGGCGTCATAGGCGGCTTCGCCGACCTCAGGTTGTTTGTCGACCTCGAAGAACCAGCTGCCCACCGTGCGACCTTCGATCAGAATCGAGGAGGGCAAATAGCCGAGTAGAGGGCAGCGGGCAGAGCGCAAAGATGAGGCTTCGAAATCCGCCCCGCCGCGTCGGGCAATATACTCGCGCATGATCCACTGCGGCATGAAGCTGACTTCCCAAGCGCCGATATGCTGGTTGGGCACGAGCAGGTATTTCACTTTAGGCGTGTCGAGGATTTGCTGGAGCAGCAGGTTGGCTTGATCCACCTTGCGCCCGGTGGCGAAGGGCCAGTAGGAGCCGACGCCTTCCGAACTCATCCCTTCGCTGTCCACAATGCTCGGGTTGGCATGGCCGCGCGGGGCGACAAGACGCCAAAGCCAAGCCAGCGAGGGCGGGAGCAGATGGAAGAAACCGAGGATGCCGTAGGTCGGATGCTCGCGGGTGCAGGGCGGGCAGCGGACGCCGAGACTGCGCACGTCGACTTCGACGGGTTTGTTGACGATGCCCGGAATGATACGGCGCGGGATAACAACGCGCGGGTTCGGGCAAGGTTTGCCGGGCGAGTCTTCGATATGTTCCCAGATCAGAGCGGTAGCTCCGGGATGGGCCTGAATGTTCAGGAAAAGAATTTTTTCAGACGGCTCGATGGTCAGTTTTTCGAGGTGCGGATCGACGCCGTAGTGTTCGATGTGGTTCACGCGCACAAACCACGCGTCCTCCGCATCGACGACGCTGAGTTTGCCCCGCCCGCGGCTGAGGGATGGGTGGCACAAAGCCATGTCGTCGGTGACGGGGCGCAGTTCGCAATTGCGCGGCAGGGTGAGTGTGCGGCGGTCGCCGGTGATGATGTTGCGGCCGAGAAGTAGGCTGCCGTCTTCCTGACGGTGTGCCTGTTCGAGAAGCTCGCTCTTGCCTCCGCCGCTGGCGCCTTCGTGGGAAATGACGATTTTCTGTCCGTAAGGGGTGACGACTTGGACGGTCGAGCCGTGCATGGTGACCCATTTTTCGCCTTCGCCGACGTTGAGAAGGAATCCGTAAACGCCTTTTTTGGCGCTGGGTCCGGGATAAAGGTTGTAGCTGAAGAGTTCGTGGTATTGCTCGGTGCGGTTGTGCACCACGACCTGCTTCCCGTCGAAGTGCGTGTGACGGAACGGAGGTGCGACGTAGATAATCGCCTTGGGCTGGAAATTTTTCGGAATCTGCGAGGGTTCGAGCAGTCCTTGCAGGAGAGCCAGGCCGAAGGCGAAGAATCCGGCGTTGTCGGGGGCGATCACGAAGGCATCAACTCCCTTGTTGTCCACCCCGGCTAAGAAAGGAAAAACGGCGAGGTTTTGTGTTTTGAGCCAGGCGAAGGTTTCTTCGCGAACGGCATCAAAGTCGCGATTGAAGCGCTCTTGGAACGTGGGCTTGTCGGTGGGGCGTTTGTCACCGATGACCATGCAATCCGGGTCGCGGCGGCGCATGTAGGGCTCGAGGTAATTGGCGGCGATCCCGTTTTTGACTGCGCACACCCGTGCCTCGACCACCGAGCCGCGGCCGGGCACATCGTAAGAAACCTCCTGCCAGCCATTGACGGCATCGCGGGTCGAGAGAGCGACAAGCTGATCAACCGATTCGGCGACGGTGACTTTCGGGGCGGCGGCGAGAATTTCCTTGGCTTCAGCAGGCAAGGCGTAGGGTAGGTGGAGTTTAGCCATAACGTTAGTTGACGGGTCGATTCTTACACGTTTTTGCGATGAAAAACTATTCCGCAGAAAGCAAATACCGTGCATTTTTTGTGCACTTAATCTGCAAAGTCATTGTGTAGTCATATAAAACTGATGAGACTAAGACCGTGTCAAAGATGATCCGTCAGGCCTTTGCCGAGAGGGTGCGTTCCTCGGCCGTCTTGCAGTCCGTCTTGAACGACCTGCGGCAGGTTTCCGGACTCCGGGTGCAATTTCTCGATGTTACGAGAACGGCCGATTTTCAGGCGCCTTGCTGCACGCATTCCCCCATGTGCCAGCGACTGGACGGCAGCGACGTTGGCCGGGCTCTCTGCGTCTCCTCGTGTTTACGCTTGCTGGACCAAGCGCGCGAAGGCACGGCCAAGGGGCATTGCGTGGCGGGAACAGTCGTTTGTGCGGTGCCGATCCGGGCCTCGGTCGGACTTCTCGGATATTTGGTGGTGGCGGGGTTTTACGAGGCGAGGCCCTTGATGCGTGAGACCAATCGCGTGCGCCATTTGCTTGAACGGGACGGTGTTCGTCTCGAGCGCGAGGAGATTGCGCGTTTATGTGGTCGCACCACGGTGATTCCGCCCCCGAGAGTGGAGGCCATGCGCCGGATGTTGGAGATGGCAGCCGGTTATCTGGTCAAGGAGCTGTCGCTGGAACTTTTTCAGGCGGGTGAGGATTTGCCGGCCTCGATCAAGCGGGCGTGCCAGCTGATCCGCGAACAGTTCCGCGAAGACCCGTCGCAGGAGGAAATCGCCCGCGGGGTCGGGCTCAGCACTAGTCATTTTTCCAGACTCTTTCATCGACGCACCGGCTTGCGCTTCAAAGAATATGTCAACGAGCTGCGTCTGCAGCAGACGCGGCAGGATTTGCGCGAGAGCGAGGAGCCGATCACCAGCATCGCCTTTGCGGCGGGCTACCGGAGCATTTCGCAATTCAACCGCCAATTCAAAGGGCACTATGGCTTGAGTCCGCGGGAATACCGGCGGCGTCACCGGCGCGCAGCGCGCCTCGATGACGGACAAAAGCGATGAGCACATAGGCAGCTTCGAGTGCCAGAAAGGCGAGTACATAACCCTCGCCCCCCACGCCGAAGCCGTAGCTGTGCAAGCCGGCGCCGAGAACGTAGTTCACGCCATACCATGCCATGATGATTCCGGCGAAGTTCACGACGGCGGCGACCGCCATGCCGAAGTCACCCCACCAACCGGCCATTTTGCCGTGGATGGCGAGCACATACATGAGCAGGGCGATGAGAGCCCAAGTTTCCTTGGGATCCCAGCCCCAGAAGCGACCCCAGCTGTAGTTGGCCCACACGCCGCCGAGAATGGTGCCGGCCGCCAGCAAAATAAGCCCGACAAACATCATGCGGTAGAGCCAGGTGTGAAGTTGACGCAAGGCCGGTGCAGTCTGGGGGTCGCGGATGTAGCGCCAGAGCACGATGTGGGCAAAGCCCAAAGCGAGCGCGAATGCCGCATAGCTCAGCGTGATGGTCAAAACGTGTACCGTGAGCCAGAAGTTATCGCGCAGCACGGGCACGAGCGGATCAAGGCGGCTTGGCATGGCGACGGGCAGACTGCGCACCAGCAGCAGGGATAGAAAACTCACCGGCAACGCGCTCAAGAGCATCAACCGATTACGGTAAACAGCGTAGAAGATCAGTCCGAAGAGCACGGTTCCCATGGCCACCCACACGACCGATTCATACATGTTCGTCACCGGTGCGCGCCCGGCGATGATGACCCTTAGGTAAAGGCCGTAAATCATGCACGCCAACGCCGCCGCGCTCACGGCGACGCCGACGAACAACGGAAGTCGCCGCCAACCGTGGCGCGAACCGGCCATCAGCAACAGGGCCGCCGGCACCAGAAGCCACATCGCCGTGTCGAAGGGATTGAGCCGGTTGTAGTGAAGTTCGCGGGCGATCACTTGTTCGGCGGGATAAACCTCGGGATTGAGCGCGCGCAGGTCGTTGACCAACCGCTGCGAGGCTTCGGCAAACTGGGCTTGGTCTCCCTCGCTGGCGGCGACGTTGAGCGCGCGCAAATCCTGCAGAACCGGCGCGGCTTTTTCCGGCGGATAAACGGCGGCGAGTTGATCGATGCCCAGCCAAGGAGCGCCGCCCGGCGAGCCGGGCGGTGGCGGCGCCAGGAGGAAAGCGGAAGCCGCGCCGAGCGCGTCGAAAAGCTGCATGCGTCCGAGGACTGTCTGGGCCTCGGTGTTGAGTCGGGGAACCGGTTGTCCGGCTTGCCGCAGGGCCGCCGCTTCTTGAGCCAGCGAGTTGAGTTTCGTGGCCGACACGAGCTCCTGCCGTGAAAAGCGTTTGCGGGAAGGATCGAGCCCGACCGCTTCAACCAGCGGACGATACGAGACGAGAATGACCGGCTCTGGCCGCCAGTCGTGCGTGGCAAAGAGCATCGAGAAAGCAAAGGCGCTGCCGTTGAATGTCGCGCCGTCATTGGTCCGCACGGGATCGCGCCCGGCGATTTTCACGAGAACCTCGTGACCGAAGGTGCCGACCGGTTTGCGCCGGCCCGAGTCCTGCACGACGAGCGATTCCCAAGGTTGGAGGTCCACTTTGGCCGGTGAGCCAGACAATGGCGCCGCCGCCACGACAATAAGGGCAAAGGTAAGCAGTCTCATAGTTTTTAGGTTTTCGGGGCTGACGATTCCCCGGGGCGGCGGAACATGAACATCAGCACCAGACCGAGGCAAAGAATAAGCGATCCGGTCCATTTGCCCAGCCAACCCGGATCGCGGAGGATTTGCACCGAGCTTTGGCTCAGATCGTTCGGATTCCAAGAGGCCTGGGAAATTTTGTAGGTCAAGCCGGTGAGCGAGCGCCAGAAGGCGTCGGGATAATTGGCTGGCTGATTCATCGAGCACGAGCCGGTGGCGTCCCGGACCCCATCCGGCAAAACCATGGCCAGATTGCTTTGGAACGACGCGGGTTCGTCCGTGCCCTCGTTGCGCTCGACGATGAAATCTTCAAGCACCAGCCCGAAGGGCAAGCGATAAACTTCCCAGCCGTAGGAGACATCGATGGGGAAACTGCCGGTCGGCAGGCTCAGCCGCCAGCCCGCGCCGATCCACTGCTCCACCCGCTGCTCGCCGCGTGTGGCCCGCACGAGGATACCGTCCGACAAAGTCTGTCCCGGCGGTGCGGTTTCGCCCTCGGGCAGAGGATGGAAGTGGAAGCCGGGGGCGGCAGACGGGAGAATTTGCGCCGCCTCGATGGTCCAATCATTCCAGCCCGTAGCTAAGGCTTGGCCCGCGACGAGCGGGGTATCGGCGATACGTTGCCCGCCGGTGAAAATTTCCACCCGCAGTGCTCCGTCAGCTCCGGCACGAATGATCGCGCGGTTGGGTGCGCCCGCCGATGGGACGGCGGCATTTTCATCGGACAAATCCACGGTCATCAGGCCGAGATCGATGCGCGAGTGGTCGCGGTCGCCGGCGAGGAGCCACTGATCCACGGTTTGCTGCATGGCTTTGGTGTGGAGGCGCACTCTCACGGCCGTGCTGCCCGTCGGGGCGACATTCGGCTGGAAGGTGGCGAGCAAACGGGGAGAACTGGCGACGGCATCGAGTTGCCACCCTCCCGGTGTTCCCCAAAGAGGCAACGGATCACCTTCGCTCACGGTAAGGGGTTGGCGTCCGAGTCGGATCATCACGGCGCGTTGCGCGTCGGTGTCGCGGATGGTGATTTGACGTTTTTGCAGCACGAGGGCGTTATCCGGTGCCGAGTCTTTGAACAGCGTCATGGTACCCTCGACGCCCCAGACTTGGCCGATTACGGACCCGATCATCACCACGATAATGCCGAGGTGTGTAAGCAGGAAGCCGGTGTGGTGTTTGCGCCAGGGCCAGCGCATGAAGGCGCTGCAGATAAGGTTGGCCGCGAGAAAGAGGAGCCACAGGTGAAACCACGGGGCCTCGTAAATCCAGGTGCGGGCTGTGTCGGCGTCGAATTTCGACTCGGCCAAAGTGCCGACGATGCTGATGACAATCAAAACACCCAGCAAAATGACGGCCAGACGCAGCGAGGCGAGGAATTGAAAGACCTGATTTCTTTTCCAAGCGTGCCGCGGCGTGCGAGTTGGGCCGGAGCCATCTTCGGACATCATGAAGAGAGATACGCTAAATCCCGCGTTTTGGGTGTCAAGAAACGCAGGATCATTTGGCCGGAGGCGATGATTCTGTCATGGTTGCAGTATGGAAAAGCCCGTCGTTCTTGTTACCGGGGCCAGCCGAGGAATCGGTCTGGCATTGTGCAAGGAGTTGGCCGCACGTGGTTGCACGGTTTTGGCCGGAGCACGCGATCCGAACACTGCCCATGACTTGCAAGAGGCGGTCCATCGCGCGTTACCGGGAACTATCGAGGTTCTCGCGATGGACGTGCGTCGTGATGAAAGTGTGCGGGCTTCGGCAGAGGAAGCGGCCATGAAATGCAGGGCCATCGATGTGCTGGTAAACAACGCGGGGGTTTTCCCCGAGGAGGGGAGCGAACCTTTGGAGCAATTGCCGCTGGATTGTTTCGAGGAGGCATTCGCCGTGAACGTGGTTGGCGTGGCGCGGGTCACGAGAGCTTTCTTGCCCCTGCTGGGGCGGGCGGTCCGGCCGCGGGTTATCAATGTCAGTTCACTGGCCGGTTCGGTTTCCGCGAAGGAAGATTCGCGTCATTATTGTTACAGCGCCTCGAAAGCCGCGCTGAACATGCTCACCCGGGCCATGGCCTCGGAGTTGCGTCCGCGCGGGATCACGGTCGTGGCCGTTACACCTGGTTGGGTGCGCACCGAGATGGGCGGACCGCAGGCGCCCTTGAGCGTGGAAGATGCCGCGCGCAGTCTCGCGGCCACGATCGACCGGGTCAGCGAGCGCGATGCCGGGCAATTTCTCGACCGCGAAGGACGCCAAGGCGTGGCGGCGTGGTAATTTCGTCTCGCCCAAAAGTCTCCGACGCCGCATCTTGTGCGGCCTCATGAGTGAAGTGAACAGTTTGATGGCCGTGCGTCTGGAGAAACGCGCGGAGTTGGTCGCGAAGGGGCGGCGCCCCTACGGCGGAGCCTTTGCGGTGAGAGGTGATGTGGGTGAAGTGCGGGCCGCTTTTGCCGAGGGGCAGAAAGTTTCCGTGGCCGGCCGCGTGACCGCCCGTCGCGACATGGGCAAGAGTCATTTTCTTGATGTGAGCGACCACAGCGGGCGCTTGCAGGTCTATTTGCAGGACAAAGCCATCGGTGAGGAAGCGGTGAAGGATTACGAGATGCTCGACATCGGCGACTTCATCGGCGTCGAAGGGGAGTGCTTCACGACCAAGACGGGTGAGCCCTCGGTGAAAGCGGAAAAATTCGTGCTGTTGTCGAAGTCTCTGCATCCGTTGCCGGAGAAGTGGCACGGCTTGCAGGATGTCGAAGCGCGCCATCGCCAGCGTTACCTCGACATCATTTCCAACGAGCAGTCGCGGGATGTTTTCCGGAAGCGCTTTGCCATTATCCGGGAGATCCGGGCTTTCTTTGAAGACCGCGGATTTCTCGAGGTGGAGACACCCATGATGCAAGCTGTGGCGGGTGGAGCGGCGGCGAATCCTTTCAAGACCCATCACAACGCTCTCGGGCTGGATCTTTATCTGCGTATCGCTCCGGAGCTGTATTTGAAGCGTCTGCTTGTCGGCGGATTCACCAAGGTGTTCGAGCTCAACCGCAACTTCCGCAACGAAGGCATTTCCCGGCGTCATAATCCCGAGTTCACCATGCTCGAAGCCTACTGGGCCTATGCCGATTTCGAAATGATGGCCACGCTCGTTGAGGAACTCGTTTGCCGCGTGGCCGAGAAAGTCTGCGGCGGCCTGCGTATCGAACACAAAGACGCCGAGGGCAACATCACGCGCACGATCAATTTGGCCCGACCATGGCGCCGCGCCCGCTACCGCGACCTCGTCGAGGAAGCTGAACCGGGATGGTTTGCCCGCGATGTTTCCGGTCGCCGCAACCGCGCCCTCGAACTCGGCCTGGATATATCGCACTGCGTCGAAGATTACGAAGTGACGCAGCACATCTACGAAAAACTCGTGGAAGAAAAATCCATCGACCCCTTGTTTGTGACCCACTGCCCGAAGGAATTGATCCCGCTGGCCAAGACCAGCGCCGAAGACCCGGCCGTGCTCGATGTTTTCGAGTTGGTCATGAACGGACAGGAAATTGCCCCCGGTTACTCCGAATTGAATGATCCGGTGGTGCAGCGTCAACGCTTGGTCGAGCAATCCGGCGGCGAGCAACACAAGATCGACGAAGAGTTTCTCCATGCGCTCGAATACGGCATGCCGCCGGCTGGTGGCATGGGCATGGGCATCGACCGCTTGGTCATGTTGCTCACCGGCGCCGATTCCATCCGTGAAGTGATCCTTTTCCCGCACTTGAAGCCCCGTTAAGGCGGCGGTCTGAGCGCGGAAGTCATTCTCGTTAAGGTGCGGGGGTATTCCATGAGTGGTTGCACGACGCCCGATGGGCCCTGAACGCAGCTTGTCCTTGCTTTCCGAACGCTTCGCGCATACCAATTTCTCCTGTTATCGGCTAGGTAGCTCAGTTGGCAGAGCAGAGGACTGAAAATCCTCGTGTCGGGGGTTCGATTCCCTCCCTAGCCACCTCCTCTGATAATCAACGACTTACAGAGGATTTTTGCCAAAAACGGGCAAAACCACTAACAAACCACTAACAAAATCAAAAGTGGCAGTCGTATTCCCCCGCGTTGTTTGTGTTCTCCCGCGTGACGGCGGCAGACGTTGATTTCATCCGTTTTCGGCAACGGTTGCCGGTTTTTCGTGGTGTCTTTTTACGGCGGTAGCGGTTGCCGTTTTTCTCGCGGTTCCGGCAGGGGTTGCCGGTAACGGCCACAACTCCGCCCCATCCCGATTCGTCGTCGCAGTAACGCGCGAAACTCGAGCTGCCGCCGGCTCGGCCCGCTTGGCGGACGCCTCGCTGAGTCAACTCGCACAAGAAGGCAGTCGCCGCCTATGGCCCGCTTCTGCGCCTCCGGCTGTCGGCACTACCAGCGGGCGGCGGCGGTGTCGGGTCGAGGCGGCGCGGCATCCTCGGCGTAAAGCGGCACAATGCACGAAGTGTGCAGCAGAGCTACACACATTCGGGCCATTGTGTCGCCTTACGTTCGTCTTTGCGCCGCCAAACGGCAGCAGCGCTGCGCGGCCTGCTGCGGCTCGGGCTGCCTCCGCCTGTTGCGATGTCGTTGGCTCGCCGATACCTCCCACCCCAGTGTGTTTCACACACACAGAACCCACCCCACAAACAAAAGGCAGGCAGCAGCTGGATCGCTGGCGCGATCGGCGCTTGCTGCGTGTCGGCACGAGCCGCTCGCCGAGTCAGCGCGCCGGTCGCCATGGCTGCCGCCAACGGCGCCCGTCGCGCTGCCTCGGTTCGCTTGTTTCGTTGCAGGCTCGATCGAGGCGATACGGCATACCTCCATCTCGCGGCGTGGGTCGCTTTGTTCGCCCATGCGCCGGTCCTGCTGGCATGGCTGCGCCAACGCCATCAGGCCCGCCGCATCGGCTCACTTTTGGTGCTGGCTCCATCGAGCGGACGACACGCTCCATGTCGCGGATGGGGTCGACTTGCTCGCCCACGCGTGCGGCTGCCGCTATGGCTGCCGCCAACAGCGTCAGCCACCCGCGTCGGCTCGCTTTTGTGCGGCGGCGTCTTTTGTGGCGACGCGCTCTCCCGGCGTCCGCCGCTGTGCGGGCCGTCCGGCTATTGCCTGCGGCAAACGCCTTCCGTCCCGCCCATCGGCTACCGCTCGCCCACAGTTGCCGTTCGCTTGCCGTGAACTTGACTTCGCTCTGCCGCAATTTATGAAGGCAGTATGTTCGGTCGCCGCCATCTTAGCATCGCGTGGTTCTTGGGGCTGATGCTGCTTGCGCTTGCGCATGTTGGCCACGCCTACGAGCACTGGGAGATTGTGGCTCACAATGATTGTGTCGCGCATGCCGATGGCGGCAATGGCGATGGCGGATCACGTCACGACCACGGTTGCACTTCGCACGACCATGCGCCTGCTTTGGCTGATGGTATCTACACACTCACAGTCTCCGAGACCGTAGCTACAGCTTCGTCGGAACGCCCTAGGCTGCCGCTGCAGAGGGGCGTCGCCATCGATCATCCGCCTCAGTTGTCCTGATCGTCGACGGGCGTAGTGTGCCCGAACGACACCCCCCGGGGGCTTCCGGGTTCAACGCAACCTTGCGGGTTGCCTCACTGCCGCCAGCCGGCGCGGCTTGAAAACTAACCGGTGATCAGGACTATGAAAACTATCTCATCATTCAGAAATTTGGCCCTTGTGGGTCTGCTTGCAGTCGCGCCGAAAGGTGCGGCGGCCGATCTGTCGCTTGAGAGCGCCGTGCAAACCGCGCTGATGAGTAACCGCGATTTGCTTGCCGCACGCTTTGCCGTGCACAAGGCGGAGGGACGGCTGCGGCAAGCTGGGCTTTTGCCCAATCCGGAACTCGAGTTCAACGGCTTCAGCGATTTTGTCAGCAGCACGGACGGCGAAGGAGAGTTTGTCGTCGGGTTGCATCAGGAGCTGCCGCTGACTTCGCGTCTCTCCATTTCGCGGGAAATAAGCCGCGTCGGAGTGGCCGAGGCTCTGCGCGAAGTGCGCAACTATGAGCGTTTGCTTATTTCGCGGGTGCAGGCGCTCTATGTGCGCTCCCAAGCCGCGCGGCTCCGGGCGGGCGCGGCGGGCACGGCAAAATTCGACGCCGCCAAATCGGCGGAGTTGGCGGCCACGCGCCTGTCGGCGGGGCAGGGAACGCTGGCGGAGTCCGCTTTGGCCCGCGTCGAGGAACAGCGTTGGGGGACGATGGCGACAACGGCGTCCACTGAGGCCGAGACTTTGCTCCTCGATCTGAAAACCGCTCTTGGTATGTCGGCAGGCGAGCCTCTTATGCTTTCGGAATCCTTGGACTCTGTGCTGCGAACATTGCAGTCCCGCGCCAATCAATCGCGACCTTCCTACCGGCCGGATGTTGAGTTGGCTTTGCTTGCCCTCGACCGGGCGGGTGCCGAGACGCGCTTGGCCAAAGCTTCGGCATGGGAAGGTGTCCGCGTCGGCATCGAATACATGCAGGACCGCGGAGTCGACGCTCCCGGCGGGATCGACACCGGATATTTTCTCGGGGTGAAGGTTTCGCTCCCGCTACCGGTCTGGGATCAAAAGAAGGGCGAGATCCAAGCTTCTCAGGCGGCGGAGGAGGAGCGAGCGGCCCGTGTGCGTGCTTTGGAACTCGAGGTGGCCAATGGCATCGCCGCCGCCCGTCGGCGCGTGGCTTTGCTCGACACGCAATGGCGTCGCTACGGCAGTGACACCCAGCCGGTCATCGACGGCGCCGGGCGCGAGATGGCGCAGGGATTCGAGGAGGGCCGCGTCGATGCACGCGATTTGCTTTTGGTCAGGGCACAAAGCGCGAGCCTCGGAGTCGAAGCGGCGCGCATCATCGAGGATCTGGCCCTCGCGCTCATCGAACTTGAAGCGGTCGGCGGCACACATCCCGCCGTGGCTGCGCCCTACGTGGAGGAAAAGCCACTGCATCGGAGGAACAAAAAATCATGAGAACACCCGCATTCATTCTATTGTTGGCCGCCGCGGTCGTGCCGCTACAGGCCGGACCGGGCCACGACCATCCCAATGAACCGGGCGCCGGCGGGGCCATGGCTTCCGGTCCGGTGGTGATCACCGAAGCCCAGGCTGCCAATCTCGGGCTGCAAACTGCGGAAGCACAAGTTGCCGAGTTGGCGCCGGTGCTGGAGGTGCCTGCCGTTTTCGTCCTACCGCCGGAGCGCCATGGCAAAATCACTGCGCCTTTCGCCGGACGCGTCACGGCACTGCTGGCGAAACTCGGCGACCACGTGAAGAAGGATCAACCGCTCATGCGGGTTGCGCCGCTCGCGGTGGGTAGTCCTTCACAGGAAATCCGCGCGCCGCTGGACGGTGTGATCTTCGAGCAAGACGCGGTCATCGGCATGCCCTTCACGCCGGAAACCATCTTGATGCACACCGGCGACTACAGCGAGTTGCTCGCCCGCGGCAGCTTCTATCAATCGCCCCAGCTCACGCGGATCGCGCCGGGACAAAAGGTGGCCGTCGTGCTCGATGTCTTTCCCGGCGAGCAATTCGACGGCGCGGTGCAGCGTGTTGACCCAGGTCATGCCGAAGGCAGCCCGTTCTTCCATATCTACGCGCTGATGCCGAATGCGAACGACAAGCTCCATCCCAACTACCGCGGGCGCATGCTCATCGAAACGGGCGAAAAGCAGCCGGTCATTGTTGTGCCGCGGCTTGCCGTGCTCGGGCGCCTCGGCGCGAAGTTCGTTTTTGTGCAAACCGAGCCGCTGCATTTCGAGCGGCGTGAGGTCGTGACGGGGCTCGTCTCCGGCGACCGCGTGGAAATTGTCGAGGGCGTGCTGCCAGGCGACGTGGTGGTGACCAACGGTCACTACCAACTTCAATACACGACGGCCGCCGGCACGGAGGCTGCCAACGACGCGCACGACCACGCGCACTGACGCCATGTTCGACCGGCTCATCGCCTTTTCCGTCCGCAACCGCCTCTTGGTGGTTGTTGTTGCCGCGCTGCTCGCGGCCTACGGCGGCTACGTGCTCACGCGCATTCCGGTCGATGTTTTCCCCGACCTCAACCGCCCGACCGTCACGATTTTCACCGAAGCCGGAGGCCTGGCGCCCGACGAGGTGGAGACGCTGGTTACCGTGCCACTGGAGACGGCGGTCAATGGCGCATCCGGCGTCGAGCGCGTGCGATCCATGTCCGGCATCGGTCTTTCGCTCATCTTCGTCGAGTTCGGATGGGACACGGATATCTACCGTGCGCGGCAGATTGTCGCGGAGAAGGTGGCCGAAGTGACCCCGCGTTTGCCGGAGAACATCCGCCCGTTCCTCGGCCCGGTGTCCTCCATCATGGGGCAAATCATGGCCATCGGTCTGACCAGCGAAAATCCCGCCGTCGATCCGATGCAGTTGCGCACGCTGGCAGACTGGGACGTTCGCCGCCGCCTCATGGGCATCCCGGGCGTGTCGCAGGTCACCGTGATGGGCGGAGACGTGCGCCAATACCAGGTGCTTGTCGATCCCGCCATGCTTGTCGCCACCGGCGTGACCTTGCATGAGGTGCAAGCCGCGATCGACGAGTCGAACGTCAATTCTTCCGGCGGCTTCCTGCCCGATGCGCACACCGAAATGCTCATCCGCAACTTGGCCCGTGTAGAAAGCGCGGAGGATTTGGCTTCGACCGTGGTCAAGGTGCTGCCTGACGGTTCCACCATCCTGCTCGGACAAGTCGCCGAGGTCCGCGAGGGCGCCGCCCTGCACAAACGCGGAGATGCCGGCATTGATGGCAAGCCTGGTGTGATCCTCACCGTCCAGAAGCAGCCCGGCGCGGACACCATCGACCTGACGCGTAAGATCGAGGCGGAACTCGCGATCATTGGCGCGGCGTTGCCTGCGGGGGTGAAAATCCACACCGATATTTTTCGCCAGAGCAACTTCATCGAGCGGGCCGTGCGCAACGTTGAAGAAGCGCTGCGCGATGGCAGTCTCATGGTGGCCGTGGTGCTGTTTATTTTTCTCCTCAATTTCCGGACCACCGCGATCACTTTGACCGCAATTCCGCTGTCTTTGCTCGTTACCTTTATCGTGTTCCACGCCGCCGGGCTTGGCATCAATACCATGACGCTCGGAGGTTTGGCTGTGGCCATCGGAGAGCTGGTCGACGATGCCATCGTGGACGTGGAAAACGTCTTTCGCCGCCTGCGGGAGAACCGCCACGCCGCTAAACCGCGCCCCGTGCTGGACGTGGTCGTCGAGGCTTCGCGCGAAATCCGCAACTCGATCGTCTACGCCACGGTGCTCGTGGTCCTCGTTTTCCTTCCGCTTTTCGCGTTGCAGGGCATTGAGGGACGCATCTTCACCCCGCTCGCCGTGGCGTATATTGTATCCATCCTTGCCTCATTGGCCGTGTCGCTCACAGTCACCCCTGCGCTGTGTGCGCTGCTTCTCCCGCGGATGAAGCGGATGGAGCACCGGGGCGACGGTTGGATGGTGCGCAGAGTCAAAGCCCTCGAGGCCAAGTTGCTAGACTACGGGTTCAAGGCGCCGCGACGGGTCTACCTCGCGGCGGCTGCTCTCTTCGTCGCCGCTCTCGTCACCTTGCCGACTCTC
Organism: Chthoniobacterales bacterium; assembly: GCA_044343805.1. GTDB lineage: Bacteria > Verrucomicrobiota > Verrucomicrobiia > Chthoniobacterales > JACTMZ01 > JACTMZ01. The sequence continues at coordinate 3,236 of JBIJDZ010000030.1, read as the reverse complement.
GGGCGGGAGTTTCTGCCGGAATTCAACGAAGGCAGCATCACCGCATTTGTCGTCTCCGCCCCGGGCACCTCACTCGAAGAGAGCAACCGCATCAGCCGCATGGCCGAGAAACTCCTCGCGCAGATTCCCGAGGCCCGCACTATCGCGCGGCGCACGGGGCGGGCCGAGGGCGACGAGCACGTCCTCGAGGTCAACACCACGGAGATCGAATTCGAGTTGGACCCCTCCGATCGCTCGAAGGCGGAAATCCTCGCGGACATCCGGGCCAAGCTGGCTACCCTGCCGGGCGTCGGCGTCAGCGTGGGCCAGCCGATTTCCCATCGCATCGACCACATTCTTTCCGGTGTGCAGGCGCAGATCGCCATAAAAGTCTTCGGCGACGAATTGGACACTCTGCGGAGACTTGCTGCCGAGGTGCGCGACGCAGTCGCCGATGTTCCCGGCATGACTGACGTGCAGATCGAACGCGTCACGCTCGTGCCGCAAATCCACGTTCGCTTCGACCGCGCCAAATGCGCTGCCTACGGATTGCGTCCTGGAGAAGCGGCCCGCTACACCGAGATGGCCATCAAGGGCGCGGCGGTCACCGAAATGATCGAAGGTCAACGCACCTTCGATGTCGTGCTGCGGTTGACCGACGAGGCGCGGAGCGACCTCGATGCTATCCGTTCCATTCCCGTCGACACGCTCGGTGGCGAACTGGTGCCGCTCGGACTCATAGCCGACGTGAGCGAAGCCATGGGACCCAATATGATCAACCGCGAGAACGCGCAGCGGCGCATCTACGTCTCGGCCAACGCGGCCGGGCGCGATCTCGTCACCGTCGTGCAGGAGGCACAGGCCGCGGTGGCGGAAAAAGTCGACTTCCCCGAAGGCTACTACGTGACCTACGGCGGCCAGTTCGAGAGCGAGGCCGGTGCCTCGCGTCTCATCTTACTGCTCGGGACATTCAGCCTCGGCGCCATGTTTTTCGTGCTCTACACCCAATTCCGCAGTGCCGCCTTCGCCGCGCAGGTCATGCTCAATATTCCGCTCGCCTTTGTCGGAGCAGTTTTCGGGGTGAAGTTTTTCTCCGGCGGCGTCCTCTCGGTTGCTTCAATGGTGGGCTTTATTGCCCTGACCGGAATTGCTGCCCGCAATGGCATCATGATGATCTCGCACTACCTTCATTTGATGCGGGAGGAGGGAATGCCATTCAGTCGCGACATGATCGTGCGCGGCACGCAGGAGCGTGTCGTGCCCGTGCTCATGACTGCTCTTACCGCCGGGCTGGCCCTCTTCCCGTTGCTTCTCGGCGCCGATCAGCCGGGAAAAGAAATTCTGCATCCGGTGGCCGTGGTCATTTTCTGCGGTCTTTTCACCAGCACGTTGCTTGATCTTGTCGTGCGTCCGCTCGTCTTCTGGCAATATGGTCGTCGCGCCGCCGAACGGCTTGTTCCCGAGGCTTTTTCCAAACCAAACACCACACAACCATGAAACACCTAGCCGTCATACTCATGCTCGCCCTTGTTCCCTCGGTCCAAGCCGGAGAAGGCCACGAACATGCTCATAGCCATGAACACATCGTGATCCCCGCCACGCTTGCGGAGATCAAGTCCGCCATATCGGCCAAGCAATCCGAACTTGCCGCCGCTCTGGCTGCGCGCGATGCCGACAAAACGCATGGCGTGACAGACTTCCTCGTCGCCTACGTCAAAGCCATTCCCGGTGTCATGGGAACGGTGGATGAAGTGACCAAGCAGCGCGCTGAAGGCATGGCCAACAACGCAGCCAAAGCTTGGCAGACGACCGTCGAAAAAGCTGAGCACGGCGACTTCGACCAAGCCAACGCCGAAGCAACCAAAGCCGCCGCTGCCTTCAAGCTACTCGAGGCGCGTCTGCCGAAAGACTGATCCTGATCAATTCCCACCCCGTCGGCTTGCCTTTCGTTCGATGCGGGGTTCCACAAGCGGGGGCATCTCCCGGCGTCCGCCGCTGTGCGGGCCGTCCGGCTATTGCCTGCGGCAAACGCCTTCCGTCCCGCCCATCGGCTGCCGCTTGGCAAAGGAAAAGCTCAGTTGTTCGGTGTGTTAAACTGCACGTATGAGAGACGCTCTTACTATCCTCGGTCTGTTCATCAACATGTGCGGGTGTGGCATGCTCTACCTCGAGAGTGCCAGAGTCTCGCGGGCTATCTCGGTTGCCGGCCCGCGCCTTGGGTATGAGGAGGACGAAGATCGAGCAAAGTTCAAAGACACTCTCATTTCTTGGTGGGGCCGCGCGGCGATAGTCGTTGTCGGAGTAGGCTTTCTTGTCCAAGTGGTCGCATTTCGCTTTCCCGAATGACCAAGTGGCGGCGCAAAAAAGCCGCTGTGGCGGCGCGCACCACAGCGGCTTTTTGAGGTTGTTGTTTTCCGGACCGGGAGAGGCGGCCTTTAGTTGGCGCCGTTCACGGGCTCGGTCGGAGGCTGGGCCACCAGGCCTTTGCGGGTGAGGCCGGACGCCTTGTCGGCGGCCGTCACATAACCCATGGCCCGGTAGAGGTCGCTGTTCTCGCCGTAGGACGGATGGCCTTTGACCGAGTTGACGACAAGTTTGACTTTGTCGTTCGTCACGGCGTCGGCAATGGCCCGGCGGGCGAGGTTGGCGCTCAGCTCTGCCTCCAACTGCGAAGCGCGCTCGCGGAGCGTGAAGGATTCCCCGATCGCCGTCTTGAACGCGGTGAGCGTCATTCCGGCGAACTCGGCATCAGGAGCGATTTGCTCCCACGCCGTGGAAACCTCCGAGGCCTTGCGGGCAACCCGAGTCGGATTTTTGTAGGTAGTTACCATGCTTTTGCGGTCCTTTCTAAGTGGCATGGTGCGCCACAGGTGCCGACCCTCGACCGGGTCGTTCTGGTGAGCCAGATGCACTATCTGTGCCGAATGCCACGTTCATCACCCATGGTGGCGTGTCAAATTGATCGCCACTTTCGGCGGGCATATCAGCGTGGGGATAGGGCGCCGGGCTGCGTTTGCGGCGGCGGCGGCCTCGGTCATGGGTGCCGCCGGGCGTGCGGCAGAGGTTGCCGTTTTTGGGGAGAGGTTGCCGTTTTTTGCGGCAGAGGTTGCCGCTTTTGTCAGCTGCGGTGACCGGTGGCGCGGAGCGGCAGACGTGTTTTGTGACGCGGCAGACGTGCGGTGTCGGATTCGTTGCGCGCTCCGCCGCCGTGCGGCGCGTCCGCCTATAGCTCCGCTAACGGCGACCGCTCCGCCCCT
>JBIJDZ010000076.1:0-7915 GCA_044343805.1 Chthoniobacterales bacterium | reverse complement strand
CGGTAGCGCGGCAAAAAGTATTCCGTCTGCCAGTAGTGCCAGGCATCGCTCATGACATTCATGTTTTCCACGTTGGCATACTGAGCGATTTGCGCGGAAACGCGCTGGTCGTAACGAAGTTCTTTACTGCTCATATTTTTGTTTGTCGGTGCCTCCACCAGAGCAACCAAGGCTGCCTTTAAACGGCCGCCCACCGGCGCCGGAAAATGTTCTCCTCATCCTCGGAGTAAAACTTCCGGAACCAAGGGTTGCCATAGACTTGATCCAACAGGTCTGACTGAAAAACGCACTTCTTGATTTTTTCCGCGTAGTCCGGCGCCAAAGCACCTTTGTCCTCAGCCGCATTTTTTTTTAGTCGCCCTAACGGCCGCGTGGGTGTGTCGAAGAAGGATGCCAGAATGTCACTCAGGGTTTCGAAATTTTCCTGGCGAACAACAAGCAGTCGGCAACTTTCAAGGTCGTATCTCTGCCAACCGCGCGAGTGGTCGAAGTCGTGGGCGAGAATATCGAAGCCGAAAAAATCGCGAATTTCGCGATTCCACCAGAGGAGTTGGTTTACCGGTGCCGTCTGGCGGATCATTTTTGCTATATCTTCGGCAACACTTTCTGTCGGAATATCCCGGAAGCCCGTGTCGCCGAGAACCTGAAAATATCCAGACAAGTAACAGGCAACCGGTTCACGAACAGCGGAGATAATGTTCAATCGGGGTGAACCAGCACTCTTGACTGCGGAAATGACGCTCTGCGCGGCCTCCGCGGCTCTTGCCGCTCCCTGCATGTTGCGCGCGACTTGGCGGTGCAGCTTGCGTGCACCGAGGTCACTCCTCGACAAACCAAGTGAAGGCAACCTTGCCTGGAGACCCGCAGAGGCAACGCTCGGTGACGTAATTTTGGTATAGTGGGCGAAATAAACTCGGCTGCGCGGACGAAGCATCGACACGGCCGACTCAAGAGTGTTTCCACCGGTCTTGGGGTGAGAGAGAACGATGTTGATTTCCGCGGGTCGCCCGAGCGGTATTGCCAATCTGTGTCTGAGCCGTTGGAACACTTTTCCGAAACCTGTCATGGCAGGAGTGACTTAGCGCATCCAAACACTGCGGAAGACTTGTTCTTCCTCAGTAGTATAAAAATGCTTGAACCATGGGTTGTCGTAAAGTTGGTCGAGTTGCGTCTCGTCGAACTTTAACCCGTTCTTTGCCCGTGCATAAAAGGAAGCGATTTCCTCCTTGTCGGCCGCCGCGTTTTCGTGGCCGATACTGATCAGCGGGGCGGGCATATCGAATAGCTTGCCGAGCGCCACTGGAGCTTCCCCGAAGTTTTCCTGCCGAATGACCAAGAATGATACGCGGGCAAAATGGTATATGTGCCAACCTCGGTCGCGGTCGAATGGCAAATCCAGAAAATCCAGACCGAAAAATTTTTTGACCTGCAGATTCCACCAGTGGAGTTGGTTCAACGGAAAAGTCTGCCGAAAAAGCCTCGTCAAATCCTCATGGATGCGTTCGTTGGGCAAGTCTTTGGTCGAGGTGTCATACATGATCTGGAAGTAGCCGGAGAGACAACAGGCGACGGGTTCGCGAACAGAGATAATGACGTTGGTTCGCGGCAAGTCGGAACGACGCTCGCGGTCGTAAACATTCTCAGGCAAAGGTTGTCCCAAGGGAACGGGCACGTGACTCTTGAACCAGTGGGAGGCAAACTCGGCAAGTCGAGCGTTCATCTCGCTGTGCAAATAAAGCCTGCGAATGTCCTCCTCGTTACCCTCGGCGAATTGCCCGGAAAGGCGGTTAGTCATCGCTGCGGTGCTGAAATTCGCTGCGTAGGGAACGGTGTAATGAGTGTGCAGTGACTGACCTACATCCTGTCGCGCCTTGACGATGGCGTCGTGCAGCGCGTTGCCGCCCGTCTTCGGATGGGCCAGCACGACATTGACCTCTTTAGGTACGGCCAAGGTGGAGAGAATCTGGTTTTGGAAAAGGAATGTCTCCAGACGGCGCCATGCCTGTACATCAAGCAGACTGTCCAGTGAACTTGCCTTGGTCTCGGCGAATTGACCTCGCGAATCCAGCTGCTTCAAGATCTGGCCGGCTGTCTTCATCGTGCGCGGAAAACGAAGTGCGGATACACCTGCTCGGAGTTCAGCCCGTCTCGCTTGATGACAAGATTCTCGACCACCTCCATGGCGCCGAGACAGGAGGAGAACAGCGAGTCGTCAAACGCAATATAGGCCCCCGGCATCATCCGGGGCTTACAAACATCGTAGGCATAGGCGCAGGCGGAATAGATGTCCGCGTCGACGTGCAGCAGGGCGATGGGGCGGCATTTCTCCAAGACGGACGGCGTGGTGTCTTCGAACAGTCCACGCACCAAGTGCAAATTTTCCAATTCCGTCTTGTCCACAAATTTTCGGATTTCATCGAAATTGGCATCACCAAAGTCCCCAGCCGAGTGCAGGTCGATGGCCTTGTCGGTTTCCGGCATGCCGGCAAAAGTGTCGAAAGCAAAGACCTGCATGCCGGGGTAGAGCTTCGCCGCCAGATAGGCCATGAAGACCGCATTGCCGCAACGGTAACTGCCGAACTCAAGAATATCGCCATCTGCCAGCGGTTGGAGATAGCGGGTGATCAGGAGATAGAGGTTAAGGCAATTGCCCTCGGACATCACCGAACGCCCGCCCGCCACCCGCCGAGCTTCCTTGAAAAGCGTTTCGCCGAGAACCTGGTCGCGCAGTTTGCCGAATTGCAAACCCCAACCGCGCTCATAGCCCTCCTTGACGTTGCGGCCCGCCCGCCAATTTGAATCTTTACCAAGTCTCTCTTTAACTGGATCCATAAATTTTGATTATTTAACTGCGACAAAAACAAATTGTTCCACGCCCAAGTATCCGAAAACGTCGGACCAGTAGGCCAGCGCGTAAGCGTCATTGAACCCGGCCTCTTTGACCTGCGCGAGCATTTCCCAGCCGAAGTGCGTAAAACAAAGACAGCCGGCCGTATTGATCGGATCCCCATGGTATTCCGGAGGCTCGTGGTGCACCAATTGTCCGTCGGCCCCAAGGCTGGCCCGCACAAGATTATGCTCCAGATCTGCCCGGAAGGGCACCGTCCACATCATACGCCCACCGCGCTTGAGCACCCGCGCCACCTCGCGCATGCCCGCCACGAAATCAGGCATGTGTTCGAAGCAGTCGAAGGAAAGAAGACCATCGAACGACCCATCGGGAAAGGTTAGGCGGGTCAAATCTTCATTCCGCACGCCCCGGGAGTCGGTCTCTCCCCGCGACACCTTCTCACCGAGATACTCGCTGCCGACAAGATTCGCGTATCGTTGCCCCAGGTAGCGGTAAAGCGGAGTCACTTGTTCCGTGAGATAAACCGCTTCGGACGGCAACAAACCGAGTTCACTGTCGGCCAGGTGGACCGCGGCACGCAGGCGGTTGTTGAGCCCGGTGACCGGACAAACCAGCCATTCGCGCCAATTCACATCTGTTCCATTAGAGTAGGCGAAGTCGGCGCGGAACTTGACAGGTTTTCCTGCGGGGTAGGAAAAGCCCGGAACATCGAAAGCCCGAGAATGATTCTTCTGCAAGTCGCGTTCGAGCCGACGCCGCTCAGAGTAAATACTCTCCATGCGCGCGACGTGGAGCCGGTAATCATCGCAGTTGCGTAATCGGTGGATGATCATGGAAATATTCAGTTCAAGGCGACCGCCATCTCGCCGGCTAACGCGAGATTTTCGGGCGTGCCGATATCAAGGAAGCGGCCACTCGTAACGTGAGCTGCGGGCGCGAGTCCAACACGGGTAAGGATATCGCGCTCAAGCGACAATGGGCCGGACGGCCAACTCAGAGCAAAAGCTTTATCGATCACGTAAGCACCACCGTTGATCAATCCAGGTCCGGCAAGTCCTTTCTCATGAAACTCGACCACATGACCATCCTCCACCTTGATTCTTCCGAAAGCCGCTGTATCGGGAACTTGGACCGCGGCCAAAGTCAGAGGCGAGCGCAGAGCATTGTGGCAAGAAATCAAGTCAGCGCAGGAGACTTCGAGAAATGTGTCGCCGTTAAACGCGAGAAATTTCTCCTCGGGGATCATTTGCGCAGCCAGGCGCAGTGCTCCTCCTGTTCCCAAAGGCTCCGGCTCCAAGCTTGTCTTCCATGTCCAAGGACGCGACGAGGTTTTGAGCCAGTCTTCCACCTGCGCATGACGATATCCGGTGGCGAAGACAAAGTGACCGACGCCTTGCTGGTGGAGGTAGTCGGTCAAGAAGTCCAGATAGGTCCGTCCCGCGACGGGGGCGAGGCATTTGGGCCGGTCGTCCAAAACGCCCCGCAGTCTTGTGCCAAGACCTCCGCAAAGTATCACCGCGACGCTCATCGGCCGGCACCGGGTCGAGGAAACATGCGTGCCTCGATGCCCTCACAAAGCAAATGTCCCAAAAGAAGCTGCACTTCTTGTATCCGCGGGGTGGAGTCGGAAGGCACCCGCAATTCGATCTCGCAGAGCGCGGACATTTCACCTCCATCGCGTCCCGTGAGACCGATGGTGTGAATACCCGAGTCGGCGGCGGAGCGCAGGGCGGCCAGCACGTTGGGCGAGCGGCCCGAGGTGGACAAAGCCACCAATACATCTCCGGGACGGCCGAGGGCGGCGAGCGAGCGGGACAGACTGGATTCGTAACCGTAATCGTTGCCGACTGCAGTGAGGATCGCGGTATCGGCATTGAGAGCGACACTGCGCAATGGCGGGCGGTCGTAGAGAAAACGGCTGACCAGTTCGCCGGCCAAGTGCTGGCTGTCGGCCGCGCTGCCGCCGTTGCCGCAGAAAAAAATCGTACCCCCGCTCGACAGCGACCGAACACACCTCTCGATCGCCGCCGCAAGCAGCCCGCTCAACGCGGCGTCATCGGCCAAGCGAAGGCAAAGAGCCGACAAATTACGGCAAGTCTCCGCCAAGTCGGGTGAGGACAAAGCCTGTGACATTTCAGTGGTTCACTCCCCAATGCTGTGCCCCAGTGCCGGTGAAACTCACGGGATAGATTTGACCGCCGCTCCGCAACAAGCGCTCTGCGACCGATGACCTTTCTTCAGGCCGCGCAAAAAACATGATGAAACCTCCGCCCCCGGCACCGCTCAGTTTAGCGGCCAGCGCGCCCGCATCCATGGCTCCGGACAGCAATTCCTCGATGGCCGGATTGCTGATCGAGTGAGCCGATTGTTTCTTGGCCAGCCATCCGGCGTTGATCGCCTCGTAGAAAGACGCCAAGTCACCGCGCAGGAGATGCTTTTTCATGGCTACCGCCTCCTGCTTGATCCGGTGCAAGGCTTCCAAAGAACGGCTTGGGGTGGATTCGGCCGCGCTGATTTGGTCCTCGATGATTTTGGCCGAATCCCGAGAAACGCCAGTGTAATAGAGGATCAACGAGCTTTCCAATTCGCTGAGCACCGAACTTTTGATCCGAAGCGGATTGACCAGCACGCCCCCGTCCTCGTGGAACTCCATGAAATTGACCCCGCCGAAAGCCGCGGCGTATTGGTCCTGCTGGCCGCCGGCCATGCCCAATTCGACGCGCTCGATTTCGTAAGCGAGTTTGGCCACGTCATAATCACCCAAGGGTATCCGCAAAGCTTCGGCAAGAACGGTGCAGATGACCACAGCGACCGTCGATGAGGAACCCAACCCGGATCCCGGCGGTGCGTCGGACCAAGCGGCCAGATCCATGGAGGGCAACGGACCATAGTCGCGGGCGAACCGACGCAAAATACCTTCGACCAAGGCCGTGGAGCCTTGGGGGTCCAACTCCGCCAATTCGGTCGGCGCGAGCTCGGCCCGGTGCTGCAAGCTGCCTAGTCTGATCCCGATGCGCCCGTCGGCGCGCGGGGCAACCGAGGCATAAGCATACATGCTGATCGTCGCGTTGAGTACACAGCCGCCGTAGCGCGACGAGTAGGCCGGGACATCCGTCCCGCCGCCCCCGAAGCCCAAACGCAGCGGAGCACGGGCGCGGCGGGTCTGAGCGAGAGCGTCAACCATCGATCGGAGAGTCGTTGCAGAAAGGGGGGTTGGCCGGGTTGGCTGCTCGCAGGGTTTTCTGATCGTCGCGGTATTGGTTCAAGTGAAGGCGTATCTCGCGGTCATCGACAGCATGACGACGTGTCGGGGTTCCGCCGAACGCCAACTCCTCGGGCGTCCTCTTGCGGATGATAAATTCGATGGCGCTTTCCCCGACCGGGGTCATGGTCTGGTCAATGCGCGGCAACGAGTAGCGGTGCGTCCCGTGGAGACGCTCGACTTTCAGGACCTCGGCCGCCGGTCCGAGGGAGCTGAGCAGACCGAGAACGTTGACGCTGCAAGGCGACCAACTCTTATCCTTGTGCAGGGTAAAAGTGCGCTTGTGATCGCGGTTGTAGGTGCTGGGAAAAACTCCCTGCTCATACATGTCCTCATCGGGAATGGTGACGATGATGTGCCCGCCGGGCCGAAGAACCCGGAGCCAGTTGCGGAGCCCCTCCGCAGGGTCTACAAGATGCTCCAGACAATGACTGCTGTGCACGAAATCGACGGAATCGTCCGGAACGCCCTGCATGTATTGCGCATCACCATCCTCCCAGTCCCAAGTGCGGACGCTCTTCATCAATGGGAAAAATTCCGTGTAAAGCTTGAGCGGATCCGGCTTGCCCCCGACGTCGATGCCGTCACCAGCAAAATATTTCCGGACAAAATTGCTGTCGGCCAAACGGCGCGGGATGGATTTGCTGCATTCTTTCATAGCTGTGGATGAGTTTTGACAGGCTTCAGGGAACCCTCGCCGTCACATAAAGTTGATTTTCCCCGAGGTGTCCGTAGACGTCGGACCAGTAAAAACAAACCTGCACGTCTTGGAAATCCGCTTTTTCCAGATGCGAGAGAAGGCCGTTTAATCCAGGCGCTTCGCCGCCGGTCTCGGGCATTGCGGCCAACAACACAAGGCCACCCGGTCGAAGGATACGGCGGGCCTCGCTAACCAAGCGTTCTGCATCGGCCGGGTTACCCGGGAACTCACAGACAAGGAAGAGGTCGAAAATGCCAGCGCGGACGGCATCTCCTTGCCCGGAAAAGAACGTCAGTCTGCCCGCACCTTCGCCATGGCTCGTCCTGCCTGATAGACGCCCGTAGCGGCGGAATCCTGATTCATCACCAGCGACCACACAAAGCTCGGCGACACGGTCCCTGATGTGGTGACGAATATGCCGGGCTGCCACATGGGCAAGCGCCCTCTCGCGGTTGTTCAATCCACAAGTTTCGCAAACAAGTTGCCGGTCCCAGGCTGTCGGCGTTTCACCTGTTTCAACACTGATGGCAAATTCCGCCTCCTGATTACAGACCCGGCAAAAACCTTGGTGCATCAGATGACCCTTGGCGGTCGGATGGGAAAGCAGGTTCATTTCGCGCTCCCTCTGGAAAACAATCCGATCCACCGGAAAAAAATCCTGTGAGAGGCCGGCGCGGGAGGATGAATACACCATCTCTTCCAAAGGATCGTGCCGATGATCCGGCGGATAGCAGCGGTGGAAGTCCGGTGACAGCTGTTCGGACAAAACTACCGGGCGGCGTTCCTCGCTGCGGTCTCCCAAGCCAATCCGCCGCAAGATCTCCGACACAACCTCGCATCCTGCCGCCAACGAATACCGGCGACGGGCAAACTCCACCGCTCCACGCGACTCGCGCTCCCAGACATCCGGATTGCCGTAGAGATCAGCCACCAAGTCAGCGAAAGCCACGGGGTCATCGGCCACCCGCACGCCCACGCCGGGCAGCAAATCCATCCCCTCGGCACCGATCGAAGTAGTGACCACTGGCAAGCCGTGGCTGAGGGCCGTGCCTATCTTGCCCTTGATTCCCGCGCCGAAGCGCAGTGGGGCGACCATCAGGCG
>JBIJDZ010000004.1:0-57423 GCA_044343805.1 Chthoniobacterales bacterium | reverse complement strand
GCACAAAGCAAGAGCAGCGAAAAAACAGTCAGTTTATGTAGCATGGTGAGCGCGGTGAGCATGGGTGGTATCTATTTTGCTAACGTCGGCGGTGACTCGCGCGCGTTAGCGCGTTGAGTCCACCGCCTTGTTCGATCTCCTTAATCTCTACAGACATGGCATGGCCTCGGAAATGTTCTTCCAAAAATCGAACGCATTCCTATAGCCATTCTTGACCCCCTCGACGTAACGCTGACGGGTGAATGGCACCCCGAGGAGAATTATGGGCGTAGCCAAAATCATGATGAGAGGGAGAAGAAGGATGCAGAAGAGAATCGTGACGATCATTCTGAAGATGATTTCAACAATTGCAGTCATTGTGCTGTCTCCTTTCGGGCATTTCAGTCGCTTGCCATATTACGCACCAAATGTGTTGATGTCTGATCGAACGTATAGTATACGACAGTTCGTTAGTATTGGGTTTTACGACTGGTCGCATATTACTTGTAAGTGAGGGGCAGTTGTTGGATTATTCCATCCGCTATGGCCCAATCGAGCTTTCGCGAGCAGTTCGGGGACTTGGCCCGGATAAAGGGCGTGCAGGAATCATTGATTCCATTTTGGTCCAATTGGGTCATGGCTTGGGGCAAGTATCTCTCGCCTCGAAAATTCGTGGACGCTGGGGAATCCGATGTCGAGGCCTTTTTGCAGCATCTGGCCGACCAAGGCAAAGCCGGTTGGCAGATCGAGCAGGCCGAGGCGGCGCTCAAACTCCTGCACCAATCCCGCTACCCCGCCCCGTGGTCGGCTGATTGGAAAGTGCGCCAACCGCTCGCCGCAGCCACAGCCTCCCCGGAGCGGCGGCCGCCGCTCGACGATGAGTTCCTCCGTACCCGGCATCAAGGCAAGTCCGACCGCGGAGAGTTACCGCCGCGCTTTACCCCGTTCATCGACGAAATTCGCGCCGCCGTCCGCGCCCGCCACTATTCCTACCGCACCGAACAAACCTACGTCGGCTGGATCACCCGCTTCCTCACCTACGCCGCGCCGGAAAAGCGCCAGGACCTCCACCCCTCGCAGGCCAAAGACTACCTCGACTACCTCTCAGTCGTGCGGCGTGTTTCCTCCTCCACTCAAAATCAGGCCTTCAACTCGCTGCTCTTCCTTTTCCGGTCCGTGCTGGAGATGGACTTCGGACGCATCGAAGGCGTGCAACGTGCCGAGCAACGCCGCCGTGTGCCGGTTGTGCTTTCGCGTGCCGAGTTGGCCCGACTCTTCGAGGCCCTGCCCGACTCCTGCCGTCTGCCTGTGCGCTTGTTCTACGGGGCCGGATTACGACTCATGGAAGGACTGCGTTTGAGAATCCAAGACATCGATCTGGAACTCATGCAAATCGCCGTGCGCCGCGGTAAAGGCGGCAAGGACCGCATCGCCCCGCTGCCTGTTTCTCTTGTGGAGGAATTAAGCGAGCAGATCGCCAAAGTGCGCGCCATTCACGAGGCGGATCTGGCCAAAGGTTACGGCGATGTGGAATTGCCCGACGGCGTCGCCCTCAAATACGGCGGACGCGCCCGCGAATGGGGCTGGCAATACGTGTTCCCAGCGCCCCGATTTTCCGTCGACCCGCGCACCGGACGCACCGGCCGTCATCACTTGCATGAGGTCAACATCCAAAGAGCCGTGCGCCAGGCCGCCCGCGATGCAGAAATAGCCAAGACCGTCACCCCGCACACGCTGCGCCACTCCTTCGCCACGCACCTGCTCGAAGACGGTGCCGACATCCGCACCGTGCAGGAACTGCTCGGACACTCCGACGTCAGCACGACCATGATTTATACGCATGTCCTCAATCGCCCTGGTCTGGCCGTGCGCAGTCCGTTGGATCGGTGACGCTAGCAGATAGCGCTCACACGCCGCGGGAGGCCGAGTTCGGGAAAGCTACCGCCGCAAAGACTTGTGCGGGCGGAACACGCCGCGCTGATCTTCGGCGTGGGTTTCTTTCCAAAAAAATGGCACACGCTTGAGCCAGAGGCGCAAGGCTTGCCAGTGGATGAGTCCGATCACCTTGAGCGTGATGAAGGGAAACTTGGCGGTGAATTTGGCAAGGTTGGCGAAGGTCAGCTCGCGGCGCTGTCCGGTCAGCACACTGAGCAGCACCTTGCCCTCCGCGTCGTAATCATCGATGAAAACGCGCAATTTTTCATCCGGTAGATGCAACCGGAAGTGGAAATCGAGATCGACCGGGCTGAAAGGCGACACGTAGTAATGCTTGGGCACGCGAACTTCGAATGTGCAGGGGCCACCGGAGGAGCACGGGACCAGATACGGCTTCAACTCGCGGAACGTGTTGCCCACCTCGACAACGGAGGCATGCGGCGAGCCGTCGGCATTGAAACAGAAGTAGATACTGATCGGGTTGAAGACGTAGCCGAACATGCGCGGAAAACAGAGCAGGCGGATGGACCCGCCGGGCTCGAGCGGATATCCGGACCGGTCGAGAAACTCGCGCACATTGGCGGCGATGGGTCGAACTTGCTCCCCGTATTGGAAGTGATCGCTGTCGCACAGGCTGTAGATGTTGGGGCGATTCAGGCCGAAGATCTTGAGCTTGCGCGCCGCTTCATCCAATTCGGCGAGATCGAGGTAGAAATAGAAAATGCGGTAGAGAAATTCGTGCTGCTTGGGGCGCAGACGCCGGTGGAAGACGTCGCACTCGTAAAAACACGAGTTCATCTCCAAGGATCCTCGCCGCACACCGCGTGCGCGCACTGCACGGCTGAGGCCAGCGCGTCCTCGTGGAATCCATAGCGGAAGTAACTGCCGCAGAAAAAGACCCGCTGGTTGCGCGCTTCGGCATTGATCGAGGGCAGATGGTGCTGCGCAGCCAGCGCACCGCGGTCGAAAATCGGATGCGTGTAGTTCGTGCGCCAAAGCACCCGGTCCGGAGCGATGCGGTCCGCGTAGTTGAGGCTGACAAAATAATTCCGGCGATCCGACACTCCTTGCAGGCGATTCATGTAATAGTGGGTGGAGGGGCGCTCGCCGCCGGCATGGGGATCCATCCGGTAATTCCATGCCGCCCAAGCCAGCTTGCGACGAGGCATCACCGATTCGTCCGTATGCAGGACGGTGTCGTTTGCCTGATATCGGAAAGCCGGAAGCAGCTTGGCCTGCAGCGGGGTTGGCCGGGGCAACATGGCCAGAGATTCATCGGCATGAGCGGCCAAAATCACGCGATCATAAGACTCCCTTCGCCCGTCCCGCGTTTGCACGCATACAACATGCTCGGTTGCTTCCACGGCCACGACCTCGGCCGAAATCCGCGCGGCGGGCAGAGCGGCCAGCATCCGCTTCACATACTCGCGGGAACCACCGTCCACCGTGAACCAAGGATGGTGTGTCGTGATCCCGAGAAATCCGTGGTTGTGGAAAAAACGCACCAAGGTCGCCGCGGGAAAATCCAGCGCCCCGCCGGGCGTGATACTCCAAATCGAGGCGCTCATCGGCACGAGATACAGACGCAGGAAATCATCCCCCAGACCGTGGCGACGGGTGAATTCACCAAGCGTCATCGACTCGAGCGATTCGTCTTCAAGCGAGGCATTGGCCACACGAAAAAAACGCAGGACCTGCGCGAGGAGCTTGAGAAAACGCGGACGCACCAGATTACTTCGCTGGGCAAAGACGCGGTTGAGGCCCATGCCATTGTATTCCACACCGAGGCCGTCATGCCGGACACTGAAGCTCATCTCCGTCGGCTTGATCGGCACCCTCAATTCGTCGAACAGGCGCAAAAGATTCGGGTAGGTCTCCTTGTTGAAAACCATGAAGCCGGTATCCACCGGCAACCGGCGTCCATCCTCCTCTACCTCGACTGTGTTGGAATGTCCTCCGAGGCGGGCTTCACGCTCGAGGATGGTCACGTCGTAACGCTGACGCAGCAACCAGGCAGCGCCCAAGCCGGCGACTCCTCCACCGATAACCGCGAGCTTTTCTTTCACCGGGTCATTTACGCCGCAGCCCGCGACTTCATGGCCTTTGCTTCGCGGTAGGCCGATTCGGGAACCGGCCGTAGATTCCAGATGATTCCGAGCCAAGACAGAGCCTTGAGGGTGTAGTAAGTCGGATCAAACTCCCACCAGAAAAACCCCTGACGCGCCGCCGTTTGGTGACGGTGATGGTTGTTGTGCCAACCCTCCCCAAGAGTAATGAAAGCCAGAAGCATGCTGTTGCGGCTGTCATCTTTCGTGTCATAGCGTTTTTTTCCCAGAACATGAGCCAGGGAGTTGATGCAGGAAGTTCCGTGGAAAAGGAAGGTCGTGCTGATGAAAAATCCCCAAATAAGCATCTGCAGCGGAGAGGTGCCGAGGGTCGGGAAGAAAGCCTGCAGAAACCACCCCCAAGCGAGCATGACAAAAGCCAGAAAAAAAGGCCCGATGAGGTCGAAGCGGTTGAGGAAAACCAACTCGGGATATTTGGCAAGATCTTTGATTTTCGCGTAATCGGTCGGGAAGTTGCAACTGCTGGTGATCCATCCGAGGTGCGCCCACAGGAAGCCCTGCATTCCGGGCGAATGAAAATCCTCCAACTCGTCGGAGTGCTTGTGATGATGACGGTGCACCCATGCCCACCAGAGCGGACCTCGTTGCGTGCAGGTGAGACCGAGGAACGCGGCAATGAATTGCCCCGCGCGCGAAATCTGAAACGTCTTGTGGCTGAAGTAGCGGTGATAAAAACCCGTCACCAAAAACATCCGGGTAAAATAAAGAAACACAGCCGTGCCTACGGCCGCCCAGCTCCAGCCGGTCCAGATCACCCCGAGACAGCCCAAATGGAGCATGATAAACGGCACCAAACGGCCCCACTCCATGCGTTCGGGCTGGTTGCGGATGATTTCCGGATCGCCTTCGAAGTAATCGCTATCGAGACAATTGATCAGGCGGCGGAGGGGCGAAAGGGCGGCGGCGGACATGGCTTATTCTTCCGGCAAACCTAGCTCTCCCAGCAAGCGCTGCAAGTCGTCGTTCCCGTAATATTCGATGAGAATGTGCCCTTTCTCGTCCCCGTGACGGATCTCGACCCGGGTCGAAAGATGCTGCTGCAGGCGGTTCTCCAGATGGCGCACCGCGGGAGACACCTCTCGCTCGACACGCTTCCGTCCACCCTTGCGAGTGGCACCCGCTTTGGTCAGGTGTTTATGGACGAGTTCTTCGGTCGCGCGGACGGAAAGGTTGCCGCGGATAACTTGATTGGTAATGGAGCGCTGCTCCTCGGCATTGCGCAGTCCGAGAAGAGCTTTCGCGTGGCCAACCGTCAGGCGGTGCTGGATCAAGTGCGACTGCACTTCCTCATCGAGATCGAGCAACCGCATCGTGTTGGCGACGGCCGCGCGGCTTTTGCCGACTTTTTTCGCAATGTCATCCTGCTTGAGTTTGAATTCCGTCGCCAACCGCGCGTAAGCCCTGGCCTCCTCGATCGGATTCAGATCCTCGCGTTGGAGATTCTCGACGAGCGCCAACTCGAGCACTTCGAGATCGGTCGCTTCCCTGACGATCACCGGCACCTCTTTGAGCCCGGCCTGACCAGAAGCCCGCCAGCGGCGCTCGCCGGCGATCAACTCGAAGAGTCCATTGACCTGGCGGACAATCAGCGGCTGGATGATGCCGTTTTCGCGAATCGACTCGACCAACTCGGACAAATGCTCGGCCGGAAACGTGCTGCGCGGCTGCAGCGGACTCGGCACCACTTGGGTTAATGCCACCGTCTGCACGCGATCACCCGCCGCTTCAGCTGTCGCCACGGCGGCGGCGGCGGCGGCGGCTTGAGAGGGCACGATGAGGGCGCCCAGCCCACGTCCGAGTGCAGGTTTTGGCATAGTCTGTCATCTTAACGAACCCGCCCCCCTGATGGGAAGCACAGGGACACGACAATCCCCGACAACTTGAGACGACCAAGGCTGGTTGACTCCGAAACATCGGCGCACGAAGGTAGGGAATGCACAACAGCGCCAAAATGAGGCTCGCCGCCGCGATAATGTCGGGGTTTTTGTGGTGGAACCACGCCATGGCCACGGAATCACCCGCATACCAAGTTCTCACCCGCGAAGGAAAATTCGAGCTGAGGGAATATCCGGCGCTCACCGTCGTGCGCACCCCCATGGGCAACGGCAACGAGTTCGGGCGTCTGTTCCGCTACATCTCGGGCAACAACGAGGACGGACAAAAGATTGCCATGACCACTCCCGTGCTCATCCAGCACCAGGGCGACAAGACCGGCATGAGCTTCATTGTGCCGCGCGAAGTTGCGGCAGCCGGGCGTGTCCCCGCGCCAAATGACAGCACGGTGGGACGGGACAAATTCCCGGGTGGCCGGTTCGCCGTGCTCCGCTTTTCCGGCGGACGCAATGAGCGTAACGAAGCCCTATCTCTGGCCGCGCTGCGTGACTGGATGAAAAGCCAGAAACTTACATCGACGGGCGATCCGGTGTTTGCCTATTACGACCCGCCATGGATCCCGGGTTTTATGCGGCGCAACGAGGTGCTTCAACGCATAGCCGTGCAGCCTTGAGCCTGACGGAGTATTCCGCTTAGTCTTCCGACCCTATGGGACGTCAATGGTTGTTGGCCAAACGCGAGGTGGCCTCGCTCCGGAAATCGCAAGCCACGGGAAAATTCATCCGCGAGATCACGATCGCGGCGCGCCAAGGAGGCGCCGACCCCGCCACCAATTCACGGCTGGCCGCCGCGCTGGAAAAGGCGCGCAAGGAGAGTGTGGCCAGGGATGTCATCGAGCGGGCCATCGCCAAGGGCGCGGGCACTGGCAGCGACAAGGCTTCGCTCGAGCACATGACTTTTGAGGGCTACGCGCCGCACAAAGTGCCGGTCATTGTTGAGGCAGTGACCGACAACCACAACCGCACCGCGCCGGAGATCCGCGTGCTCTTCAAAAAAGGGCAGCTCGGGGCCTCTGGCAGCAACAAATTTCTCTTCGATCATGTCGGCCTCGTCGAGGCGCACACAGTTGTTGGCGGTAAAGATCTGGAAGAAGCCGCCATCGAAGCCGGAGCTAACGAAGTCGAGCCACTCACTCACGCCCAGAATGACGATATTCCCGAAAACGCCACCGGTGGGCGTTTTATAACCGACCGAGCCAACACGCATGCTGTGGCGCAATGGCTCGGACAAAACGGCTGGACGGTGGTGACCAGCGAACTCGGCTACGTGCCGAAGCAATGTCCCGATCTGACCGATGAACAGCGCGGGGAAGTCGGAGCGTTTTTGCAAGCACTGGACGATCACGACGACGTCCATCGCGTGTGGGCGGCGTTAAAGTGACTCGCCGGTAGCCGCAGCAGATCAAGTGAACCTACCAGTGCCGGGGTGTCATCAGGGCGCCGACCGGGGCAAGGCCACGCGGGGTGCCGAGAATTTCGGCGAGCACGACGGCCTGTCTCTGCGCACTGCGCCCAGCCAGCATTTGGCGAAGCCCGCTTCCGGACCAAGCAGGCTCTTCGAGCCTATCTGCCCCGGCAAAGGCCGAGGCCAGCTCGCGGGTTTTGCGGTCAGGCTGCTTGGAGCGCTTTGGTGCTTGCCAAGAGGGAGTTTGAGCCACGACCGGCACCGGTGGGGGCGGCGGCTCCTCGAGGGAGACGAACTCTTCATCCTCCAAGATTTCAGGCTCCCTGGCGCGGCGAACCACCGGCGGAGGAGCTTCCTCTGCCGGTAGCCCGAGTGCATCCATGAGTTCCTTGAAAGGGTCTTGCGCAGGCCGGACATCGGGAACAGGCGAGCGCTCGGTGTAGATATTGCGGCGGGCTTCGCGGCGTTCGCCGCGGGCAGCTTCCCGCTTCATTTGCGCTAACTCGCGCTTCTCGGCGGCCTTTTGCAAAATCCAATTCACCAAGCTGATCAGCCCGATGATGATGAGGATGACTAATTGTTCCATGGCGGAACGAGACAGTGTGTACTATCGCGCTTCGGCGCTGCTCCGCTCAGAGCCGGCGATGGATTCGCGCATCTGCGAGTCGGCTTGGACATTTTTCATGCGCATATAATCCATGATGCCGAGGTTGCCGGAGCGGAAGGCTTCAGCCATGGCGAGCGGAACCTGCGCTTCGGCTTCGACAACTTTGGCGCGCATCTCCTGCGTGCGTGCACGCATCTCGCCCTCGACAGCAACAGCCGCGGCACGACGCACTTCGGCTTTGGCTTGGGCGACAACTTTGTCGGCCTCGGCCTGCTCGCCTTGCAGTTTGGCACCGACGTTCTCTCCAACGTCCACATCGGCGATATCGACGGAAAGAATTTCGAAAGCCGTTCCGCTATCGAGGCCTTTTTCGAGGACGGTTTTGGAAATGCGGTCGGGATTTTCGAGGACATCTTTGTAGGAAAGGGCTGAACCGATCGAGGTAACGATACCCTCGCCCACACGGGCAATGATGGTTTCCTCGGTCGCACCGCCGACAAAGCGATCGAGGTTCGAACGCACGGTGACGCGGGCTTTGACCTTCACGCCGATGCCGTCGCGAGCCACAGCATCGATGGTAGGTCGCCCGGACTGCGCACCGGGGCAGTCGATAACCTTGGGATTGATACTCGTACGCACGGCCTCGAGGACTGTTTTGCTAGTGCCCTTGATGGCGAGATCGATGGCGCAGGCGCGGTTGAAGTCGAGCTTGATACCGGCTTTGTCCGCGGCAATCAGGGCGAGAACCACGGAGTCGACGTTACCGCCGGCGAGGTAGTGCGCTTCGAGCTCATCCGTGTCGAGCGAAAGACCGGCTTTAACCGCGGTGATGCGGCTGTCCACAATCATGCCGACTGGCACGCGGCGGAGGCGCATGCCAACAAGGCGCGCAAACGAAACCGGCGCGTCAGCGATCTTCGCACGCAGCCAGATCCCGAAAAAGTTGAAGAGAACAATCAGTAAAACGAGGCCGAGAACAACGGCCAAGCCGGTGACGATATAGATGATCAGCTGTCCCATAACTTAATCTTAGGCAGTTTGGACGGATTGTTCCAACCCGTCTTTTCGACGGACAACCACACGCAGCCCGTCGGCGGCGACCACTTCGACCCGAACTCCTTCGTCGATAAAGTCTGCAAGTGCCGTGACGTCAATGCGTTTTCCATCGATCCGGGCCGTCCCGGAGGGCCGCAGCGGGGTGAGGGAAAATCCGGTTTGGCCGACCAAACTGCGATGCTCTGTCGCCCTGTGATCAGGCGGTTGACTGCTTCGAAGCATGATTTTTCTCCCGATGAAGGTGCGGGGAAAAACAAAGAGCCAGACGACAAATCCGACCAAAGCCAACCCTCCCACAACAAATGTGGCAACAAGACCGGCCGCCGGTCCGTGATTGGCATAAACCATGGCCACTGATCCGGCCAGACACAGAACCCCGATCGTTCCGAGGATCAAACCAGGCAAAAACACCTCGGCGGCGATCAAAAGAAAACCGACCACGAAGAGGGCAACAATAAGCGAAGTTCCTTCGAACATAAGCATACCTCAGTTGCCGCCGGCAGACTCCGCAGGGGGGCGCCCGGTGAAGAACGCCCCGATGCTGTCGCCGACTTTCACCGCGGTATCGCTGGTGGTTTTCCAGGTTCGTTCGCTCCAGCGGGACATGTGTCCGACCAAGCCGCCGCCCTCAACCCAACGCTCCGGCAGGCTGCCGTCAGCGGTAGCTCCCGCGTTTGGATTGACCGAACCCGGTGACGTGTCATCCGCCAGAGGCACCAGGGCACGGCGCAGCGGCGTAACGATCGCTCCGCTTTTGGCGGAAATTTCCATCATGCCGACTTCCTGACCGCTCACGTCTAAAAGCTGCACCTTCCATACCGGATCACCGTTTTTGTTTTGCAAACGGTAATTGAGGGAATGGAAGCCGAGCTTGACCTTCGACGCTTCGTTGTTGGCCGCGGTAAATGCCCCTGGGGAATCCACCTTGAGCCCCGACGCAGGCATCACCCCGGGTGCGGCGATAGCCTGCGCCATTACGGGGGTGCGTTCGCTGACGACACCTTTTTCCGAAACGACAAACTCCCGCACCCCGCCGCGGGCAGCATCGTCCTTGAAACTCAGCGTCCACTGCTCCGGTTGCGGCCCGGCATCCGCGGCACTCATCTCGACCAGATAGCCCAACCACGTTTCGCCGCGGTCCCGACCGACCGAACGCAGCGCCTCATAAGCCGGAATCTGTCCGGCCTGCGATAAAACCGGGGCAACCGCTGCAGCCACCACCGCCAAAATGAAAATAGCACGGATCATTCTTTTACTGTGGACGCGAACAAACGCGATTTCCAGCGCGGAGAATAAAGCATCACCGCCCCGACCTCAGCCGGACTTTTTCTCCGTCGTCGAGAAAAGCAATTTCCCAAGCATTCTCCAGCGCTTGAGCCACTTCCGGCTCATCCAGACCGGCCGCCGGTGCCGCGATATCGAGTTCGTGGGGTAAATCGATCCCGCTGATTCCCGGATCATCGGTATTGATCGTGGCCAGCAGCCCCCGTTTGAGAAATGTCTTGAGCGGGTGGCTGGCGTAATCGGGCACGGTGCTGGTCTGGACATTGCTGGTGAGGTTGGCCTCGATACCGATGCGCCGGTCTCGTAGCAGCTCCATCACGACGGGATCCTCCACCGCCCGGACCGCATGACCGATGCGCGTCGCCCCGAGTTTTTCCACCGCCGTTAGAATACTCTGGGCGCCGGCCGCTTCGCCGGCATGCACCGTGATCCCCCAACCCGCCGCGCGTCCCTCGGTGAAGTGATCGACAAAAAGTTCCGCAGGCCATTTCCCCTCGTCCCCGGCAAGATCAAGAGCCACGATTCCGTCTGCATGGGCAAGCAAGGCGCGCAATTCGCGCCGCGCCCGCACCGGACCGTAGGTGCGCGTGAGGATCCCGATGAGATTGGCCCGCACACCGGACTTCGCCTCGCCCTCGCGCACTCCCTCGATGACGGCGGCGGTGACTCTTTCCGGGTCGAGATTATGCGCATCGGCCATGAAGAGCGGACTGAATCGCAACTCGATGTATCGGATGCCTTCGCGGGCAGCATCTTCCACGTTTTCGCGCGCCACGCGGCGGCAGGCGTCATAATCGACAAGCACGCCGGTCATCCACCGGAACTTGGCGAGAAACTCGACCAGTCCGGGTTGCGGTGAGTTGACCACCACATGGGGACGCAGCTCATCAATAGTCCATCCCGGCAGCGGGATGTTGTGCTTCCGACCCAGGTCAAGAATGGTCTGCAGGCGGACACTGCCATCAAGATGGCGGTGAAGATCGATCAACGGTGGACGGGCGGGCATGTGGCGGGGCTTCAATGCGCGAGATTGTCCAAGGCTGCATCGAGCTGTGGGAAAGCATAGCGGTAATCACGGGCCAAGGCTACCCCGGGACGCACCTTCAAGCTATCGAGCATGAGCGAGGACATGCCGCCGAGGAACACCCGCAAAGCCAAGGCCGGCGCGGGCAAAATGGCCGGACGGTGCACGGCCCGGGCAACGCTTCTCGTAAATTCGGCATTCGTGCAAGGCCGGGGCATGACTGCATTGAAGGGTCCGGCGACCGTTTCATCCTCCACCGCCCACAGCGCCATGCGCGCCACATCATCCACGTGAATGCACGACATCCATTGGCGCCCGCTGCCGAGACGCCCGCCCAAACCAGCACGGAAGACAGGCAGGATGACTTTCATCGCACCGCCGTCGCGCCCGAGCACAAATCCCGTGCGCATGAGGGCGACCCGGGCGCCGCGCGTTTTCCGTGCTTCAGCCTCCCAAGCGTGGGCGACCTCGGCCAAAAAACCCGTTCCGCCGGGCGACGACTCATCGACCTCGCGGTCGCCTGTATCGCCGTAAAATCCGATCGCCGAGCCACTGATCAGCACGCGCGGCGGTTGTTCCGCCCGGGCAAACCCCTCGACCAAGCGGCGGGTGCCGAGAACACGACTGTCCATGATGCGGCGGCGCTTCTCTGCTGTCCACAAACCGAAGACCGGTTCTCCCGCCAGGTGAAGGACGGCATCGAGGCCGTGCACATCGATGGGTTCATCCAGGGAAAACCGGCGCATGGAGGGCGTGGAAGGACGACGGGTGAAGACGGTCACCGCCCACCCGCGTTCCTCCGCCAGCGCCACCACCCGGCCCCCGATAAAGCCGCTCGCTCCAGTGATGCCGAGTTTCATCAATCAAACTTACGCCGCAACCAGGTGTAGGGAAAGCGATTGCCCGGACAATCGGTCGGCTTGGGATTGATTTCACGGTGGGCCTTGACGATCGCCCAACGTCCTTTGCTGCGACCAACCCGGTTGCGCAGGTAGCGCACCAGCTCCTCCAAGGCACCCAACTGGGCCTCGGTCGGCTTGTCGCGGTTGAAATCGCCGACAAAGCAGATGCCGATGGAAATATTGTTGAGGTAATCGCTGGCCACATGCCCGCCGTTGATCTGGCGCGTCCAGCGCGGGCCGATCTCGATTTCGCCATTGCCCGACGACGTGCCGTTGCCGATCACGAAGTGGTAAGCCAAACCATTTTCCATCCGCCGCACATTCTTGTGGTAGTTGTTGAAAATTTTCGCATTCCCCTGCCGCGTCCCGCTGTTGTGAATGATGATGTATTGCCAACGGCCGCGCTTGACCGGGGCTCGATCAATGGCCTGACGCACTTCGCGTGTCAGGTAGCGGTACCGCGGACCACCCCAACCGAAGAGTCCGCGTCGTTCGGGCGGTGGCGCGGGCAGAACACCTTGATCCTCCTCGGCCCCGGATTTTTCGATCACAATAGGCGCGCCGGGAACCTCGGACTTGGCAGTCCCTGTCGGAGCGGGCGACGGCGTCACCAGAGAACGGGCTGGCGGCAGTTTGATCTCGTCGGTTTTCTGCTCGCGAGGAGGCGGAAGAGTGATGACAGGCGATTCCTCGATCAAACGCGCCGGCGTGGAAGCAGGACGCGGCGTGGCTTTCGGCTTCGGAGTAGCTTGGGGTTTGGTTGGCGGGGCCGGCTTCGGGGTGGAGCGCACAGCGGGTGTCGGGGCCGGCGTGGATCGCGGGGGAGGCAACGTGATGGGCTCGCTGCTTCTTTCGACCGGTGGAGCGGTCGGGCGCGGGCGCGGTTGGGGGCGGACGGGCGCTGGGGTGGACATGGGTGCCGGCGCCGGCTCGATCGACTCCCGGGCGCGCAAGAAAAGTTCGCGCTTGCGTTGTTCCTCGGCGGAAATTTGCGCGTTCAACACATGGCCGGCGAACAGCGCCACGAGCAGCAACAAAGGCAGAAGATAAAAACGCGCGGGACGCACCGGGTCAAAGTAAAGGGCCGCGGCAAAATAATTCAACCCGATTGCAAACCGCGCGCATAGGACACACGCAGCAGAAAAAGCCCGTCCGGCGGCGCCACCCCGCGCGGCAGATCGGATGCATGACCCTGGAGGCGCGCCCGCAAAGCAGCCAGCGAGGCTTTCCCTTGGGCGACGCGCACCATCGCTGCCGCCAGCATCCGCACCATCCTGTAGAGGAAACCATCGCCGTCGAATCGCAGGCGAATCATGTCTCCGCGTTGCGACACCGTGATTTTGCGGAGATGGCGGCGCGTGTCACGGACCGGCGTGCCACGATTCGCCGAGAAACCGCGGAAGTCATGCCGACCAACCAGCAAGTTGGCCGTTTGACGAAGCACGTCGGGATCGGGTGGAGGGTACACATGCCAGCAACGGCCGGCTTGATGGGGCGGCAACACCGGCCCGGCCCACAAAATGTATTCATACGTCTTGCCCCGGGCCGAGTAACGGGCGTGAAAATCCGAAGCGGCGCGAACGCAGCGCATCACCCGTACACCCGGTGGCAACGTGGCGTTGAGCGTGCGTTGCCAGTATTGCGCCGGGCCACGGTGGTCGGGGACGTCGGCATGGGCCACTTGGCCGAGAGCATGCACGCCGGCATCGGTGCGCCCGGAGCCTTGCACGGACACCTTCCGGCCGCCGTTCAACTTCGTGAGCGCGTCCTGCAAAACATCCTGCACAGCCCCTCCCCCGGGCTGGCTTTGCCAGCCGCGGAAACAGGCCCCGTCGTAGGCGAGTGTCAGCTTAAGTCGCATGGCATACGGTCGAGCCAGCTTTGCAGCAATATCTGCGCGGCCACCTGATCCACCACACCGCGCTGATCGCGGGCCTTACGACCGCTTTCCCGGAGGGCGCGCTGCGCAGCCACCGTCGTCAATCGCTCGTCCCACAAGTCCACCGGACATTCAATGCGGGAGCGCAAATTCTCAGCGAACGACCGGGCAATCTCAGCCGCGGGGCCGTAAGTTCCATCCATATTCCGCGGCAGACCGACGAGCACGTGAACGGGCTTCAATTCCTCCACAGCCGAAACAACCGCCTCGAGTGAAGCATCGCCGCCGGGCAGTGTTTTCCACGGCTGGGCCAGCATGCCGAGTTCATCACTCACCGCCACGCCGGTGCGCGCCGCCCCGAGATCGACAGCCATGACGCGGCTCATTGCAACCCCTCCGGCACGCGCGGAAGAAGGTTCTTGATGTTCTCGGCCTCGCTGCGATGGCAAACGAGCAAGGCATCGCCGGTGTCGACGACGATCAGATCCTGCACTCCGCATAGGGCGATATGTTTTTTTCCGCTGGAAAAGACGATGTTGTGGGCGGCGTCCTGCGTGGTCAGCGGTCCGTTGGCCGCATTGTCGCCTTCGTGCTGTTTGAGATATTTGGCCACCGCAAGCCAGCTACCGACGTCATCCCAATCGAAGCTCGCTTCAAGCTCGAGCACGTGGGCGGCTTTTTCCATGATTGCATAATCGACGGAGATTTTGGGGAGCTGCGGGAAGCTCGTGTCGAGGTATGCTTTGAGATCTCCGGCATCTCGCATTTTTTCGACAAAAGCGGCCAACTCCGGCGCCTGCCTCGTCAATTCTCCCATGATTGCCGGGACCGACCAGATGAACATGCCGGCGTTCCAGCGGTAGTTTCCCTGTTGAAGAAACGTCTCCGCCATCGCGGCAGAGGGCTTTTCGCGGAAGCGCCTCACCTCGTAAATAGGCGGATCGATGGCGCCCACGCGCGCACCTTGTTCGATGTAGCCGAAGCCCGGACACGCCCACGTGGGCTTGATCCCGATAGTCAGCAAAGCCCCCGACTCCCGGGCAACCCGCGCGCCGGACAACAAGTCGCGCCGGAAAGCCTCGACGTCTTTGATCAGATGATCGGCCGGCAAAACGGCCATCACCGCTTGGGGATCGCGGCGGTAAACCAAACCGACCCCGAGAGCGACGGCCGGCGCCGTGTCCCGCTTGGCCGGTTCAGCGACAATGTTTTCCGGCGGCAGCATCGTGCACACGGCTCGCACGGCGGATTCCTGCTCGCGATTGGTCAGAACGAGAACGTGCTCGGGCGGAACTGCATCGCCCAGCCGGGCCATCGTCTCCTCAAGCATGGTGCGCTCGGAGAAAAGTTGCAGAAGCTGCTTGGGCCGGACGCGACGGCTGTAGGGCCAGAAGCGTTCCCCGCTGCCGCCGGCAAGAATCAGGACATAAAGGTCGGACTGCATGAAGCTATGTGACGATTTTGCCGGACCAAGCGCAATCACGCACCGAAGAAAAAATCGACAACGTCTGACCGGTTGCGGTTGCATCAAGGCAAGCCCTGCGGTATCGATGTCTCGTTATGGCAACTCTGCTTGATAAATTTTCCCGGAATCTTTCGGCTACTTCCGTGGCCGCCGCTGCCGAAATGGCCGTAGGCATCGGAGCCGGCTTGCTCGTGGCCGACCGCCTTGGCAATAACGCCCGTCAACGCCTCGGTTTGATTGCTTTGGTGGGAGGACTCGCCGCCACCATCCCGCTGCTTATCGGTGCTGGCGTGCGGGTGAACCGTGAACTCGGCGAGGGTCGCCGCACCCGTCGCCGCCTCGAAACCATCCGTCACGACCACGGCTTTGCCGAGGATGGTGAGTTCTATTGAGCGTCCCCCCGATTGTTCTCGCCTCGTCGTCGCCTCGACGCCGGGCGTTGCTGGCCGGGGCCGGCCTTGATTACACCGCCGTTCCTTCCGCGACGGATGAACTGCACGATCCGTCGCTCGGTATGGGAAATCTGGTGCTGGCCAATGCACGAGCCAAAGCACTTGATGTCGCCAGCGCCCATCCCAATAAAATCGTTCTCGGTGCTGACACCCTCGTATGGCTCGATGGTCGTGCCCTGGGCAAACCCGGTAACCCGAGCGGCGCGCGGGAGATGCTCAACCTGTTGTCTGGACGCGTGCATGAAGTAGCGACGGGCGTGCATCTGGTCCGCTTGGACCCGCTGGTGCAGGTCGAGTTTGTCGAGGTCACCAGGGTTCGTTTCCGGCAACTCGATCTGGAGACAATCAAGGACTATCTCGCCCGCGTCGATGTGCTCGACAAAGCAGGCGCCTATGCGCTGCAGGAACACGGGGATTTGCTCGTCGAGTCGATTGAAGGAAGCAGATCGAACGTGGTGGGGCTGCCGATCGAGCGCACCCTGGCCGCGCTGGCGCGGCACTTTTGAATATCGTTATTCGCCCGCGGGCGGGCGGTCGAAGGCCGCGTTCTCAAACCGCGTGTATTCCTTGATGAAGGTGAGCGGAACCTCCCCGATCGGACCGTTGCGCTGCTTGGCAATGATGAGCTCGGCCTTGCCGACCAAGTCGGCTTTGTTTTCCTCGTCATCTTCGTAAACCTCCGGACGCACGAGGAGAGCCACCAAATCGGCATCCTGCTCAAGCGAACCCGATTCGCGCAGGTCGGACATGCGGGGCTTGCCGCCGCCGCGGGCTTCAGGTTGGCGGTTGAGCTGGGCGAGGACGATGATCGGAATTTCGAGTTCTTTGGCGAGAGCCTTGATCCCGGCGGAAATCTCGGAAATTTCGATCTGCCGGTTTTCCTGGCCCCGCCGAGTGGTAGACCGGCAAAGCTGCAAATAATCGATGGCGATCAATTCGATGCGGTGACGATCGCGCATACGGCGGGCCTTGGCCCGCAGCTCGAGAATGCTGAGCCCTGGTGTGTCATCGATGAAAATCTGGCTTTCGCTCAACGCGGCAGCGGCGTCGTTGAGCTTGCTGTGCTCGGCCCGGGCCAACATGCCGGAACGGATTTTTTTCATGTTCACGCGCGCGCGTGAGCAGAGCATGCGCTGGACAAGTTGCTGGGTGCTCATTTCGAGGCTGAAAACACCGACCGGCTTGGGCTCCTCAAGGTCGAGAGAGACATGCTCGACAATGTTCATCGCCAAAGCCGTTTTACCCATGGAGGGACGGGCGGCCACGATGATCATTTCGCCCGCATGGAGACCATCAGTCATCTGGTCGAAAATGGTGAAACCGGTGGCCAAACCGCTGATGCGACCACGCTGCTGATACATCTTTTCGATGTTTTCGAGAGCCGTGAACACTTCCTCGCGCATGCCGGGAGTGGACTTGCGGAAACGATTTTCGCCGATGGTGAAGATCTCGCGCTCCACATCGTCGAGCAACTGCGGAACGTCACCCTGCTCCTCGTAACACCGCACGGCCGACGTCGTACAGGCGACAATCATGCGGCGGAGCAGCGATTTTTCGCGGACAATCTCAAGGTAATGCGGGGCGTTGGCGGCGGTCGGCACGTAGCCGAGAAGTTCCGTGACGGCACCAGGTCCACCCACGGTATCGAGCAGGTTGAGGTCGCGAAGGCGATTGGTCAGCGTGATGACGTCGATCTGCTGATTGGCCGACCACATCTCGACAAGAATGCGAAAAATGGTGCCGTGTGCCGGCGAGTAAAAAGCTTCTTCGCCTATCTGATCGACGCAATCAGTGAGCACTTCGCGGGGCGACAGGAGGACCGAGCAAAGGAGACCCTTTTCCGCATCAAGGGCTTGCGGCAGGGGGCGGTGAGCATCCGGAGCAACAGATACCGCCTGCTTGAGTTTGCTATTGTCGTTGCGGCGCGCACCCGGACCACGCCGCGTTGCGGTTGAAGCGCCTGTCAGATCTACCGGAGGTGTCATGGCGTAGGAAATGAGGATGACCGGATTGAGCGCCCGGCGCAATCAGAGGGCTGTATTGTGCGGCGAATGAGACGGCGCGGTCAATGTGCGCATGGGCCGCGGGTCAGAAATCGACCAAAATCAGGCCTCTTCCGGAGCCGTCTCTTGCTTCGCGGAACGTCGGATCTTCGGACGATCTTCGTCATCCTCAGCTTCGGCGGCAGACTTCGATTTGTTGGAGCTGACGTTGAGCTTGAGGGTAGCGTGGACTTCCGGATGCAAGCGAACTTCGACGCTGATTTCGCCAGTTTCCTTGATGGGACGGTCGAGGACAATGCGATGGCGGTCGATCTCTTGGCCGGTTTCAGCTTTGAGGCGGTCGGCGATGTCCTTGGCGGTGATAGCACCGAAAGCTTTGCCGGCTTCGCCGGTTTCGAGAACAAAAGCGAGCTTGAGCTTGGAGAGGCGGCGACCGAGTTCATTGGCCTCGTTGAGTTCGCGGGCCTCGCGCTCGGCGCGGCGGGTCTTGAGAGAGTTGGTCATGCGCAGGCTCGCCGGCGTGACTTCGTGGGCCATACCGCGCGGAATGAGAAAATTACGGGCGTAACCGCGACGAACTTTCACCACATCGGCTTCGGCGCCAAGATTAGGGATGTGGGAGGTCAGGATAACTTCGGTTTGAGACATGGTCGGATGGAGTTGAGACGAAAGGATAGAACTATCCGGGCAAAGGCATTGTG
Organism: Chthoniobacterales bacterium; assembly: GCA_044343805.1. Taxonomy (GTDB): domain Bacteria; phylum Verrucomicrobiota; class Verrucomicrobiia; order Chthoniobacterales; family JACTMZ01; genus JACTMZ01. The sequence goes on along the minus strand of JBIJDZ010000004.1, from coordinate 38,713 downwards.
TCAATGGCAGATCAAGCCCCAGCCACACGCACCGGCTCGAACAATTCAATCCGCAAGCGAGCAGCGAGATCATCCGGGCGGTCGAGTGGAGCCAAAGGTCCTGCGCCATCGAGCCATTCCACGCGAACATGCGGTTGCCCTAAGGCCGCCGCGGGGGGATCGCCGGCGGCGAACCCGGGCCACCAGACGGTGACCGGCACACAGACATTTTCCAAGCGCGGGAGCGGCGGAAGGTTGAAGCGGCCGGACATGATCCTTTGTACGGCCCAGGCCGCCCCATATTGGCGGGCGAAGGAAGAATAAACCGAGACCGGCTCGCCCAAGTCGAGCTGCGAGCCGAGACTTCGACGGGCGTGAAGCCAGCGCTCAATCGCCGCGGGTTGCGACAAGTAGCTGCCGTAAATCCAGCGGCGGCCGTTGCGGGTCCACGAGGCCGCACGGGCTGGAGCCGGAACCCTGGAGCGGAGCCACCCTTCCGTTCCACAAGGATGAAAAAGGATCAGACGGGAGGCAAACTCCGGGTGTTGCGCGGCCGCCAAGGACGCCAACGCCGCCCCCAGACCGGCGGCCACTATAACCGGCCGGCGCCCACCGCATGCTGCACGGACAAATTCGAACAAACTCTGCGCGTAATCCTCGGCGCGGAGAGTACGCTCGGGACGCTCGCTTTCACCGAAGCCGATCCAGTCCGGCGCAAGCACGCGATTGGTCGGAGCGAAGGCGGGGTAAATTTTCGACCACTCGTAGGAGGCGGCACCGGGAAAAAGGTCGTGCAAAAACAAGAGTGGTTCGCCCTCCCCGTTGGCGTGGTAAACGATCTGTCCGCGCGTCGTACGCTGGACACGGCGGGCAAAAACCGGTGGAGATATGACATCGGGCAGCGACGGTTGCGGATGCGGGCGACGGCGACTCAGAGCCACCACGGCGGCGCCGAGCAAGCCGGCCCCGAGACCCATGCCCAACCCCTTTTTCCAAGCGGCAGCCATGACGGCTAGGCCATTTCGACACCGCGCGGGCCTCGCTCGATGTGTCCTATAACACGACCGCCGAGTTTCTTGGCCACGGCGGGTGCTTCCTTGGCGGAAACCACGAGCACCATGCCGACGCCCATATTGAAAACGCGGAACATCTCCTCGTCGGAAACTTGCCCCGCATCTTGGATCAGCCGGAAAAGGGCGGGGATGCGCAAACGGCGGCGCTCAATGACGGCCCGGCAATTCACTGGGAGCGAACGCGGAAGATTGTCGGGCAAACCGCCCCCAGTAATGTGGGCGGCAGCGTGGAGAACACGGGCTGACACTTTCCGCAGGGACGGCTCGTAGTTGCGGTGCACCCGCAGGAGTTCCGTGGCGACCGTGCCGCGCAATCCGGGCAAGCGGTCGTGCACGCCGAGTTTGAGTTTTCCGAGGATGACTTGGCGCGCGAGCGTGTAGCCGTTGGTATGCAGGCCGTTGGAGGGCAGAGCGATGAGGGAATCACCGACACGCACGCGCGAACCGTCGAGAATCTCGGCCCGATCGGCTATACCGACAATGCAGCCGACAAGATCGTAGTCGGCCCCGTGATACAAGCCGGGCATCTGCGCCGTCTCGCCACCAAGGAGTGCGCATCCGGCACTTTTACAAGCGCGAGCCAGACCGGCGATAACTTCGGTGAAAACGGCCGGGTCGAGTTTGCCGGCGCCGAGATAATCGAGGAAGAAAAGCGGGCGGGCTCCCATCACGGCGATGTCGTTCACGCAATGATTGACCAGATCTTCCCCGACAGTTTCGTGTCGCCCGGCCAAGATGGCGATTTTGAGTTTGGTGCCGACGCCGTCCATACTCGCCACGAGCACAGGATCCTTCATCTTCGGAAAAGCTGCCCGGAAAAGCCCGCCGAACCCCCCAATCCCGCCGAGCACACGCGGTCCGTGCGTTTGCTTGACGAGCGCCGGCAATCGGTCTTTCAAGGAGTTGCCCAGGTCGACATCGACCCCGGCGCGAGCATAGGCAGCTGAGCGTTTTTTCATGAGTTGACCCCGTCGAACAAACCCGGCATGCCGTCGGCGAAAAAGCCGGCGCGGGCCGGGGCTTTTTCCATGGCATCCTTGCGCAAACCGGCATCGACCGGCAGCGGGTAGTCCCCGGTGAAGCAGGCCGAGCAGAAGGAATCTTTCGGCCAACCGGTCGCCGCGATCATGTCGTCCACGGACAGATAGGCGAGGCTGTCCACTCCAAGAAATTTTTCGATTTCGGCGTGGGTCATCCGATTGGCCAGCAACTCATCAGGGTCGGGAAAATCAATGCCGTAGTGGCAGGGAAACCGGTGCGGAGGGCAACTGATGCGCAAGTGGACCTCGCGGGCGCCGCACTCGCGGAGATTGACGACACGCGCGCGGGCCGTGGTGCCCCGCACGATCGAGTCATCGACCACCACGACACGTTTGCCGCGCACGGCATCAGCGATGAGGTTGAGTTTCACGCGGACATCGAAGTCACGGATCATTTGCGACGGTTGCAGAAAGGTGCGGCCGATGTAGTGGTTGCGGACAAAGGCGTGCCCCAGTGGAATCCCGCTGGCCTCGGAGTAACCTTGCGCGGCGTAGTTGCCAGAATCGGGCACAGGCACGACGAGATCCGCTTCGACCGGTTTCGTTTGCGACAAGCGGCGCCCCATTTCCACGCGCATTTCGGCGACGTTGCCGCCGCCCAAATTGCTGTCCGGACGGGCGAAATAAACCAACTCGAAAATGCAGAATGCGGCGCGAGCCGGGGGGAATGGTCGCAGGGAGCGCGGGCCGTTGGCATCGATGATGACGACTTCGCCCGGTTCGATCTCGCGCTCAAGACGCGCTCCGATGAGATCGAGGGCGCTGGTTTCCGATGCAAGCACCCAGCCTGCTGCCCCGACACGCCCGAGAACAAGCGGGCGGAAGCCGTTGGGGTCGCGCACGCCGACCATCGACTCGGGCGTGAGCATAACGAGGGAGTAGGCCCCGCTGATTGCACGCAGTGCGGCCAGCGGTTCGCCAGCGGAGGCTTGGCGGGCGAGCAGGTGAAGGATGATTTCGCTGTCGGCGGTGGTTTGGAAAATCGCCCCCCCGGCTTCGAGTTCCGCGCGGAGGCTGGCCGCATTGACTATGTTTCCATTGTGCGCGATGGCGATGGGGCCGCGAACCGTATCCGCAACCAAAGGCTGGGCATTGGCCAGAGTGCTCGAGCCGCTGGTCGAGTAACGGACATGGCCGACCGCGCAATTGCCTTTGAGCCGCGCGAGCGAATCGGCATCGAAAACTTGCGACACGAGGCCCATGGCACGGTGGACATTGAAACGGTGTCCGGGACCTTCACAGGAGACGATCCCGGCACTTTCCTGCCCGCGATGCTGCAGCGCAAACAGACCGTAATAAGACAAGGTTGCCGCGTTATCGTGGCCGAAGACGCCGAAGACGCCGCATTCATGCCGAGGTGTCGCGTCGTCGTGGTTCAAGGTTGCAGAAAGTTGAAATTTGAAATGTAGCGGAGGATTTTTATTTGGCAATTCATGGCTCGCTTGCCGGCAAACGAATATCAGTTCACGATGCCAAAATGACCGAACGATACCGGCCCAATGTGGCGGCGATCATCCAGCGCGCGGATGGCAAACTACTCATTGCCCAACGCGCGGATTACCCCGAGTGTTGGCAATTTCCACAAGGCGGTATCGACAAAGGTGAGGACCAGGCAGCGGCCGTGAAGCGTGAGATTCATGAGGAGATCGCCCTGCCCGCTTCCGCTTATCGGATTGTCGAGCGGCGCGGGCCCTACCGTTATAATTTTCCTGAAGGTCCCGACCGACGCGGCTTTGTCGGCCAGGAACAAACATATTTTCTTTGCCGGTTGTTGGCGGACACACCACCGGAAATCGACTTGAAGCAAGGTTGCGGGGAATTTCTTGCCGTGCTGTGGGTGGGAATCAAGGATTTTCCTATCCACTTGGCACCGCCCATGAAGCAGAGCGTTTATATAAATGTGATAACAGATTTTTTTGGAGAGGACTTGAAATCCCATTGACTCCGCTAACGGCGAATCTACATTGCTCGGTCCAATGCTGAGCTTCGGATCACTAACTGTTGTGGTAACGGCCGTCTTGGGTACTATATGGTGGGTATCTCGCGACGACCGCCGCGGCTCATAACATATCGAACACGAAGACATGCCGATTCCCTCAAAGCCAATAACGCTCACCCGTTTCCGCTGGAAATTGGCGGATGCAACTCTGGCAACCGAAGAGTTGCCCCATCCCTACGTGCTACGCGCTGCAGACAAACCAGAACTTGAGGAAGCGTTGCGCGTCGTCAAGGCCAGCTACAACCTCGATCATGAATGGAGCGGTTGCGGCAAGCACATCGAGGAAGTGGTCCTGCCCGGAGTTATCAAAGCCTTCGAGGACGAAGCCTACGGGCTCTTTGTACAACACGGCAACCGCGTCATCGCGGCTTCGATCTACCAACCGCAACCGGAAGACGGCATCCACTTGGTGACGGGTCCCTGCGTGTTGATCGAGTATCGCAATCGCGGCATCGGCGGGGCTTTGTTGGCAGCCACCTTGCAGGCTTTGAAAGCCCACGGGGTCAATGAAGCTGTCGGTCAGACCCGGCCGCTCACACCCTCGGCCAAATTTCTTTGTATCAAATTCGGCGGTGAGGCTTTGCCCACACTGCAAACAAAGAACGCACCCGCGATCGCCGCGGCTTGAGCAACATCATCTATCTGGAGAGTGGCGGAACCAGACGTTGCTCAGCCGAGACCGTATCCAATCCGAGCACTCGACACGCCACTTGCAAAAAGCGATCCGGCGGATCGGTGAAACCAAGCTGAATTCCCCCGTCGCCGGAGAAACACAAATCACGCTGCTTCAGCAGACAATGAACTGCCCGGGCGCAGTTGGCCGCTGAGTCCACCAAAGTGACTTGCGCTCCGGCCACTCTGGAAATCGCCGCGGCCAACAATGGGTAATGCGTGCAACCGAGCACTAGCGTGTCGGCATCTGCTTCGCGCAGGGGAGCCAGATAGCGTTCAAGGACGGCATCGGTGATGGCATCTTCCAGCAATCCCTCCTCAATCAAGGGCACGAGCAGAGGACAAGCCATGCTGGTAACACGAATCTCCGGATTTGCAGCCAGCAAAGCTTTTTCGTAGGCCGCACTACCGATCGTCGCTTTGGTGCCGATCACGGCGATATGTCCGTTGCGCGTGGAGGACAAGGCCGCCTCCACACCCGGATCAATCACGCCCACTACCGGAACCGGCAACAAGCGGCGCAGCTTCGGTAAAGCCAAAGCCGAAGCGGTATTGCAGGCCACCACCAGAACTTTGGCCCCTTCCCCCACCAGCAAGCGGGCAATCTCTTCACTGTAACGTTCGATTGTTTCGCGAGTCTTCCCGCCGTAGGGCACACGCGCAGTGTCACCGAGATAAACAATGTTTTCCGATGGCAACTCTCGACGCAAAGCACTCACCACCGTGAGGCCGCCCACCCCCGAATCAAAAACGGCAACCGGAGCGCGCGGCGACTCTACGATAGAAGGCATAAATTCGCGGCGATTGATCAAGCGGTTCGCCCGACACCGAAGTAGCGAAAGCCCATTTCGTTGACCGTGCGGGGATCGAACAGATTGCGGCCATCGAACATGAGCGGGGTGTGCATGACTTTCTTTACCTCGGCCAAGGGAATATTCCGGAATTCATCCCACTCCGTGGCAATGACGAGAGCTTCAGCATCTTTGGCCGCGTCCATGGCGGAGCCGGCGAATTGCGCACCTTCGATAAGTTTCCATTCCTGCGCCTTTTCCGCCCCCTTCGGATCGTAAACGCACACCTCCGCCCCCTCGCCGAGCAGATCGTTGACTAAGTCGATCGCAACGGAAGAGCGAACATCATCCGTATCTGGTTTAAAGGTCAGCCCCCACACGGCAATTTTTTTGTCGCGCAACACCCAGAGCGCCTCACGGATTTTTTTGACAAAGCGCGCCCGCGCCTCGCGGTTGATGCGCTGAACCTCTTTGAGCAGCGTGAAGGGGACCCCGAGGTCGTCGCTGATGGCAATGAAAGCTGCGAGGTCCTTCGGGAAACATGAGCCGCCATAGCCGATACCGGCATTGAGGAAGTTGCGCCCGATCCGTTTGTCCATACCGATGCCGTCGGCCACCATCTCCACATCCGCGCCGCTGGCCTCGCAGATGGCTGCCACGGCATTGATGTAGGAAATCTTGAGGGCCAGGAACGAGTTGGCGGCATGTTTGATCAGTTCGGCGCTGTTGATGTTGGTCGCAAGAATGGGAGCTTTGAACGGCTCGTAAATCTGGCGCATGAGATTAACCGCTCTCTCGCTGGAGGCTCCTATGACAATACGGTCCGGATTCATCAAATCACTCACCGCGCATCCCTCACGGAGAAACTCCGGGTTGCTGACCACGTCGAACTCGGCATTCTGCTTGTTGTAACGTCGGATCGTGTCGGCGACTTTTTCGCCGGTCTTCACCGGCACGGTGCTTTTATCGACAATGACACGATAATCCTTGAGCACGCCGGCGATTTCGCGGGCAACTTTTTCGATGAAGGAAAGATCAACACTGCCGTCGGGCTGCGGTGGGGTCGGCACCGCGATGAAGATAACCTGGGACTGATCGACCGCCTCACCGATATCGCCCGTGAAACGAAGGCGATTGGCCGCCACATTGCGATGAACGAGATCTTCCAACCCGGGCTCGTAAATCGGAATCTTGCCGGCCCGCAAGGCCTCGAGTTTGCGCGGGTCGTTGTCCACGCAGATGACTTGGTGACCGACCTCGGCGAAGCAGGCGCCCGTGACGAGACCGACGTATCCTGAACCGACGATGGCGAGTTTGATGGATGAATTACTCATAGGTTTTGGAAAACTGGATATTATTGTTGCTGGCCCTGCTGCTGGTTGCCCAAGACATCGAAAGCCAGAGGCAAGTTCACCTGAGGGGCATCTTTCAGCGTGATCATCAGCAGGAAGCCGACACCCACTTGACCACCGCTCTGGCCATTGAACGTCGCGCGATTGTCGGTGACCAAAAATCCGGCGGAAACCAGCCACGAGCTGAGGTCACGGTGCAGCATGTATCGCTGAACATCCCAAGTTTCGTAACTCAGATCATAACGCCCCGAAGCGCTGACCGCCCAGTTGTCGTTGATGCGCCAGTAACCTCCCATTGTCGCCTGGCTGTCGTTCTGGAAATACGGACTGCTCTCGATGTAGCGCTGAGAAACAAACAACGAAAAATCGGAGACAGGCTGCCAATTAATGTAAGAATTAACGTCGGTGAAGCCGCCATTGGAAATCGGTAGCTGGGTGTAAGCGCCGACGGTGAACCAAGGCACAGGCGAGAATGCAACGTTGTTGTAAAGATTGGAAAATTGTCCCGGATCGTCGAGGTAGGGATTGTCGAAATTCACATCAAGAAAGGTCTCAAGGGAGAACCACTCGAAGTTGCCGTTGTCGCGACGCGTAATGAGGCGGTTGCGCACACCGAGTCGCAGAATGTTCGACGAGTCAATACCATCAATCATGGCAAATTGGGGAAAATTAAGCGAAGGCAACTGGGCCGACGGCACCACGCGATCGAATTGCAGGATTTCGTCGGGTGACAGACCCATATTTTCCACCCAAGCGTAGTTGGCAAACGGCTGGAACACATGCAGGAGGCCGTCCAAACCGAGAAAAGTGGACTGCAATTGCTCGAACTTGGCGGATAACTTGAACGACCCCTCGATACCAGCATTCACAATTGGCCGGAACGTACCAGCGCCGTACTCACCGTTAGGTCCGGCGATGTAAGTGGATGAATCCGGATCGGAATCTCCCGTGCGATTGTAGTATGTTCCGCGAAAGCCGACGCGCGGCGTCAGCGAAAGCCAGCCGAAATAGGTTTTGGGAAAAGAGAGTTGGTGGAAGGTATCGAAGCGGAAAGTGGAGTAATTATTCGGATCGTTGAGTCCGGCAATCTGACCGGGATTGTAAACAGCATCCTGCAACTGGGTGATGTATTGCGGCTGCTCACCTGAGGGGAAGTTGCGCTGCAAGTAACCGGCGCGCGTGGACCCATCATAAAAAATGGGTGAACCGAAAAGTGGCGTCTGTTTTGCCGTCCAGCTGAACTCCGGCAACCTTGAGGTCACCTCTTGCCAACTGTTCATCTGCCAGCGCGCGAGCAGGTTGAATTGGAAGTTCTCCGTCAGCCAATTGAACGCCGTGTTATTATCCGGCTGCGGGTCCACCACAAACTCGGACGGGAAAAAGTCCTGCAGGAAATATTCATCGCTGATGCTGTTGATGTCGGTTGTGGCATAAATGTCTTCATTGACAACCAGACGGTTCTGGAAAGCGACGATCCAGCGGTCGTGACCGGGCGGATCATTGCGCGAGAAAGCGGTGTCATTGCTGCTCGGGTTGGTGTCGTAAGCGTAATAGGCCCGGAATTTTCCACGACTCGAGTCATTGGGGCCGTATTTTCCGTCGAGGTCGATACCGAAACCTGCGCCTCGCTCGGTGCGGTAGTCGAATTTGGCCAAGGCATCGATTTTTTCCGTCAGCGGGAAACGGTAGCCAAAGAGCCCGAATGCGCCCCAGGTCGAATTGTAACCGGGCTGGATATCCCACCCGGCTTTGCCGAGCGGCGCATACAAGTATGGGAACCAGAAGATGGGCGTTTCGCCGACGTAAAGCGTGGCATTGGAAAGGATCACCCTGTCATCCGGGTAAATACGTGCACCCTTGGCCCGCACACGGTAGTCCGGCTGGGAGCTGTCGCTGGTGGTGAGAGTCAACGCCCGCGCCTGAAATTGCCGCAGGGTCGGTGCGCGCAGACTTACCGCGCTGAATTTGTAAATCTGGTCGCCACCGTCAAAATCCAGCGCGCTCAGCTCGCGCTTCTCGAGATTATAGACCCCGCGCTGTCCATTCAGGATCTTTCCCTCATGGTAGATGCGGATATTGCCGATCAGCAACACCTCGCGGGTCTCGGGATTGTATTCAGCGTAATCACAATAAATATCCGTACCGCGGAAATGAATTTGCACATTGTCCTCAGCCACGGCCACACCCCCGTCAAAGCGCGTCTCGCCATCGGCCCTTATCTCCACCGGCACGTCGGAAAAACTGCCGAATTGGGCGCGTCCCGCCCCCACCCCCATAGTGAGGAAGATAAGGAAGACGAGGGATTTGCGCATAAACCTCAAAGCCTAAAAAAGGTACCCGTCGAAGCCAGCCAAATGTTCAAAACAGCTTGCTGAGCCTCAATCCCCGTAGCCCTCCGGGCAGCGAGTGTGCCAAGCCCAAGCACTGCGGACGATCGCATCGATATCCTGATATTTGGGCTCCCATCCAAGCTCTCGGCGGATTTTTTCGGAGCCGGCAATCAATCTTGGCGGGTCCCCCGCCCTGCGCGGTCTCTCTACGACCGGGATTTTTTTTCCGCTGACTCGCTCGCAGCATTTAATCACATCCCGCACCGAAGTGCCTCCACCGGTGCCAAGGTTGTAAAAACCGCTCTCCGAACGATCCAACGCCCGGATGTGCGCATCAGCCAGGTCGAGGATATGAATGTAATCACGAATGCAAGTGCCGTCCGGCGTTTCATAATCTGTACCGAAAATTTCCACGGCCTCTTTTTGTCCGAGCGCCACCTTGAGGACATTGGGGATCAGGTGCGTTTCTATGCGGTGATCTTCGCCGTATTTTTCCGAGGCACCCGCCGCATTGAAGTATCGCAACGCCGTGAAACGCAAACCGTGGATTTCGTCGTACCAACGCAAGACGCGCTCGAACATCAGCTTCGATTCTCCGTAGGGGTTGATCGGGCGCTGGGGGAGAGATTCGTTGATGGGCATTTTTTCGGGAATTCCGAATGTCGCGCAGGTCGATGAAAAGACGAAGCGGTTGACCCCGTGTTCGACCAAACCATCGAGCAAGTTGATCCCGTTGGCCACATTGTTGCGGAAATATTTGGAAGGATTGTTCATTGATTCGCCCACCAGCGCATTGGCCGCAAAATGCATGGCGGCGTCCGGCGAAAATTCGCGGACAGCCCGCGAGACAGCCTCGCGATCGGCCAAATCGGCCTCGTAAAATGTCGCCCGCGGGTCCACGGCCGCACGGTGTCCCTCGGTCAAATTGTCAAACACCGCGACCGCATGACCACGATCGAGCATCTGCTCGACACAAATACTTCCAATATAGCCCGCGCCGCCCGTGACAAAAATCTTCATCAGCACGGTATAGCCAAGGACGACCCGCCGATCAAATCCCTTCCCCAGAGGACTGATCGAGCGCGGCGATCTTTTGATCTTCGCCACGATTTGCCAGATAAAACAGCACAGGTACGGCCATGCGACTGAGCAACAGGGAAGCAATCTCCCCTGCCATCAGGGATATAGCCAAGCCTTGGAAGATCGGGTCGAAAAGAATCACTCCGGCCCCCACCACCACCGCCAATGCGGTCAGCAACATCGGCCGGAATCGCACCGCACCGGCATCGATAACGGCTTCATCAAGCGGCATCCCTTGGGAACGGCGCAGTTGGATGAAATCGACCAGAATGATCGAGTTGCGCACCACGATGCCGGCGCCGGCCATGAAGCCGATCATGGAGGGCGCGCTGAAGAACACGCCCATGGCCCCGTGGGCGGGCAGGATGCCGACGAGCGAGAAAGGAATGGCCGCCATCACGACCAAGGGCGTCATGAAGGATCCAAACCATCCGACCATGAGGAGATAAATGAGCACAAGCACCGCCGCAAAGGCCAAGCCAAGATCCCGGAACACCTCGATGGTGATATGCCACTCGCCATCCCATTTGATCGCGGGCGCAAAGTCCGTGAAGGGCATTCGGGCGTTGTAAATCTCCACCCCTCCTCTCGCGCCGCCGAAATCCTCGGCTTTCAGCTCAGCCAACCGCTTGTTCATTTCCAGAATGGCGTAAACCGGACTCTCGATCTCGCCGGCCACGTCGGCCAGCACATAAACCGCCGGCATCAGGTTTTTGTGGTAGATACTTTTGTCCTCGATTCTCTCCTCGACCCTTACCAGTTCGCGCAAAGGCACAAGCGGCGCAGAACCCATGGTGCCCGGTTCCGGCAGGGCATTTGCATCGCCGGACCGTACGCGCATCGAGAGAAGTTGCTCGGGAGAGGATTTGTCGCGCCGGGCCAACTCGAGCACGATGTTGACATCCTCTTTCTCACGGGGTTGATGCACGAGATCCACGGATTGTCCGTGACCGGCGATGGCCAGAGTGCGCGCAATGGTATCGGCGCTGATGCCGTTGAGGGCGGCCTTCTCTTTATCCACCACGAAACGGGCCTTGGGTTGGTCCGCCTCGACATACCAGTCAACGTCCACCACGCCAGGCGTTTCTTCGAAGATCTTTTTCACTTGGGCGGCAAGTTTGAGCCGCGACTCCTGATCGGGACCGTAGACTTCGGCGACCAATGTCTGCAGCACGGGCGGTCCCGGCGGAACCTCGGCCACCGCGATCCGCGCATTGTATTTTCTGGCAATTTCCGCCAAGCGCGGACGCACCCGCTTGGCAATGTCATGGCTCTGTTCTCTGCGTTCGTGGCGCGAGAGCAGGTTCACCTGCAAATCGGCAACCGATGGACCCGACCGCAGAAAGTAGTGGCGCACGAGTCCGTTGAAATTGAATGGCGCGGCTGTACCCGCGTAAATCTGCACATCTCGCACTTCCGTTTCGGGCAAGACGGCCTCGGCCAACTCCCGGGCAACGGCGGCGGTTTGTTCGAGCGAGCTGTCCTCGGGCATGTTGAGGATGACTTGAAACTCGCTCTTGTTGTCGAACGGCAGCATTTTAACTTTCATCCAGCCGAGGGGAACCAGGGCGAAAGCAGCCAAAAGCATGACCACGATGGTCATGAGAAACGCCCAGCGCCACTTGGGGTCATGGATCAAATGCCCCATCCATTGACGGTAGAGCAGCGTGAACTTGCCTTCTTTCTCGCCATGGTTCCGATGCCCCTTGACTTCTCCGGCCAGCATGCGGCGGGCGGCCCAAGGGGTGACGATAAAGGCGATCAACAGCGACCAAAACATCGCCGCGCTGGCTCCGATCGGGATGGGACGCATGTATGGGCCCATCAGGCCGCTGACAAAAGCCATCGGCAAAATCGCCGCAATCACAGCCAAGGTGGCCAAGATGGTCGGATTCCCCACTTCCGCTACAGCCTCGATGGCCACCTCGCTCAGATTTGCCTTGCGGTTGTGCGGCATGCGGTAATGCCGCACGACGTTCTCCACCACCACGATCGCGTCATCTACCAGGATACCGATGGAAAAAATCAAGGCGAACAACGTGATGCGATTCAGCGTGTACCCATAGAGATAAAAGACCAGCAGCGTGAGGGCCAAAGTCGTCGGAATCGCGATCGCGACCACCAGCGATTCGCGCCAGCCCAGCACGAACATGACGAGCAAAGAAACACTCACCACGGCAATGGCCATGTGAAAAAGCAGTTCGTTGGATTTTTCGGCGGCCGTCTCACCGTAATCCCGCGTCACCGTGATCGAGACATCCGCGGGCAAGAGGCGCCCGCGCACATCGTCCACCTTGCGCATGACGGCATGGACGACGTCAACGGCGTTGGCGCCGGGTTGCTTGGCCACACTCAAAGTCACGGCCGGTTCGACCCCCTGCCCGCGCACCGCTTGATAGACATAAGAACGTGGCTCTTCCGGTCCATCGACGATCTCAGCCACGTCGCGCAAATAGACAGGACGCCCCTCGAAAACCCCTACGACAACACGTCCAGCCTCCGCCGCATCCGTGATGAAACCGCCTGACTCGATGAGAATCGTCCGGTTTTCCGAAGTGAGGGAACCGGATCGGCTCTGCCGGTTGCTTTGCTGCAGCATCGGGATGATACCCGCCGCCGTGATGCCGCGGGATGCCATGCGCACCGGATCAAGCATCACGCGCACCTGGCGTCGCAGACCGCCGATGAGCGACGTCTCCGCGACCTGCGGAATTTGTTTCACATAGTCTTGCAACTCCGCACCCAGCCGGCGCAGCTCCATCGGACCTTGCTCTGCACTGTGCAAAGTCAGAGCCAAAATCGGAACGTCGTCGATCGTCCGCGGTTTGATCAGTGGCGCGGTCACTCCATGAGGAATGCGGTCAAAGTTCGTCATCAGCTTCTGGTTGAGCTTCACCAGGCTGTCCTCGAGGTTTGAGCCGACTTTGAAACGCACGATGACGAGACTTTCCGCGGGTCGGGATGTCGAGTAGACGTATTCCACGCTGGGGATCTCCCAGAGCAACTGCTCCATAGGTCGCGTCACGCGTTCGGCCACCTCGCGCGCGCTGGATCCGGGCATTGCAACCATGACATCGATCATCGGCACCTGAATCTGCGGCTCCTCTTCGCGAGGCAGCAGGATCACCGAAGCCAAACCGAGGAGCACGGATGCGACGATAAGAAGCGGCGTCAGCTTGCTGTCGACAAACATGCGGGCAATGCGCCCCGCCAGGCCGTCGGATAGTTTCTCCGTCTTGCTAAGGTCGTGGTTGCTCACTGCCCGGCCTCCACTGCCGTGCCGTCGATGAGAAGCGAGGGATCGCTGGTCACCACCAATTCATCACCGGACAAGCCACTGAGGATTTCTATTTTGCCGTCGATCGATCGTCCTGTCTTGACCAAACGTAAACGGGCCAGATTGTCCTGCACCACGAAAACACTCTCCACCTGCCCGCGACGCACCAACGCGCCCAGGGGCACGACCACAACCTGACGCTCCCGCACCGGAACTCGTACGCGACCGAATTGGCCTGCCCGCAGCTTCTCCGCCGCCGGAAGGTCCAGCTTTACCAGAAAGGTGCGACTGCCCGCCGAAGCGGACGGGGCAATTTCTGACACTTTACCCGAGAGCACCGAACCAGCGGCGTCCACCCGGACGGACAATTCCGACCCCATTTGGATACGGTCCACCAAAGCTTCAGGAATCTCGCATTCGAACCGCAAGAGCGAAGAATTTTCCATACCCAAGAGCGGCTTGCCCGGTGTGGCCAAATCACCCACCTCGACGAGTTTGCGGGTCACCACACCGTCAAATGGAGCCACGATCGAGGTGTATTGCATCATGGTGCCAGCCTCGACCAAGCCGGCTTCTGCAGTGCGCAGACGAGTCGTTGCCGCGTCAAACTCCTGCCGGGTGGACGACCCGCTCTGCAAGAGCTTTTGGACTCGCGCGAAATCTTTTTCCGCCTGTTCCTTGGCCGCCTCGGCTTGATCAAGCCGGGCTTTGATTTCCCGCGCATCAATGGTCAAGAGAACCTCCCCTTGGGTGACAATGGCCCCTGGTGCAGTTTTGATCCCGTCGATCACCCCGGTCACTTTGGCAGAAAGCACCGTCCGTTGGGCCGCCTCGACTCCGCCGACAACCTCTTCCTCGTCCCACATCGGTTGCAAAACAACCGGCACAGCTTGCACGGCCGTCGCCGCAGGCTGGCCACCGCTTTGACCCACGGGCACTTTTTTACCGCAGCCGACCAGCACAACCGTCAGCACCAAGGCCGACCGGATCCATAAAGAATTCCCGCTCATGAAGCTTGCAATATTACCATATGGTAATAAAAGAAAGCAAAAAATGACCACACCGAGCCCACGTCAACTCGAGCGACTGGCCGAGCTTTTTGCCGTGCTGGGCGACCCGGCCCGCTTGCGCATCCTCCAATGCCTGCGCGCCGGACCTCGCAGCGTGGGCGACATCCACCGCTCCTGCCGCCTCAAGCAGGCCAACACATCAAAGCATCTGCGCGTCCTAAGGCAGGCCGATGTCGTGGCCGCGCAACGTGAGGGCACGAGCGTGCTCTATAGAATCACTGAACCTCTCGTGCTCGAACTCTGCGATATCGTCTGCATGGGACGCAAATAGCGGCAAGTCAGCTCAATACGCGCAATAAGTTCGGTGCAGGGCCACATCCAGCTCGATCAGACTCGCTTGCACCGCGTCGAGGTACTCGTGCAGTCCCGTCCTGAAGATGCTGTCGATGGTTGCGTAGTCAAGTTGCGAGCGCAGCAGGCCGGAAAGCCTCTCGGGCTCGTTGGCAAAACACCCTTCGTCGCTTCCGGAAATTTCGTGCAAACACTCGTCGTGGCGGTCCACGCAGTAACGGATTGAGCGGGGAAACTCATCGTGACAAATCAAGAACTCCGCCACCCCCCAAGGTGACACGTCGCCTTTGCGAATCTTCAAATAAGCTTCCATGCCGCTGCAGGAGCGCAGCACATACATCCACTGGGAAATATCGACATTGCCGCCGACTTGTTCACCGCTGGGCAGCAGGATATGGTATTTCAAATCAAGAATGCGCGATGTGCTATCGGCCCTCTCGATGTATTTGCCTGCTTGAATGAACCGCCAAGCCTCGCCATGCGTCATGGTGGCATCTGTCACCCCTTGGAACATCTGTGAGGCGTAGGTGACCTTGTCGTAAAACTCGTGCGAGTTGGCGCGGAAGTCGCGCATGGCTGTGCCATCCTTGAAATAGAGGTAAGTTCCATTGATTTGCTCCCACATTTCACTGGAAATCTGGTCGCGCACAGCGCGGGCATTTTCGCGAGCATAATTGATGCAGGACCATATGGAGTTGGGATTGCGCTGCTCGAAAGTGACATATTCGAGTACAGCCGTTGCGGTGAATTCACTATGCAGCCCGGCGAAAAGCTCGGTGTCCTCCAGCGTGCTCAAAATCGGACGCCAGAATTGCTGCTCGGTCTCCTCGCGGCGGTTTCCATAGTCGAGCAGCATCTGGACATTCACATCGAGCAAGCGTGCATTATTTTCCGCCCGCTCGAAGTAGCGCCCCATCCAGTAAGTAGAGTCACCCACTCGGCTCAGCATGAGGCCTCCCCTCCGTCGAGTACCCAGGTGTCCTTGCTTCCGCCACCTTGCGAAGAGTTCACCACCAGCGAGCCTTTGCGCAAAGCGACACGGGTCAAGCCGCCGGGGATGATGCGGGTCTCCTCGCCGCAAAGAATGAAAGGACGCAGGTCGATGTGACGCCCCTCCATGGCCCCGTCGCACCACGAGGGCGAGCGGGAAAGGGAGATAACCGGCTGCGCCACGAAATTGCGCGGATCGGCTTCGATCAAACGGCGGAAATGTTCTATTTCATCCCGGCTCGCTTTCGGTCCGATCAGCATGCCGTAACCGCCGCTTTCGTTGGCTGATTTGACCACGAGGTTGCCGAGGTTTTCGAGGATGTAGCGGCGGTCGCTTTCGACGGCCGACAAAAAAGTTTCCACATTCGGCAGGATCGGATCTTCCCCGAGGTAAAAACGGATCATCGCCGGCACGTAATAGTAGACAACCTTGTCATCGGCCACGCCCGTCCCGATGGCATTGGCCAGGCTCACATTGCCCTTGCGGTAGGCCTCGACCAATCCGGGCACGCCGAGAAGCGAATCCGCGCGGAAAACTTGCGGATCGAGAAAATCATCATCAATGCGCCGGTAAATCACATGCACTGGCTTGAGACCTTTGGTCGTTTTCATGAAAACGCGGTCGTTCTGCACCACCAGGTCGGCCCCCGTCACAATTTCAATCCCCATCGCGCGGGCGAGAAATGAATGCTCGAAGTAAGCGGAATTATAGATACCCGGCGTGAGAACCACAGTTGTCGGATCCCCGCCCGCCGATGCCGGGGCGATATATTCCAACACGTCGAGAAGGTCAGCCGCGTAGAGATCCACCGGACGCACCCCGTAGCGTGCGAACAACTGGGGGAAAACCCTCTTCATGGTCATGCGACTCTCCAACACATAGGAAACACCCGACGGGCACCGGGCATTGTCCTCCAGCACAAGATAACGCCCGTCACGGTCGCGGATCAGGTCCGACCCGCAGACATGGATGTGGATATTCTTGGGGACTTTGAACCCCATGAATTCGGGGCGGAAGTGCTTCGCGCTGCGGATGATTGCCTCCGGAATTACGCCTTCTTTGACAATACGCTGGTCGTGGTAAATATCGTCGAGAAAAGCATTGAGCGCGGCAAGGCGCTGTTTGAGCCCGCTCTCGACATGTTTCCACTCGTCCTTGGCAATGATCCTCGGGACCAGGTCGAAGGGAAAAATGCGCTCTGTGCCCTCCGCCTTGTCGTTGTAAACCGTGAAGGTGATCCCTTGGTTGAGATAAGATTTTTCGGCAACGGTCCGCTTGCGGTTGAAATCCTCGACCGACATTTCACTCATCCGCTCAAGCAACATGCGGTAGTGGGGTCGCACCTCACCGCGGGCGACAAACATTTCATCAAAGAAGTCGCCCGGGTCGTAGTGCTCGAAAAATGACTGCATGCGGATACTCTAAACTAATTCCCAAGCACGATTTATGCCACAAAATTGGGAAGCACGGACGTCTGCCGAACGAGGCATTACTGGGGACGCGAGATCAAGCCGTTGACGAAGCGGATGGCTGGCCCGAGCAGGGGCAAATGCTGGTAAATGCCCGCGGCGGGATTCCAGTAGTCTTGGTGCAGGACGACCCGACCGGCGGGGTCGAAGCGGAGCCGCGAAATACCTGAAGTGATGATCGGCCGGCCCCCGGCCAGATTCTTGGCGCGAATTTCCATCGTCCAACGCACGTAACAATCCGCGCCCGAAACAGCCACATCATCGATTTTCGCTTGGACCAACTCGGCCCCGCGGGCCGTTTTGAGCAAATAATGTTCGATGGCATCAATCCCGACTTCCGTTGCAATGGTGTCGTTGAACCACGCGTCCTCGGCATAAACCTCACGAACTCGGGCCTGCACATTCGGCTCGCTGAGATCCCCGTAGAGCGCGGCAAAACGTGACACGGCACGCCGGCCCTCCTCGTTGCCGGACAGTACCACGCCCGGCCGGGCAGCAAGAGCCGCGCTGTAGTCTCGCGTGAAATCTTGCGGACCCGAGGAGCATCCGGCCACGGCACAGGCGAGAACGATGGGGGCGAAGTGTGTTTTCATAAGTCATTATTCCGCGCAGCGCGGAGTTCGTCGAAAGCAATGTTGCGCGAGGCGTAGAAGGGGTAATCCGCCGCATCGGCCTCCGCCGGCAGGTTGCGCCAGTGTTTGTAGGCCCACAGCCAAGCCTCGGGCTGCTCTCGCACGCGATGCTCGAAGACATCCCAACACGCTTGTGCGATTTCCTGCTCGGTCGCTTCGGGCGCAAAATAAAGCGGCGGGTGCGCAACTGTGCGGTAGCGACCGTCGGGCAAAGGGACGCTTTCAATCGGGATGATGGGGTATCCGGTGCGTTTCTGCAGCATGGCGTGGAGCTTGGTCACGGAGCACCACCGACCGAAAGATTTGATCGGAACAGAGGGAAGCCGGGGGTCGAGTTGCAGGTCGATCAGGACACCGATATTTCCTCCGGCCTTGAGGTGCTTGAGGGTGACAAGCATCGAGCGCTCCTGCTTGATGATGCGGTTGCCGCTCATCGACCGGAGACGATCGAAAATGGGGCCGAGAAGCGGGTTGCGAAATTGCTGGGTGACAATACATCCCGGGAGAAACTCATAGGCGCCGGCGATGCTCAGCCATTCGAAATTGCCGTAGTGCAGGCAGACAAAAATCCCGCCCGCGTTGCGTTTGACCAGAGCGCGGGCTTCCTCCCAACCCTCCATACCCATGCGGTGCGTGTAGTTGCCTGACGTGAAGTTGCGGGCCCAAAAGAGCTCCAGCATGGTTCGCGCAAATTGCCGGTATGAATCGCGGGCGATCCGCCGAATCTCGGAGGGAGTTTTCTCCTTGCCGAAGACCATGTTCAGGTTGGCCACGGCATAGGAACGTCCGCGTTTATCAAGTTCGCAGACCAACCCGCCGAGAAGCCAAGCCAGCGCCCGCACCACCTGCCATGGAAGCAATGGAACAAAGCGGGAAAACAACCACAGGCCGGCAAACTCGAGCCTGCAGCGGAGGCGGGCCCAAAACCCGAGAGCTTCCCATGTTGGAAATTTTTTACCCACAGCTCAGCTTGTCGCGTCCGTCTCCAGGCGCGGAAAAACCGGGCTCGGCTCTCCGACCGCATGACCAGCGGCGACAGCTCCCCAGACCGGCGAGCAATTGCCGGAGAACCCAAGCTGGGCAAGAAGTTGATCCGAGGAAGCAGGAACAACCGGATGGACCAAGGCCGCCGCCAAACGAGCCGCCTCGACCAGCGAGACCAGAACTTCATCCAAGCGCGAGGCTTGGGCCGGATCTTTGGCCAACTTCCACGGGGCGGAACTTTCCACAAAGCCGTTGGCCGCCGCGATGAGTTCCCATGCAGCCTCGAGCGCAGAGTGCACTTGGTAAGCAGCCATGGCGGCATCAAACCGTTGCGAAACCGAGCTACCGAGCGCCTCGAGCGCGGCAGCATCCTGCGATTTGTCGGCCGGAGCTGCTGCCAACAAACCGCCGCGGTAACGTTGGGCCATGCTCACCGTGCGATTGACCAAGTTTCCCAAATCATTGGCCAGATCAGCTTGGTATCTTGCCCGCAGCCTGTCTTCATTGAAATCCGCATCTTGGCCGGTGGCGATGTCGCGCATGAGGTAGTAGCGCAGCGCGTCGGTTCCGTATCGACCGGCCAAGGCATCCGGATCGATCACATTGCCGGCGCTTTTGCTGACTTTGGCCCCGCCAAGATTCCACCAGCCGTGGACAAGAAGCTTCGGCATGGCTTCGACTCCCGCTGCTTTGAGCATGATCGGCCAATAGACGCCGTGCGCGGGAACAAGAATGTCTTTGCCTATCACGTGTGCATCGCATGGCCAGAGCTGCTCGAATCGGGGCAAAGCCCCGCCATGTTCGGCACGGTAGCCGGCAAAGGTGACATAATTCATCAATGCGTCGAACCACACATAGGTCACGTAGTCGCGATCGAAAGGCAACTCAATGCCCCAGGCCAAGCGCGACTTCGGACGGGAAATACAAAGATCACCCGCTTCTTTGGCCACCGCATTGACCAGTTCCGTGCCACGGAAAGCGGGGACGACAAAATCCGGGTGAGCCGCCAGATACTCGGCCAACCACGGGCGATATTTTGACAAACGGAAATACCAGTTTTCCTCCTCAAGGAACACGACTTCACCCCACTCCGGCCCGAATTCTCCCGCCTCATTGCGCTCTTTGTCCGTGAGGAATTGCTCCTGCCTCACACTGTAATGACCGCTGTGGCGGGCCTTGTAGAGATCCCCCTGATCATGCAACTGCTGCAGAACCGCTTGCACCGCGTTCACATGTCGCGGATCGGTCGTCTCAGCCCAACCGTCGTAGGCCACGCCAAGCTTTTGCCAGAGAGCTTTGAACTTCGCCGTAATCTCGCGGGCAAACTCGGCCGGAGCAACTCCGGCCTTTTCGGCAGACTGCTGAACTTTCTGCCCGTGCTGGTCCACACCAGTCAGAAAAAAAACAGGACGACCGCGTTCGCGATGCCATCGGGAGACCACATCAGCGAGCACTTTTTCATAAGCGTGACCGATGTGCGGAGGGGCGTTCGTGTAATCGATCGCCGTGGTGATAAAGAAGGTTTTGGCAGACATGTTATGGACTCCGCTGGCTGGATGCCGGGACAAACAAACGACAGCACCCGGGACAGGGCTACATCATCGGGCGGAGGATTTGCAGCCCGGCCCTGTCGCGGGCGGTCACGAGCCACTGGGCGAAGAGAAGCATCTGTTTGCCCTGCAAAATTCCTTGCTCGAGCATCGGACGGCGTTGCGTCAAGGCCTCGGCATCAGGCTGCGAGCGGCCGTCAACGTAGGCAGCGAATCCGCCGTTCGGGCCAGGCTCAAACTCGCCCAAGGTTCCCACCGGCAGATCCATCACCGACAGCGCCACCTCACGTTGCTCGGGCTTCAAGTTCTCGGTGAAAACGGAAAGCGCTTTCATCGGGGTGCTCTTGACGCCGACAGCTTTCGCCGCCTCGGCAAACGTCTTTCCGTCAGCCAACTGCTTTCTCAGCACCGGCAAAACTTTATCTGCTGCCTCGCGAACCACTTGATCCCTTTTTTGCTCGAGCAAGCCAGCCCGGATATCAGCCCGCGCCTCATCAAGTGTCAGCGGGCGCGCAGCTTGCACTTCAGCGACCTCGATCAGCGCGTAGCCTCGCTCGCCAAGCGCCACGATCTCGAAATTTCCCGGACCTGGAGGAAGTCGAAAGGCCACCGATGCCGCGGCAGAAACGACCTCGGCTTCCAATCCCTTCAGCTCCCCACCCGCAGCGCCCTCAGCGTTAAATACCGGCGAGGTCTGCACTTTGAGGCCATTGGTCGGGGCGGCATCGGACAAAGATTGTCCGCTATCCGCCAACGATTGGGCAAAATCACCCGTCGCCGTGGCAATTTTTTGCAGGGCTTCGACACGCGCCTTGTCTTTCAGTTTTGCTTCCTCGGGTGTAAGCACAAAAGCCGTGTAGCGTACCGATCTTTTTTCCGGGGCCGTCAACCCGGCCCGGCGCTCGTCATAGGTTTTTTTTAACTCCTCTTCGGAAACGGAAACATTCTTCGCGATCGTCGCCGCGTCGAAACGCACCACTTCGACATCGGCCGGAGCCAGACGCTCGACCGAGGCATCGACCTCACCCTTCAGGACAACAGCAGGAGATTCCACCAGCGACTTCACCGCCTCGAGGCGGAGGCTGTCCTTGATGACGCTTTCCAGCTGACGCTCGGTGAACCCGCGGGGCGCCAATTGTTGCTGCAAAAATTCCGAATATTTCAGCGGGTCGAATTGACCGCTTGTTTGGAAAACCGGCAGCGACTTGATACGGGCCACCACGGCTTGGGCCGACGGCTCGGTGCCCAAAGCGGCGGATTCGTGCTGCAGGATCATCAAGTTCCAGATGAAGTTGTTTGCTGCCTCCTCCTCCGTTTGGGCCTGTCCGGAAAGATCACGCACGAGCTGGAATTGCCCCAAGGCCAGCGCCAACTGGTAATTCCTTACCGACCTCTCGACATCGACCTGCATGACATCGCGTCCGTAGATCTTGGCAACAATGTTGGTGCCCACACGTTCCAGGTCGGTAGTGTTGTATAGCCAGGCAAATGCGATGATGGTGAGCACGGCGATGACGAGCATGAGCCAACGCTGATGCTTGCGAATGGTGGTGAACATGGGACGATTTTGTTGAAAAAAGTGAATGCGTGGATTATTTCATCATGTTCATGAAAGCAAGCCCCCGCGCCCGCATCCTTGTTGCGGTCACCATCATGATGCTCTCGGGAACAGCCGCCCATACAAGGGCGCAGGATACCATCGCGCTCAAAAACGGGCAGAACCGCGAAGGCAAAATTGTCGGCGTCAGGGGCAGCAACGTTCTCCTGCAGATTGGCACTTCAACCGCCGGAATACCGCTGGCCGAAGTCACCGAAATCCGCATGACCACCCCGCCGGAGTTTGAGTCCGCCGCAGCCAGACTGGCCGCCGGCGATGCCCGAGGATCGCTGGCTGGTTTGCAGAAACTCAACGAGACATTCGCCGGACTTCCCGCTCCATGGGCCGAGCGCGCGGCCGCCATGCTCGGTGATGCCAAATTGGCTGCCGGCGACACCCAAGGCGCCAAGCAAGCTTACGAACAGTTCAGCAAGACCTACCCGCAAGCAACCTCTCTGGCCAACTTGGGCAAGGCCCGACTTGCCGTGGATGCGGGGCAATATGATGAGGCTGCCAAGCTATTGGAAACGGTCCTAGCCAAATCGCCCGCAACGGCTTTCCCATCGCCCGCAAATGGTCCGGCTCTGTCACAAGGACATTATCTCATGGGGCGCGTGCGGGAGGCCGCTGGCGAAAAACAAAGCGCTCTAGAGCATTATCTCAAAGCCTATGCCATCTTTCCATTCGACACAAATGCTGCCAAAACATCACAAGCGCGGGCCGATGCCCTCCGCAGCGAAAACAACGGCCTGATTGCTCCTTGACCAAATTCTCATTACACGATCCCACACCATGATGAACAAACCCTATCTCAGAACACTCCTGCCAACTATCGCCCTGCTGGTAGGTGCCACCACTGCGCGCGCAGCCGAAGGCGAAAGCACATCAATCATTGAGATGATCCTCCACGGCGGTCCATTGATCATCATGATCTGGATCGCGATCGTAGCCACCTCGGTTGTCATGGTGACTTTCATCATTCAGCTGTTCCTGAGCGTTCGCCGCCAGTCCTTGGCTCCCAAGACTCTAGTGGCGGCACTGGATGACAGCCTCAAAGCCGGCAACTATCAGGAGGCTTGGACCACCTGCCGGGAAAATGCCAAAACCTACATCGGTGCCGTCCTCGGAGGGGCTTTGGAACGCATCGGGCGCGGCAAGGACGCCACCGAAGCGGCCATAATCGAGATCGGTGTTCGAGAGTCGCAAGCTTTCAAAACCCGCAACAGCTACCTGTCGGTTATCGGCGTTATTTCCCCGATGATCGGGCTTCTCGGAACTGTTATCGGCATGATGGGCGCCTTTGCCGTGCTCGGCCAATCCGGCGTTTCCGACCCCCGCAAACTCGCCATGAGTATTGGTGAGGTCCTTCTCGCTACCGCCAGCGGTCTCTTCATCGCCATTCCAGCCTTCATTTTTTACTACTTTTTCCGCAACCGGATCAACGACGCCACCGTTTACGCGGACAGCGCCCTCAACCAATTGATCGAAGATATCCCGTTCGAGGAAGTTGCCGGCCTACGCATCGGCGAAAACTTCAATGCCGGCGCCACCGGAGCTCCCGAGGCTTCTATTTCCAACAAGGTCTCTATGGAACTCACCACCAATTGTCCCATCTGCCAAGCTCCCGTCGTGGCCGGCCAAAATCCCTGCCCCTCCTGCGGATCAACGCTTGATTGGCAGGCATAACCCAGCCGCGCCATGAGCGAACCCGCACCCCACGGAAAAAAGAAAAAAAAGCACCGCCAGCCCGAGCCTGAGGCGGAACCAGAGTTTCAGATCGCTCCCATGATCGATATTCTGCTCGTGCTTTTGGTCTTCTTCATGTCGATCAGTTCGACCGAGGTTTTGCAATCGAACAAAGACATTCGGCTGCCCGTGGCCAAAGACGCTAAAGATGCCAAGGAAAACCCGGGCCAAATCATCGTCAATCTTGCCATCAACCCCATCAGCGGGGGCGTCGGTATCAGCGTGAACGAAAAAGAATACGCCACGCCCGGCGATCTCATTCCGGTGTTACAGAACCATATTCAGAAAAACCCCATGGTGCGCGTGCTGATCCGGGCCGACAAAGACGTCCGCTACAATGTGACCAGAGGCCTGCTGGAGGCGGTCGGTCAAGCTGGCATCGCCAATGTCACTTTTTCCGTGGTCGACAAAGAAGCTAAGCCGGCTGCGGCATCTACCTGAGACACTTTCACTTTAGCGAATAAATCATATGGCAGGTTCCGTAGGTTCAGAAGACGGGGATGCAGGATTCCAGATTGCTCCGATGGTGGACGTGGTCTTCGTCCTTTTGCTTTTCTTCATGGCATCGGCTGGATCGCAAGTCGTCGAACGTGAGCTGAATATCAGCCTCCCTAGTGGTCGCGGCGCGGCTGCCGCAGGACCTCCCCCGACCCCGGTCATCATCGACATCAGCCCCGAAGGCATTGTCAGCCTCAACAGCAAGGTCTTCGATACACCGACCAGCAAGGAGATGCCCGAGTTGCGAGCCCGACTCAAAGAGAATATCGAGCGATTCGGAGACAAAGACCCCGTCATCATCCGCCCTTCCGAAGATGCCCGGCAAGAGCGCATCATCGACGTCCTCAATTCAGCCGCCGCTGCCGGCGTGAAGAATCTGACATTCAGCTGATTTCAGCGCTGGCCCGCCGGATCCGGCACTGCAGGCTCCGCTCCGGTCATTCCGGCAAGAGTTTCAATATACTCGGGGCTGCTCACAGATGCCAACTGGCGACGCGCCTGCGTGAGCTTCTCCTCTACCTTCAAACGCACGGCCTCAGCCGTGTAGCTTGGGTTACGGAGGAATCGCTCGAGATAGCTGACATGGCGTGTCCAGAGGCGCGTGTCCACGCGTTGCTTAGCCGCCAAACGGGCACGATACCAATCGCTCGCCAGCACATTCTCGGGATTGAACATGTCCCGTATCTCCACGGCGTCGAGCGTTTTGCCCTCGTAGTGGTCGTCACGCATGATATGCAGCAGAGCTTTGAGGGGCGGACAAGCCCACTCGACGCTCCCGTCGGAAAAGTAATGTTCAGCAACGCGCTTTTGCGTGGCAATTATGTTGTCCATGCCATCGGCAAACAAACCCATCCCCTGCATTTCCGGGCGCAGCATTTCTTCGGTCAAAACAACATGCGGATGATTGAAAACGCGACCGAAAAAAGTGCTCACAAACTTTTTGGTGATCCTGCTCCCCAACCGGCTGGCGAGTACCTTACGACCGCCAAACTCGAAGTCCTGTACCCTCTCCAGATAGCCGTGCTCGTGCAGGAAGTCCGGCGAACGCTCGCCGACAGACAAGCGACACCACACTTCGGGCACTAGGAGACTGATATCGTGATCGATCCGCGCATGCGGCCCGACGTAACCGGCTGCCGTGACAAATCCGTCATATCCGGTCACGACATAGGATATGAAGGCCGCATTGAGGTCGTAGATCGGCGGCAAGGCATTGAACGGACCCTTGGTCAGCGCCCCCTCCGATCCTGCACCCGTAGTGGAGGGTGACTTGCCGGTCATACTGCAGATGAACTCCATGAAAAGCTCCGGCAACTCCATGTGGTGGATCGGGCTGTACACAGCCAAAGAACGGATGCCAGCACCCCTGTCCGGCGGGTTGTTGCGCCGACCCGAGAGGACTGCGTTGACCGGCGTGAGAGCAGGTTGATCTTGGCGCAGCCCGCGCGCCAAACGAATACCTACATCGGCAAGGTGGCGCCCGCACGGGTCGAGAAGGTCGGGACGCGTTTGCAGATATCGCGGGTTTTTGGTCGGCCGACCATCGACCAACCGCGGATTCGCGTTGGAAACGAGATAAGCGGGCTGCCCGCACTTAAGGTAACCGGCGATAAGCTTCTGCATCGGCCGCGTGTATTCAAAATAGCCGACGGCATCGTCGAAAATGGCCTGCGCTTCCTCGACGGAGAGTGGCTGGTAATTTGAAAAGAAGTTTCCGCCATGGGCAAAATCCAGCTCGGTAACTTTGTCATAACCGCGATGCACAGCGTCATCCGGACGCTGGAAAAGCCGGTATTCGCAATTGTGCACGAATTTCACGCCGCGCAAATGCGCTGTCTGGTCGTCCAGCCAGTGAGCCAGCAAATCCCTGGGCACAACTGTCGAGGCGGTAATGTCGTCTTCCATCTGGATTTTCACCGCAGGAAAAAAATCTTTTCGCAGCCCGAAGGTACGCCATGAATTGTGCGCGTCGAAGCCGACACGAAGAAAATTCGACACCAGCTTGCGGGTGCGAAAACGCAGTTCGTTGGCCGGCATGCCGTTGACCGTGTCCACGCTGAAGTTTTCCCGCCAATGCTCGCCCCATTCTGGGCGGTAAAGGCGCTTCAAGACAAAAACCAACTCTTTGATGTGCTGCGGGATGCTCTCCAACCAGGCATTGTAATCGGCGCTGAAGGCCGGCGAAGGTGTAAGCAGTTTGATGACCGACCCCAGGGAGCGACGCGGACTCAAGACCAACCGCGTGTCCCGGCCCTTGCGCGCCGGATCGGCATAACGCTGCGAATAGTCACGTCGCAGCAACTCATCGACGAGATTGAAATCCCGCACATAGTCCGCGACAAAAATCGGGCCCTGCAGAATGGCATCGGAGATGGGCTTGGAAATTTCCGATTTTCCGCCGCCGGAAACCGTGCATGGCTTGTGGCAAAGGGTTCCCTCGGCCATCGTGCCGATGAGCCTCCAGACACGTCCCGTTGCCGGCTTTTCCATGCGGATTTTGTAGCCGCATGGCAGCACGTAGTGATGGTGAAGCCGCAGCGGGATCTCGCGGTCTTCCCCGCCGCGCTGCCATGAAACTTTCTGCGCGAGAAGCTGGAAACGCGCATCCTCCGGCACATAGACAACCTCGGGAAACTCACGGTCAATGGCGTAACCCTCGGCATACCTCTCCACGGTGTCCCCGAGAAGATCCATGGCCTGGTCAAATCCACGCGGCATCTCCAACGGCAAATCCTCCACCGCAATCTGCTCGGCCAGATCATAGCTCGGGAAGATGAGAGCGCCCCCCGCATGCTCTTCCTCGGCGTTGCCAAAAAGGTTGGCCGCCATGCCCAACTGCGTTTTGACCTCTTTTTTGCAATAGCCGAAGTAGTTGTCGGAGATCACCGTGACCACGACACCCTCCTCATTGCGCGCGGTAATTTTGAAAGCAACCCCGTCATTGTAGAGTTCCTCGGGTGACTTCCAGCACATACCGTCGCGGCGTTGCCGCTCGGTCGCATCATCCCACTGAGGCAAACCCAAGTCTTTTTTGGTCAGTTTGTTGAGATGCGGCGCGAGAATGATGCAGCCCGTGTGACCGGTCCAGTGCTCGGTATCGAGTCCAGCATCGTTCTGCAGAAGGTTCGGATCACCGGAGTTGCCGAAGATGCTTTCGACAAAATCGAGATTGCAAACCAAACCGCCAGGCACAAAGAAACGCACCTCCATGCTCTTTTCCGGGCTCACACCCGGAACTTCCGGGCTCACCACAGGACGGAGAAAAAGGGAGACGAAACATTCCGCCTGCTCGGACAATGTCGAAGTGAAAGGCAAGCGCATTAACTCCGGAGGAGGCTGCAACGCCGCCGCCAGCAGACGACCGAAAACCACCCTCGGCACCGCTTTTTTGTCATCCGGCACCGGCAAACCACCCTCGGTCACATGGAAAATTCCCTCGGTTGTTCGCCGGTCGCTTTTCGGGTTGTGCAGGACCCCCTGACGCACGCGGTAGGAGCTGATGATATCGGAGGAGAACTCGTCGCGGTCGGGCGGCAGGGAAAGCAACCTGGCCAAACCGTGACGATCGAGGACAAAGGTGTGATTGGGCAGGCGGGGAACCTCAACGACATCCTGCAGGTAATCATAAAGAAAATTCTGGATACGATGGTCCACCGGGCATAAGTGCCTGGCCAGCAGGCGGTCTTTCTCGCGGTTAAGAGCCATCAACCCGCCCACCAGGTCGGCAAACTCGGGATCGAACTGTGTGGGGAAAGTCGGACATCCGAGATCGCGGAGTTTGAGATTGATGTAAGAAATGCGCCGTTTCATCCCCTCGGAGTCTTCTCCACCGCCAAGACTCCCACGCAATGGTCCGATTTTTTTGAGCAAATCAGCAGTTTTCATGAATTTACTTGAAGCAGATTTAACGCCATCAGCCACTGGGAACAAGGCGCACTGCATCGACATCGCGCTTGCCTCGCCACGGGAACAAAGGCAAAGAGTTCCGCACATGGGAGAAACACTGCCCGCGCCAACTGCTGCCACGGAAAAGAAGTTTGCCATGGCTCTCTCCGTCTGCGCCGGCATCTTTCTTCTCGCACTCAAAGCCGTGGCCTACGCCTGGACCGGCTCAACCGCAATTTTGAGCGACCTGGGCGAAAGCGCCGCGCATCTCGTCGCCGTCGCTTTTGCCGCTTACAGCCTCTGGCTCACCCTGCGACCGGCCGACTCCGGCCATCTCTACGGGCACGCCAAAATCAGCTTTTTCTCCGCGGGCTTCGAAGGGGCCATGATCATCGCGGCGGCACTTTACATCATTTATGAAGCGATGGGTGCGATCTGGCAGGGACCGCAACTCGGACACATTCCCACCGGCCTGGCCCTGACAACCATCGCGGCTATCCTCAACGGCGCCTTGGGCTGGCATCTGGTGCGCACCGGCCGAGAACGCGGCTCGATCATCCTTGAGGCCAACGGCCACCACGTTCTCACCGACTGCTGGACCAGTCTCGGTGTGTTAGTAGCTCTCGGACTCGTGAAATGGACGGACTGGGCTTACTGGGACCCGCTTTTCGCACTGATTGCCGCGACAAATATCCTCGTCTCCGGCACTCGACTTGTCCGCCGCAGCATCAGCGGGCTCATGGATGCCGCCGATCCCGAAGTGCATCGTGAGATCGAACGTATCGTCGCAGGAGAAACCAGCCGCCATAACATCACGCACCACAACTTGCGGCACCGCAACATCGGCGACGCCCACCTTGTCGAGCTTCACCTCGACTTCCCGGCGGACATTCTTCTCCGTGACGCCCACCGCATAGCCACGGAGATTGAAGACACTCTGGAGAAAAGCATCCGGCCCGCCGCACATGTCATCACCCACCTCGAATGCGGAGATGATCACACGGAGAACAAACCGCAGCCTTAGTTCACCGCTTCTAAAGTCCGTACAGCGAGGTATTCACGCGACAAGCGCACGTAGCGCAAGGCCCACATTTTGACCCCAGCCTGCTCCTCAGCGGACAATTCCCGCACAACCTTGGCGGGGGTCCCTAGAACGAGAGAACCCGGCGGGATGATCATCCCCTGCTTCACCGTTGCATTGGCCCCAATGATCGAACGCGCTCCCACATGCGCGCCGTCCAGCACGATCGCCCCCATTCCCACAAGCACCTCATCCTCGATCCTGCAGGCATGGATGATGGCCTTGTGACCGACCGTGACCAAGCGCCCCACCACCGCCGGCAAACCATCGGCCACATGCACCACCGAACCGTCCTGCACGTTCGACTGCGGGCCTATGACAATCTCTGCGACATCTCCACGCATGACCACTTGAGGCCAGACACTTGCCTCGGCGCCGATCTCCACATTGGCGATCAGCGTCGCCTCCTCGGCCACGTACGCATCGGGAGCGATGCGCGGCACAGTGCGCAGATTGCGCCGGATGGTTTCCAAGAATTTATCGGTTATTCCAAACGTATCACGATTCATCTTATCAGCGGGACCCGCACCGACTTTTCTGTCAAATCAAAAACCCGGCAAAAAATTCGCCGCACAGGCGGAATGACCATTGACAGTCGGCGCCCGATCAAACAAAAACCGCTTGTCCAAGAGACATTTCTAAAAGCAAAATCCGCATATCCAACAATGAACAAAGTCAAACTTATCGAGTCCGTCCAAAAAGAACTCAACAGCACCAAAGCTGACGCCGAGCGCGCAGTGAACGCCGTCGTCGAAGGCATCAAAAGCCACCTCAAAAAAAGCAAAGTCATGCAGCTCGTCGGCTTCGGAACGTTCAAAGTCGTGAACCGCAAAGCCCGCATGGGTGTGAACCCGAAGACAGGCGAGCGCATTAAAATCAAAGCCTCGAAGGGCGTGAAGTTCGGCGTGGGCAAAGATCTCAAGAGCAAGCTCTAAAAGATTTCCCCCTCCATCAAGGAAACCCGTTTTGCCTGCTGGCGGAACGGGTTTCCTTATTTTTTGATCGAGACAGAGGCCTCTATGCGCCACACTACAGGGCGATGAAAAAAACCATTCGTGTTGCAGTAACCGGCGCCGCCGGACAGATCGGCTACTCCCTCCTTCCGCGTATTGCCAGCGGACAAGTCTTCGGTGAAGACCAGCCCGTCATTCTTCAACTTGTCGAGATCGAACCCCCCCACCCCCCCCAGCAAGGGGTGGCCATGGAATTGCAGGACGGCGCTTTTCCGTTGCTCGAAGGCATCGAAACAACCAGTGAACTCGACCGCGGATTCTCCGGCGTAAGTTGGGCGCTTCTCGTCGGCAGCGTACCGCGCAAAGCCGGCATGGAGCGCAAAGACCTCCTTGGCATCAACGGCAAAATCTTCGTCGGTCAGGGACGCGCGATCGAAAAAAACGCCGCACCCGACGTGCGCATCCTCGTGGTCGGCAACCCCTGCAATACGAACTGCCTCATCGCCATGAACAATGCTCGCGACATTCCCGCCGAACGCTGGTTTGCCATGACCCGCCTGGACGAAAACCGCGCCAAAGCACAACTTGCGGAGAAAGCCGGCGCTCTCTCCCGCGACGTCACCAACATGACCATCTGGGGCAACCACTCGAACACCCAATTCCCGGATTTCTTCAACGCCCGGATCGGCGGCCAACCCGCGCCCGCCGTGATCAGCGACCACGCCTGGCTCGAAGGTGATTTCATCAAAACGGTGCAGGAACGAGGCGCCGCCATCATCAAGGCGCGCGGTTCATCATCCGCTTTCTCGGCGGCGCATGCGGCCATCGAAACCGTCCGCAGCCTCCGTGGCAAGACGCCTGCCGGGGATTGGCACAGCGTGGCGCTTTGCTCAGATGGGTCCTACGGCATCGAGGATGGCTTGATCAGCGGCTTCCCAGTCAGCTCGAAAGAGGACCAAGCCACCATCGTGCAAGGCGTTCCCATCAATCCCTTTGCTCGGGAGAAAATCGACCGCACGGTCAACGAACTCAAAGAGGAGCGTGCGATGGTGGCAGACCTACTGCCCAAATAAACGGTTTGCTCAAGCCGCCGCCGGCTGTGACCGGTGGCGGTACTTCTTAGCTGCTTTTTTCGCCTTTTTGCGCAACGTTATCTCGGATTTGTGAAACGCGATGATGAACATCGGCGGGATGTTCGCCAGAAAATACTCCACTTCGGAAGCAGCAAACATGCGGGCGTGGCGCTTCAATTCCATCGAGACTTGGTAAACACAAAATACGCCGTCAGGCTTCAGACCGTCGTGCACGGCATGGAGTATCTCTTTTTTCTTGCGAGGCTCGATGTAGCTGAACGGGATACCGGAAATCACGTAATCGGCATGATCGATGCCTAATTTTTGCAATTCGTCACGGAAGTGCGCCGCATCGGATTGGTAAATGTGCACCCGACCATCATCGCGAAACTGCTCACGCAGGTGCTCGGCCAGATGAGGGTCGAGTTCAAAAACCAACAGACGTCCCTCTGGCCCCATGTGTTTCAGAATTTCCCGCGTATAACAGCCCTCTCCCCCGCCAAACTCAACGATGGTCCTGGGTTGGGTGAAATCCATGCGTCCGAGCACGCGTTTGATCATGGCTCGGGAACTGGGCACCACATAGGCTACTTGCAAAGGTCTGGCTAAAAAGCGGCGGAAGAGAATGGTGCTCATGCGGTTTGTCATGCTAGGAGTGCTCCTCATGAAGTGGCAAGCCCAAGCTGGAAGCTCGACACCATGACCGCTCTCACTAAAGTCGGCCTCCCGGCCTGCATTGCGCTGGTGGTGGCCAACATGGTCGGCACTGGCATTTTCACCAGCCTGGGTTTCCAACTGGCGCAAATCCCTTCTCCTGAAGCCATCTTGCTCCTCTGGTTTCTGGGAGGAGTCCTCGCGCTTTGCGGTGCACTTTGCTATGCGGAACTTTCTGCTTCTCTGCCTCGATCCGGCGGGGAGTACCATTTTCTTGGCAAGATTTATCACCCGGCTGTGGGCTTCATGGCCGGACTCGTTTCCATTGTCGTCGGTTTTGCCGCACCCGTATCCTTGAGCGCGATGGCCTTCGGTTCTTACCTGCAGGGCGTCGTCCCGGACATGCCCATTCGTGCATCGGCAACGGCCATTGTCGTCGTGGTCACTCTCTTTCACTTGCGCGACCTCCGGATAAGCAGCCTCTTTCAAATCTTTTTCACTTTGTTGAAGATCGGTTTGGTTATCATTCTTTCGCTGTCTCTGCTCAGCACGTCGGAGACAACTCCACAGCCCTCACCGGCATGGGAGCACCACATCCTCTCGCCGCCATTTGCCGTCGCGCTGTTGTTTACCCTCTACGCTTACTCGGGTTGGAATGCCGCGACTTACATACTCGATGAGGTGCGCACCCCGGCGCGTGATATCCCCAGGGCTCTGGCGGCAGGCACTTTGCTCGTCATGCTTCTCTACCTGACGCTCAACTATGCATTTCTCCAAGCCGCCCCGATGGATGAAATGGCCGGTCAAATCAACGTGGCGCAAGTCGCCGCCGCATCGGCTTTCGGATTGCTCGGCGGAAAATTGGTCGCGGTTATTATCGCCTTGGGGCTGATCTCCGCGATCAGCGCCATGATCTGGGCCGGACCGCGCGTGGCCATGGTGCTGGGTGAGGACTACCCCCGTACTTTCGGCTGGTTCAACTTGCGCAATGCCGCAGGTATTCCCGTTCGCTCCGTGCTCGCGCAGAGCACCCTCACATTGTTTCTTCTGGCGACCTCAAGCTTCGAGCAAATTCTGGTTTACACGCAGCTTGCCTTGCTGGCGTGCAGTTTTCTGGCCGTACTCGGAGTGATGGTGCTGCGAGGCACGCAACCCGACTTGCCCCGCCCTTTCCGTATCCCGCTCTACCCCCTGCCACCGTTGCTCTTCTTGGCGATCAGCGGGTTTGCCATGGTTTACACGGCAATCGTCAAACCATTGGAGGCCCTGTTTGGCCTGCTCACCCTGGTCGCGGCACTGCTTGTTTACACCTTGGTGGCACGAAGCCAAAATATCCGGGCTACATGAACATCCGCATCATCATTGTCTTAGGTGCCGCAATACTGAGTGCACCGCTGGCCCGAGCCTTCTCACCCACCGAATTGGCAGCCTTTCTCGCCGGGCGCGAACTGCCATCGGCCAGCTCGCTCGCACCTTTACAGAATTCACCCGAATACCGCGAACACGCCCGCGAATACGCCTCCCAATGGTTCCGTTACAATGAGCAATACTTCGCCCCCATGCGCGCCTGGTCGGCCGCGGAGCTGGTTCCACGAATCAGCGCCTCATCCCATGTAACCTACTTGTTTGGTGGCCCCGACCTGATCAGTGCTTTGGCGCTTTTTCCCGGCGCCCAATCCTACGCCTTGGGAGGCTTGGAACCCGTTGGTCGTCTGGCCAATCCGCTTGAACTGACACCAGAGCAGCTCCACGCCAGCCTCGCCACCCTGCGCAAATCGACCGAGGTCATCATGAATTTCAGCCATTTCATCACAAAAGACATGAAGTCGGACCTTGCCTCCTCCTCCTTCCAAGGCGTGTTCCCCATCATGCTGGTTTTTCTGTCGTTCACCGATGCCCGTATCGATGCCGCGGAACGTCTGACCCTCAAATCCGACGGGCACTTGGTCCCCGGCGACTCACCCGGCGGACATCCTGCGGTGCGGATTGTTTTTCGCGCGGGTCCGGGCGCACCGATCTCGGAGGTTGTTTATGTGCAAGCCAACCTTGCCGATAGCTCCTTGAAACTCAACCCTTCAATCCTTGAATGGCTCTCCGCCCGCGGACCCGCCACCGGCTACCTCAAAGCAGCCTCATATCTGCCCCACGAAGGCAGTTTTTCCCGGGTTCGGGATTTTCTGCTCGGTCACTGCCGCGCCATCGTGCAGGACGACTCGGGGATTCCACTCTCCACATTCCGCGCCAGAGGCTGGAATTTGATTTTCTTCGGCCGTTACACCAAGCCGCTCGATATATTCACCAAATACAACCAACCCGCCATGCGCTCAATCTACGAGCGTGGTGAGGCTTTCCCGCTGCCCTTTGGCTTCGGCTACCGCTGGCAACGCGGCGAATCCACTTTGTTGCTGGCTCTTCCTCCCGAGCATGCCCCCCGCGCCCTGCCCGCCGGCATCCCCTGATCGGCCTTGTCACGAGCCAAACAAACAGCGCAGAAACTTAGCGTCGTTAAACCCTCTCCCGGCGCCGAGGCGAATCACCACGAAGTCCCGCGAAGGCACGACGTAAACGCGTTGGCCGCGCGAGCCGATCATCGCAACCATATCGGCCGGTGCAGCCAAACTCAGACACCCCTGACGCCAAAAATCCTCCGACTTCGGGGACCCCAAAGCCGACTCGACGTCTATCTCCCGCGCGCCCTTTTGCCCAGCGCCGCGATTGAGCCAAAATCCCAGCGCATACATACGATTGGCCGATGTGCCTCTGGCCATCAGGTCTCGCACTTCAACCGGCCAGCACCCCCGGCCGTCCCGCAGCCCTCG
Source organism: Chthoniobacterales bacterium (assembly GCA_044343805.1). Taxonomy (GTDB): domain Bacteria; phylum Verrucomicrobiota; class Verrucomicrobiia; order Chthoniobacterales; family JACTMZ01; genus JACTMZ01. The sequence goes on along the minus strand of JBIJDZ010000004.1, from coordinate 3,827 downwards.
CAGCACCTCTTGGGCAGCAGGCAAAAGATCACGCGCATCCATCCGCGCACCGGTGGAAAAAAAGAGGCGACCATGATCATCGCGACCCCAACTCTTCAACACCCGGCGCTTGGCCCCGGGCACGAATTTTTTCAACCATCGATCGAGAGGACGGAGAGAGATTTGGTGAATTTCCTCAGCCAGCACCTCCCAGTGCGAGGGGCCGTAAACAAACCTGCCACGCTCACCATTCAGCTTGAGACGGCGCAGCACAGCTTCTTTGTCCCGCAGGCCGGCGGAGTAAAACTCACGATGAGCGGGGGGCAAACCGGAACTCTGGTTGAGCAGTTCCTCCAGCGTGACTCCGCGCGCTGGCGCGAACCGCGCCGGCTGCCCGAGCGATAGTCCGCCAGACAACGCGTTACGAAACACGCCGATGGACACAAGACTCTTGGTGATACTGTAAATCCTTGGCGCCGGGCTTTCATGGTCGCGCCCGCGCTCGAAAATCACGCGCCCCTTGTGCCAAACCAGTAGCGAATACTCGTCATGACAATCCGAGTGCTCGGCCGCGGCGGACAAATTTTGCGTCGGCAAAGCCTGTACTCCGCCGACCATCGACATCAACACCACTGCGGCGAACGCACGCCGTTTCACGATCATCGGCCGGCCGCCTCGCGCCGGCCCGCCATAGCGCGGGCCAGAGTGAGTTCGTCGGTGTTTTCGAGCCCGCCACCCGCCGGCATACCTTGAGCCAGACGCGAAACGCGCACACCGCGCGGCACCAGAATTGCCACCAGATAGTTGGCCGTGGCTTCGCCTTCAACATCGGTACTCAACGCCAGAATCACCTCGGTAAATTCGCCGTGGTCCAGACGCGATTTCAGCTCGGCCAAGCGCAAATCCTCCGGACCAACATGTTCCAAAGGTGAAAGCCTTCCGCCCAGCGCGTGATAATAACCGCGGAACGCCCCCGAACGTTCAATCGGCAGAATATCGGTAGCCCTTTCGACCACACAGAGCAAACGCTCACGCTCATCATCGGCGCACAGCTCGCAGTGCTCCCCGGTGGAGAAAAATCCGCACTCAACGCAATGGCGTAACGCTTCCCGAGCGCCCGCAACCATCTCGGCCAAAGCAGCCGAGCGCGCGCCATCTTCCAGCAACCACAACGCCATCCGCTCGGCGCTTCGCGGGCCCACCCCGGGCAAACGGCGCAACTCGCGGACCAGCGCGCGAAATGGTTCTGGATAATCCGCGTTTTTCACTTTTCCGAATCCTGCCGACGAGCGGCCTCGCTGCGCATGGCAAAAATCCGCGCGGCATGGTCGTCGCGCTCGCGCGCCAAAGCCCCGAAGACGTTCTCCGCGGTGGACCAATCGCCGTTCCAGAAAGCATCCCACGCCCGGTCCCAGCGGCGCAACGCCTCCCCTGCCTCAGATGAGGCATCTTCCGCTTTATCAACAATCTCTCTCAACAGAATCCGTTCACCCTCGAAGTCCCACCAAGCCAGGCGTCTCGACATCCACGCCTCGCTGACTTCTTTGGCCAGAGTATCCTCCACCACAACGCGCGCAGCATATCCGCGCGCGGCTGCCGCCATGCGCGCCGCCCGACGCAACGGTACGCCTCCCACCGTCCAGCGCGCGCCGGTGGGAAAATATCCCACCCCAGTCACGCACTCGCCCCGAGCGATCGCCACGCATCCCCCGGCAACTTTGACCCACTCATTCACCACCTCAAGCACGGCAGTCGGCGAGATTTCGCCACCCCAGCAGCCGAAAATAAAACGTGCCCCCTCGCCGTCGCAGCGCTCGAGGTAACCACCCGCCATTAGAAAATGCTCCGCCGCCCGCCCTGCCCGTTCCGTCAAGCTACCCCAAGCCTGATGCTCATCGGTCGGACTTCCCGGCCAAAGCACCTCTACGACGGCGAGAATTTTCGTCCGCGGTCCATCTTCCAAATGGCGTTCATCAATCGAGGATCTTAGAACCTCTGGAGCCACCCGGTTGCCCACGAGCGCCTCCCATCTCGCTCGGCGCGAACCGGCCGGCGAAAAGGAGAACGCCAGCGCCCCGGCACCGGACAATCCTACCGCAACGAGCGGCGCCAGCGGATTCGAGGTGAAGCCGTAGAGACCGGCAATCCACAGACCGCTCCCCAAAAGCCAGAAAGTTGCGATCCAAGTGAGGACCTTCAAACCTCTGCGGGGAATATCAACCACACACCACGCCGTCCACAACGCCAACAAAACAGACAACAGGGCCTCGGCACGCGGACTCACCAACTCGGGACGCCAACCCGGCCACCCGGGAAGTTGGAGTGCCCAGATCAAAGGCAAAGACAGGAGGATAGCGACCAAGCCACAGAACAGTGCAGCTTTGATATGTAGTTTGAGCGGTCGTCTCATCGATAAGTTATCACGATAGGCGCGCACGATCATTTCGCTCAAGAACTTGTCCGAGAAATTCCACCGCCGCACTCATAAGATGTATAATACGACGAAGCTCAACAGGTGCAAATTCAAGGCTGACTCATCAACCACCGTGCAGTCGCCTGATAATCATCCCAATAAGGCACTCCATGCGGTGAGGGCTTGTCGAGAAACTCCTTCCAGATACGCGCCGCTTCAGACCTATCTCCGAGACGCCAGTTGGTCAGCCCGGCAAAAAAATACGCTAGCGCCTTAGGCCCTTCCGACGGGTAATTCCTCATGTCCTCGAGTCGCACTGGCGTCTTCCGCAAGCCGAAGTTAGCGGCGTCTTGGAGTATGTTGCCGGTTTCGTGATGCTCGAGACGTTCGGAAAACAATCCCGCTTGCCGGATGGCCTTCCAGATCACTCGCGCTCGTTCCTGCTGATTCTGCAAAGTCAGGGCGGTGGCCAGATTGACTCGCGCCCATTGGCCCTGCTTAGTCATGATTTCGTCCGCAGCGACCGCTTTGCTGAAAAACGCCTGCGCTTTTGGCCAATCCCCGACAACCAGCGCCTGCATACCCGACTCCATAGGATCGGCCGTTGGCCGGGCGAATATGGTCTCGCGCACAGTTTTGACCTCCGGACGTTCGCTGGTGAAAAACATAAACAAGCCAACCGCTAGGATCAATGCAGCCACCGCCACCGTGATCAAAGACACATAAAGTTTGCTGCGGCTTGTTTCCACCGCCACCACCTCCCGTCTGGCTCCGGCGGGACGCCCCGCCCGCTCGAGGACCTTGGATCTGGCAAACTCAAGATCCTCGATCAACTCGCCGTAGCTGGCGTAGCGGTCGTCGGGATTTTTCTCCAGCATGCGGTTGATCACGAAAGCGGTCTCCGAAGCCACGTCCGGCGCAAAAGCCTCGAGGCTCACGCGCTGACTTTTCAATTGCTTGAGGGCGACAAGACCCGCATTCTCAGCTTCGAACGGGGGCCGGCCGGCGATCGCGTGGAAAAGAGTGCCCCCGAGGCTGTAAATATCGCTGCGAAAATCCTCCGGCTCATAATTCAAACGCTCCGGCGCAATGTAATAGGGCGTGCCCCAGATTTCCCCGCGGGCCCCGGCCTCCTCCTCGAGCACGCGGGCCAGACCGAAATCCACAATCTTCGTCGTGTGCGCGTCGGCAAACAGAATGTTTCCCGGTTTAACATCTCGGTGAATGAGCCCCTTTTCCGACGCGGCTTCCAACCCTTGGGCAATCTGCACACCGATTTCCAGCACCTGCGCCTCAGGCACGCACGACTGGATGGCCATGAGGTCGTCCAGCGTGCCTTTTTCCACCAACTCCATCGCCAGGTAAAATTGCCCCGCGGCTTCGCCGAACGAATAAACCCGCACCACATGCGGATGATTCACCGAGGCGGTGACGC
>JBIJDZ010000075.1:0-8131 GCA_044343805.1 Chthoniobacterales bacterium | reverse complement strand
CAGCCCTGACGAGAGCTGGCGCCCGGAGCGATGGACATCCTCTGCGCCGGCGAGTTGCTCGTTGATTGCGTTCACGGCCGCGAATTTCCCGGCGGCGCTCCGGCCAATGTGGCCTACCATGCCGCGGTGCTCGGGATGCATGTCGGGTTGGTCTCCCGGTTGGGTGAAGATAACCGCGGGGTGAAGCTGCGGGAATGGCTGCGCGCATCGTCCGTCGATGATGCCTTCGTGCAGACGGATCACCATCAACCGACGGGCGTGGTTGAAGTGACCGACGGGCCACGTTACGAGATCGCTGAACCGTCGGCGTGGGATTTTATCGAGCTGCCCGCGGTGCAACGGTGCGAGGTTCGCGTATTTGTCTGCGGAACCCTCGCGCAACGGCATCCCATCTCGCGCGCGACGATCCGGGAATGGGCGCGGCAAGTGCGGCAGAACGGGGGGCGCGTGCTGGTGGATCTGAATTTGCGCGCGCCGTTTTTCGATGAGGAAGTGGTTCTGTGGAGTCTGCGCCATGCCGATGTCCTCAAACTGAATGTCGAGGAGTTGGCCGTGGTGTCGCAAATGCTCGGGGCGCAAGGCGAGGTGCCGGATCTTTTTACGGGGTTGCTGCGGGAGTTTGGGCTGCGTCAGGCAGTGCTGACTGACGGCGCCGACGGGGCATGGTTCTACCATGACAGCCATCTTTGGCGGCAACCCGCGGTTCCGGTCGGGGTGATCGACACGGTGGGTGTGGGGGATGCGTTTTGTGCCGTTTTGGCGGCAGCCTTGGCGCGGGGCACGGATCTTCGCAAAGCCTCGCCGATCTGCGCCAAGGTGGCGGCATTTGTCGCTTCGCAACCCGGGGCGACGCCGCGCTGGACAGAAAAGATCGAAATTTAAACCCAGCGCCGTTGTCGCAGGAACACGGCAGATTTGGGCCGTTGCAGCGGCTTTGGCGAGTGTAACAATTTCGCCACGTTGGGTGTTTGGCCTTGTGGCTGGTGCGTGACTTTTTAGCGTGCGCCGCATGAACGACCCCGAAAGTGCCGGCACAGACGTTTTGCTGATCGGTGGCGACGGCGACTTTACCCGCAGCATTCGTCGTAATTTGGCCAAGGCGGGATTCAAGGTCCACGAGGGCGCGACCGGCACTTCGGCGCTCGAGTCGGCGCGTCATCTAAGTCCGCAGGCCCTTGTGCTCGACGCGGATGCGAGCAGCGATCGAATCTGCCGCTCGCTCAAAGGCGATACCGCCACGGCCAACATTCCCCTGGTCGTGCTTTCCACCAAGTCAACGCCCAAGGCGCGCATTGATGCCTTGGAATCCGGCGCCGATGATTTTCTCACCAAGCCTTTCGATCCGCGGGAACTTGTTTTGCGGCTGCAGTCGGTGATTCGCCGATATGATCAAGCCGTGCAGGCCAATGATGTCCTCCGCGTGGGACCTTTTGAATTTCACCGCACGAATTTTGAAATCCGCATGGACGGGGAGCGTCTCGACCTGACGGGCAAGGAGTTCAAGCTGCTCGCCATTCTGATCGAGAGGGCCGGTCGAGTGGTCGGACGTGAAACGCTTTTCCGCTATGTCTGGGGGATGGAGCAGTCCAGCCGGAGCCGGGCGACGGACCGGACTTTGGATACGCATGTAAGGAGGCTACGGGCCAAGCTGGGGAAGCGGGCCGAGTGGATCGTGACCGAGCGTGGCGAGGGCTATCGGTTGAGAAACGATTGAAGACACCCCTTTTTCAGCGTGGGTGAATGTGTCGAAATTGTTTCCCGATCGTTGTTGGTAGTTTTTCGCCGATCTCCTTACTCTCGAACGCATAATCTTATGATGAAACTTCATGCTCTTCATTTACTCGGTGTAGCCTCTCTCCTCGCGGTGGGTTCTCTGCAAGCTCAGCAACTCTCGGGCGCCGGGGCGACATTTCCCGCACCGCTCTACCAACGCTGGGGAGTAGAATACAACAAGAAGGAAGCGGCCGTGCAGGTGAACTACCAGTCGGTCGGGAGCGGTGCCGGCGTGAAAAACTTCGTCCAAGGGGTCGTGGATTTCGGGGCCAGCGATGCGGCCATGTCCGATGAGGAAATGGCCAAAGTGGCCCGTGGAACGGTGTTGATACCGGCGACGGCGGGCAGCGTCGTGCTGGCTTACAATTTGCCGGGGGTCGAGGAGTTGAAGCTCTCGCGTTCGGCGTTGGCGGGTATTTTTCTCGGAGCCATCACCAAGTGGAACGATCCGGCCATCGTGGTCAGCAACCCCGGCGCGAAACTGCCGGACCAAATGATCAACGTGGCCTACCGCTCGGATGGAAGCGGCACGACTTATGTGTTCACCCAGCACGTTGCGGCCATCAGCCCGGAGTTTGACGAGAAAGTCGGCTACGACAAAACGGTGACTTTCCCGGTCGGCATTGGTGGCAAGGGCAACGAGGGAGTCACGGCATTGATCAAACAGACCCCGGGGACGATTGGCTACATCGAGTATGGCTACGCCAAGCAGGGCCGTCTTTCGATGGCCTCGATCGAAAACAAAGCCGGGCGTTTCATCACGCCCGGACCGGCCAGCGGGGCCGCGGCTCTGGCCTCGGTGGAATTGCCGGAAAATCTCCGCGCTTGGCCGGTCGATCCGGAAAACCCGGATGCCTACCCGATCACGTCGTTCACTTGGTTGATGCTCTACAAATCCTACCCCGATGCGGCGAAGCTGAAGGCTTTGAAAGACTTTGTGAACTTTGGTCTGACCGAGGGGCAATCCTACGCCGACGATCTCGGTTACATTCCGCTGCCCGAGGCGGTGGTGGCAAAATCCCAAGCCGCTCTGGCGACGGTGGAGTAACCGGCCCGGCGCAGTGAAGCGGGTGACGATCCGCTGAGAAGAGATGTCCCGCAAGAGGCGGGACATTTTTTTTGAAGTGGCACCCGTCAATGTTACGGAAAGTTCACAATGCGGGTTTTGTTTTCTTGGGCACGGGAAAGACAGAATTCCGGGTCTTTGCACGCCCATGTTTTGCCCATCACTCAGCACACGTCGCTTGGCGTTTCTCCGGATGACCCGGACAACGCGTATCGGTCGTGTTTTGACCGTTGTGTGCCTGGCGATCTCGACTGGTTGGTGGATGGATTCGGCCTTGGCCCGGGAAGTGGAGGCGTCGGCGGTCGGTGCCAGTTCCGAACAAGCCCCGCCGCAGGGTTTTTATATCCGCGAGTATCGGATCATCGGGGTGCGGCAACTCCCGCGTGACGAGGTGGATATGGCTGTGTATGCCTACATGGGGCCCGATCGCACGGAGGAAGATGTCGAGCTGGCGCGGGCGGAGCTGGAGAAGCGCTACCACCGCGCGGGATACCAGACGGTCGTGGTGGATGTGCCGCCCCAGGACGCCAGCAAGGGAGTGGTCATCCTCTCTGTTCAGGAAATGCCGGTCGGTCGGCTCACGGTCAAAGGTTCACGTTTTCATGACATCGAGCGGATCAAACGTCTGGCCCCTTCGCTGGCCGAGGGATCGATCCCGAATTTTCGCGATGTGGAGAAAGATGTGATCCGCTTGAACAAGCGGGCGGACCTGCGTGTCACTCCGGAGTTCAAACCCGGGGCGGTGCCCGGATCGGTGGATGTCGAGCTGGTCGTCGAGGACTCTTTTCCGCTGCACGCCAGCGTTGAGTTGAACAACCGCTACAGCGCCAACACCACGCCCCTGCGCCTTGATGCCTCGGTGCGTTATGACAACCTTTGGCAGCTTGGCCACACCGTCGGGCTGGCGTTTCAAACCGCCCCGCAGGACGCCAACGATGCCTTGGTTTACTCCGGGTATTACCTTGCTCCGGTCCCGCGGGTGGATTGGCTCAGCGTCATGGCCCAGGCCATCCGGCAAAACAGCGACGTCTCGACATTGGGCGGCACCGCGTCGGCCGGCAACGGCGAGATCTACGGCGGTCGCTTGATCGCCGAATTGCCCACACGGCAACCGGGGCTTTTTCATAATCTGACCTTCGGATTGGACTATAAAAGTTTCGAGCAATCGCTCTCGTTCAACAACGAGCTGATCGATTCGTCGCCGGTCACCTACTACCCCTTTATTCTCAGCTACAACGGATTCTGGATGGGCAAAGACTACCGCTTCCAGCTGGACGGGGCTTTCAACTGGCACTTCCGCGGCATGGGCAGCGGGGAGGTCGAGTTCGACAACCGCCGCTACGCGGCCAACGGCAATTATTTTTATTTCCGCGGGCTGACCAGCTATGAGCACGACGTATGGTATGACTTCCAGATCAAAGCGGTCGTGCAGGGTCAGGCCACGCAAAACGCGCTGGTGGACAGCGAGCAGTTTTCCATGGGCGGCTTGAACACCGTGCGCGGCTATCTTGAATCCCAAACGGTGGGTGATAGCGCCATAGCCGGCAGCATCGAGGTGCGTTCACCGTCGCTTCTGCAATGGTGGACCAAGAGCGAGAAGCACGAATTTCGACTGCTGGCCTTCGTCGATGCCGGTTCGGTCTTCATCAACGATCCGCTGCCCGAGCAGACCACCAATTTCAACCTTCTCAGCGTTGGCTTTGGCGGGGTGATCAAGCTCATGGATTGGCTGAACGGCGCGGTTTACGTGGGTATTCCGCAGATCTCGCAGGGATCGACCGAGGCGGACAGCTACCGTCCGGCGGGCAATCCGATGCTGACCTTCCGTGTGTGGGGCGAACTTTAAAAATTATGAAAACTTCCTTGAAACATTTGGGGCTGACGCTGACCGCGCTGGCGCTTTGCTCGTCGGCCTATGCCGCGGCTGCCGATTGGTGGAACGAGTCTTGGACCGGGCGCACCCCGTTGAGCATTAATACCTCCGCGGAAGGCGCCGAAATCCAAGGGGAACCTGGTGAAATGGTGGTCCTCGTTCGCTTGCATCCCGGGGTGTTGCCCTTCGAAGCGGTGCAGCCCGACGGCAGCGACTTGCGTTTTGTCGCGGCCGACGGCAAGACCGCTTTGGCGTATCATTTGGAGAAGTTCGACCCGCTCATGGCCGAGGGCTTTGCTTGGGTCCGGGTACCGGCGGTTGCCGCGGGCGGTACCACGGATTTCTGGCTGTATTACGGCAACGCGGCACCGGAAGGCGAGGGTGCTCCCGATGTGGCCAAGACTTATCCCGAGACGGCCAAACTGGTTTACCATCTCAACGAACGCGGCACCCCGCCTCAAGATGCCACAGCCAATGCCGCCAATGCCGAGACCGCAGGCAATATTTCCGAAGGAACTATCATCGCCGACGGCTTGCGTCTGGTCGGTCGCGATCCGGTAAAAATCCCGGGGTCACCTTCCAATGCATGGACGGCCGGCAGTGACCTTTCATTGATCTTTTGGGTCAAGCCCATCGCCGTGACCAACGAAGCGGTGCTCTTCTCACGTCCCGGCGCCAATGGTTTCAAAGTAGGACTGGCGGCGGGTGGCGCGCCTTTCGTCGAGGTGGCCGGTATCCCGCGCGCCTCGGCGACGGAAACGGTTGGAGCGGGCGTCTGGCGTCAAGTGGCCCTCACCGCGGCGGGCGGAAAAATGACGCTTTTTGTCGATGGAAAAGAGGCCGGCGTCCTCGATGCTTCACTGCCTGCAGGTGATGGCGAAATGTTTCTCGGAGGACCCGATCCGGCGACCGGAACCGAGGGGCGTTACTTGGGCGAGTTCGATGAGTTCCAGATGTATGGGAGTGCGTTGCCGGCGGCCGCCTTGCGCTTGCTTTTTATCACGCAATCGGGTTCCGAGCTGGCTGGCAAGGTTTTGGCGGTTGGTGAAATCGAGGGGGGCGGGGCCGCTGGCGGTCACGGCGGGGCGCTCGAGCATGTCATGCTCTTCGGCGACATCGCCAACAACATGATGTTCGACGGCTGGATCGCCGTGGCCGTGTGCATCGTCATGATGATCGCCGGTTGGTATGTGGCGGCGGCGAAATACGTCAACCTTGGCAAGATCGAAAAGGGCAATGCAGAGTTTCAAAAGCTCTGGAGCCACGTAGCGGCCGACCTTACCGCGATCGATCTCGACAACCCCGAAGCAGCCAAATCTTTCGGCGGGAAAATCGGCCCGAAGGCTTTGGCTTTATTCAAAGACTCGCCGCTTTACCACGTTTATCACGTCGGCTCGGAAGAGATTCGTCATCGCTTGGGCAATGGCAAAAACAAAGGGCAGGGGCTTTCGGCCCGTTCGATCCAAGCAATACGCGCGTCGCTGGACGCAGCCCTTGTTCACGAGCAACACCGGCTGAACAAAAACATAGTTTATCTCACCGTCAGTATCGCCGGCGGACCCTACGTCGGTCTTCTCGGGACCGTGGTCGGCGTCATGATCACCTTCGCCATTATCGCGAAGTCCGGCGAGGTGGACGTCAACTCGATCGCACCGGGTATCGCCAGCGCCTTGCTGGCCACGACCGTCGGCCTCCTGGTGGCTATCCCGGCGCTGTTCATGTACAGCTTCCTCAACCAGCGCATCAAAGGCGTCATTGCTTCGATGCAGGTGTTCATCGACGAGTTTGTCGCCAAAGTGGCGGAGTTTTACCCGCCCCCGGGCGAAAGCGGGTCCAAAGTTCCCATCCGCCAAATCCGTACACCGGAACAGGCCGCCCGCTTTGAAGAAACCGGCGGTAAAGAGGATGCCGAACTCATGGCCGACTTGGCCGCCACCCAAAACTCCTGACCATGGACGCCGGAGACGACAAATCCTACGACGATATCAATGTCACGCCGATGGTGGATCTCTACCTCGTGCTGCTTTTGATTTTCATCATCATGACCACCGCCGGGGTGCAAGGCATGAAGGTTGATCTGCCGAAATCTTCCAGCAAGCCGGCCGACTTGAGCGGTCCGAAGAGCCGGGCCATCACGGTCAACAACCAAGGCAAAATTGCCTTGGACACCGTGCCGGTCACGTTGGCCGAGCTTGAAGCCCGACTGAAAGAGCACAAAGCGAGAATTCCGGAATTTCCGGTGGTCGTGCGCGGAGATCGTCAAACGCAATACGAAGGCATCATGAATGTGCTCGATGTCTGCGGACGTATCGGAATCAGCCAAGTCGGGTTGGCCACTGTGGGGCCAGAGAAATAACCGATGTCCGACTTCCCGCCATTCTCCGGCTCCGATGAGACCGGAAGCAAAAAGCCCCCCGTGCTTTGGCTCGTGGTCGGCGGCGTGGTCCTTTTGGCTGTTGCCGCGGGAGCCTTTTTCTTTTTCGGCGGGGAAAGCAAACCGAAGAAAAAAGCGTCCACCGCGGTGAATATCATGCCGGTGCTGCCGCCCCCGCCTCCGCCGACGCCACCACCCACCCCGCCCCCGGTCCCGCCCGAGCCCACCGAGCCCCCGCCAGATGCCCCGGAATTTGTCGAGGAAACCATTCCCGATGCCGCGCCTGAACCCGAGGCACCAGCCGAAGACGCGCCAATGGGCTCGAACATTCAAGGAGATGGGCCGCCCGACGGATTCGGTCTCGTCGGTAAAGGCGGTGGAGGAATGATCGGTGGCCGCGGTAAAGTCGGCGGAGGAAACGCCTCCCGATTCGGTTGGTATGCCGGCCGTGTGCAAAATTCGATCTCCGCTGCCATCCGCAATCACCAATTGACCCGATCCTCACGAATGTCGATCAAAGCCCGTATCTGGGTTGATCGCACCGGGCGTGTCACTCGCGCCACGATCGAGGGCTCCTCCGGTGATCCCGCCATCGACCGCGCCCTCCAGAGCGAAATCCTCTCGGGAGTTCAACTTCCCGATCCGCCCCCGGAAGACATGCCCATGCCCATTGTCATGCGCATCAACGCCTCACGACCATGAAATCTGCTTTTGTTATCATCGCCTTCTGCCTCTCTTTTCCCGCCGCCATGAGGGCGGGTGCCCAAGTTACCAATAGTCCTTCGGCCACCCCTATGCCGATGCCCACCGAAACCCAGCCGGTGCAAGAGGTCATCGAGTCGCAGGTCACCCAGTCCGAGGCCATCGAAAATGCCACCGCGACAGCCTTGGAAACTGTCGAGACCACGGTGGCCATCGTGGAGTCTGGAAAAAGTGCTGCACCTGCATCAGCCGTTCTCCCAGCCGAGGCCTCCGGGGCCGATCCTCTCGACCCAGCCAAGGAATTTCCCGAGATACCCGGGCAGGCCGGCCCGGCGGAACCGGC
>JBIJDZ010000074.1:0-8153 GCA_044343805.1 Chthoniobacterales bacterium | reverse complement strand
CACGGGCCAACGACTGGAACTTCACAATCCCTTCGTTGCCCTCGACCGGACGCGCCAATGCGAAATTCTCGGGCAACTGGTCTTGGCAAAAATACGGCGTTTCGAAAAGTTCCTGGATGAGGATGACGTTGGCGCCTTGCGCGGCGGCTTGGCGGATCAGGCTTTCCGCGCGGTCAAGACTCTCGGCGCAGTCGCGGCCGCAGGCCATCTGGGTGGCGGCAAGGGTGACGTTTCGCATGGAAAATCAGGCGCCGGCTTTTTTGCGCAGGCGCAGGGTGATGCGTTTCATGCGCGCGTGATCGTCGGGACTCCAGCTTTGGATTTCCGGATCGTCCTTGAACGCCTGATGCACGAGCCAGCGATCGTAGGCGTTGAGGGGTTCGGTCTGCAGGGCTTTGCCGCGTTCTTTGACCAGCGCGGCCATTTGTTTCATTTTTTCGATCAGCCGGTCGTTGCGCATGGCGCGACGGTGCTCGACATCGACCGTGACGCGGGGCGCGTCTGGGTCTTCGGCGAGGATGAGACGGTTGAGGAGATATTGGATATCCTCGAGCGTCTCGTCGTTGCGCCCGGTGAGCAGTTCGGCGTCGCTGGTGTAGATTTGCAGGACAAGGCCGTGCTCGTTGGGCTGTTCCTCGATCTGCACGGCAAAACCGAGATAGCCGAGCATGGTGTCGAGGATCTCTTTCGGGGTCATGCGCCGGATTTTCGTTGTTTCCCTTTGCCCGCCTCAAGCGCTTTCTTTTGCAAAACGGATTTCTTTTCGAGCACAGGGAGCGGCTTGTTGCGTGTGGCGTAGAGCTGAATGATCGAAATGATGTTCTGCGTGGTCCAGTAAAGCGAGAGGGCCGAGGCGAAGTTGTAGGCGAAAAGGATGAAGATCAGCGGCATGAACATGAACACGCGCTGCTGCACGGCATCGCCGGTCTTCGGCGTGATATGCATCTGCCAGAACATGGTCGCGGCCATCAGCAAGGGCAGGATGTTGAGCGGGAACCCGAGGACATGGGCCACGGTGTCGGGCTGGGAAAGGTCGTTGACCCACAGAAAAGAGCTGTTGCGCAACTCGATCGCCGTGCCGAGCATCGAGTAAAACCCGAAGAAAATCGGGATCTGGATCAGCATGGGCAGACAGCCGCTGAACGGGTTGACCCCGTAGTCCTTATAGAGCTTCATCAGCTCCTGGTTCATCTTGGTCGGGTCGTCTTTGTATTTCTCGCGCAGCTCGGTCATTTTCGGCGAGAGTGCGGCCATGCGGCGCATGGAATCCGTCGCCTTGTTCTGCAGCGGCCAGAGGAGGGCTTTGATGATGATGGTGAGGGCAATGATCGCCGCGGCGAAATTGCCGAGCACGCCGTAAAGGGAGTTCATCGAGTAGAGCAGGATTTCGCTCACCCATTTGAAAATGCCGAAGTTCATCACTTCCTGCTCGCCGTGGCCGAGCTTGGAGAGGAGGCCGAGGTCTTTCGGTCCGGCGTAAATCTGGAAAGTCCAGGACTTGGTCTGCCCCGGCTCCAGGCGGAAGCCGGGCAGGCCGAGCGCACCTTCGATCCCGAGGACTTTTTCCTCGGCGTTGCCGCCGTGGAGACGATCAATGGGTCGAGCCCACACGGACACCCCCGGGTCGCCCTGCGCCACGGCCACGATGGTCGCAAAGTATTGGTTCTTCACCGCCGCCCACGAGATGTTGTCCGACTTCTGGTCGTAAGAATTTTTCGCTGAACTGAGCTGGATGCCGGTGAGGGGGATCGAGCTGGCATTGAACCAATTCACATCGGTGAAGGTCGCCTTCCCGTCGCGATACCAGTCGAAGCCCGTGTAAAGCGTCATGTCGCTGTAGTGGATCGGCGCGGCGCCGCCGGTGCTGATATAAAACCCGCGCCGCTCGACCGCATTCGGGCCGGCATTCGCGAAAGCCACCTCGAGATCGACCGCATAATCGCCCTGGCCACCCGGCGTTTCCCGCACCGTATAGGTCTTGCGTATTTGCAGACCGTCCGGCGTTGTGCTGGTGTAAACAGCCCGGTTGCTCTGCTCACGCGAAGCCGCGACAAATCCTCCCGCCGCCACCCCCGGCTCTTCGCCGATCGCGCCGATGGGCAGCGCCTCGGGGATGTTCAGCGCGACCTTGTCGCCGTTCTCACCCATGTGGCCGGATAGCTCCACTTGCGCCAAACCACCGGTATCGCTGACGAAAATAAACTCGGCCTGAGCGGTGGATATACGCGTCTGCTCGCGCGGCACGGAGGGAACGGGAGGCACTGCCGATGCAGCGACGACCGGCGTCGGGGCCGGTGCGGGGGCAGAGGCGGGCGCGGGCAAGACTTCGGAGGCTTTGGCCGCCTCGGCGACCCGCTTGACCTCGGCCAGTTGCTCCGGCGTCGGCGAGTAATATTTGACGTAAGCCCATTGCCAGAGCCCGAGGCCGGCAAGGCACATGATGACAACGATCCAAGCTTTGCGATCCATGAGTGCGTTCAGTTCTTTTTAATGACAATTGACGATCCGTCCGGCGCGTACGAAGCGCGGCGGCACCGGATCACAACCGCAACCGCCCCAGGGATGGCAGCGGCACAGTCGTTTGAGGCCCAACCAGCTTCCCCGCGCGGCTCCGTGCGTCTCGACCGCTTCGAGAAAGTAGCGCGAGCAACTCGGTTCAAACCGGCATCCCGCACCCGGACCACCCAACCAAACGAGGAAGGGCGACAGCGTCCACTGATACAAGCGGATGGCAAGGCGGATCAAAAATGTCATATCTTCAAATAACCTGCCCGGCCCGCGAGCACACGCCATTCCTCCAGCAAAGCGGCGTAAGTCGTCGTCGCCGCCGCGCGCCGCAGGACGACCACCATCCACAAACCGGCGGGCAAAAGTGAACGATGGAGGCGAAAAATTTCCCGCAGCCGCCGCCGGGCACGGTTGCGCTCTACCGCCGAGCCGACTTTACGCGTGGTCACCACGCCGAAACGCGGGGCTTTGTTTTCACCGGTCAACAATCCGCCCAAGACCATGAATTTCCCGTGCCAAGAGCGGCCGTTCTCGCGCACCGTCGCAAATTCACTGCGACGCACGAGGCGTGCGGACTTGGGAAAGGTGAGAGCACCCATCAAGCCGCAAAAAGGAACCGCGATAAGGGTCAAGCGCCCGTGTGGCGCGCGTATTGCACCTCGGCGCCTTTGGGCAAGAGGCGTTTGCGTCCGCGTTGACGACGACGGGCCAAAGTAGCGCGACCACCTTTGGTCTTCATACGGGCGCGAAAGCCGTGCTGCCGTTTGCGGGTGCGCTTGGAAGGTTGGTAAGTTCTTTTCATAGGTCAAAAATTTTCGTGCCGGAAGCACGGCAGAACGGGCAGCATGGGGGGAACGACGGACGATGTCAAACAAACCCTCCGCCCGCCGACCCTGCCATGGCCAAGAAATTCCTTCTGGTGGACGCCCACAACGTCATCTTCGCCCGACCCGAGCTGGCCGCCCTGCACCGTCGTCACCCGGCCGCAGCTCGGGAGCAACTTGTGCAGATCCTCGAGCGCTACCAAGACGCGGCCGACACGCGCGTGGTCGTAGTCTTCGACGGCGGAGCCCACGCGCAATCCACGAACGAGACCTCCGGCCCTGCCGGCGTGCAGGTCATGTATCCGCAAGCCGGACAAACCGCCGACGCCATTATCGAACGCCTTGTTCTCAAATACGCGGGTCAACACCGCCTCACCGTGGCCACGAACGACAACCTGGTCCGCACCGCCGCCGCGGCCACCGGCGCCTCGACCGTCGATCCCGATGCGCTTTTCGACGACATCGCCCGCGCCGAGGACGACCTCCGCGCAGCCCTCGACCGTCTGCGCAAGAAACGCTAAACCGCCGCGGCCCGTTCGCGGTTGAGCCATACTTTGCACGCACCCTTCATGCGCGTGAGGATGTAATACACCGTCTGGCTCCGCTGGCGCACCAACTGCGCGCCGACGATCTTCGGCACGAAATCCGCCGGCACTTCCATCACTTCCTCGATCGAAGCACCCTCGAACCCCTTGCAGAGAATCGCCGTCATGGCCCTCGTGAGCGTCTGCACCTGAGGCCCGAGCGTGATGCGGAAGCGCACCTTGCGGTCGGCATCCACACCGAGATAGACGCCGACTGTGTCGGTGCACTCCTCGTCCTTGCGCACGTCCTCGAGCTGGAACGTCTCACCTTCGCGCGGCGCCTGCGCGGCCGCTTGGTCGGCGTAAGCAATCAGCGTTTCCCGTTTCTCTTCCTCGGGCAGCACCTCGAACAACGCGATGATTTTTTCCAACTTGGCCGGATAACTCATGGCTTTATTTAGTTTTGTCGGGCCGCGAAAGACCAGCCCGGACATTTTGGTGGCGCACGGCACGGCTCTGCCGTAAGCCAGCGGCATCATGACGCTGCGTCCTGTCCTCGTCGGCCTTCTCTGGTGCTCGGGCTCCTTCGGGCAAGAGGCCGCACAGATGACCGGGGCAACGTCCTTCGCGCCGCGTCCCCTCACTCTCACCCCCGACACCCCGCCGGAGATTCCCGCGCCCGAGAAAAGTTGGGGAATTCCGCTGCCCGAGCATCTGTCCTTGGCCGCCGAGGCGGCTGAGGCGCGCTTGGAACCGACACCGGAGGAATGGGAAAACATCCGCACCGCCAAAGTCTGGGAAATGTTCGAGGCCGTCTCCGACGGTGATACCGAAAAGGTCCGCTCCCTGCTCGCCGCGGGAGTCAACGTGAATAGTGAACTTCCCCGTCCGCCCCGCGCGGAATTTGCCGCCCGCTTCCGCGGCAACGTCCTGCATTATTTCGTCACGGTAGAGCGCGGGCTCACGCCTCTCATGTTGGCCTCTGGCCTGGGGCAGCGAGACATGTCACGCCTCCTGCTGGAAAACGGCGCTGACCCGCACGCCCGCACGAAACGCCATAAAACCTTCGCCCTCTGGCTCGCCGGCAAGGGCCGCCATGTCGAGATCATGCAAATGCTCCTCGGCGTGAAGCCGGACTCCGACGCCGCCCGGCTAGCCATCGAGATCGACCTCTCCAGCCAGACCGCCCGCCTCCTGCGCGACGGCGTGGCCGGCCCGGCGATGCCCGTGTCCACCGGACGCCCAGGTTTCCCCACCCCGCCCGGCGATTACGTCGTGACCGACAAGCATCGCAAATGGCGTTCGACCATTTATCCGGCCGACATGCCTTTCTTCATGCGACTCTCCTGCGGGGAGTTCGGGCTCCATGCCGGCGCGCTGCCCGGCTACCCCGCCTCGCACGGCTGCATCCGCCTGCATCGCCAGGATGCCGAGGATCTGTTCAAGCATGTCCCCGTCGGCACGCGTGTGACGATCAAATGATCGCCGACGGCCAATCAATCGAAGTCGCGCCCGGAGGCACCTCCCCCATCAAAGGCGCACCCAGCGACTCGTCGAGAATTTGACGGTTGGTTTGCTGGGCCGGGCTGACGAGCCCGTCCGCGTTGTTCAAAATCACACCCGCCAAGGTCAGCCCGCGCGCGCGGATACTTTCGGCGGTCAGCAATGCATGGTTAAGCACGCCGAGTTTGTTGCGCACCACCAAGATCACCGGCCAGCCGAGGTTCGCCGCAAAATCGGCGATGGTAAAATTTCGGGCGATCGGCACGAGCCATCCGCCTGCGCCCTCGCACAGCACGTGGGCGTGACGCGTCGCCAAGTCGCGCATCGTTTCCATCGCCGACTCGTGATCGGCGGCCAGTTCTCCCAGCAATGCGCAAGCCCTCGGCGCGGCCGGAGTTTTCAGCCAGACCGGATTCATTGACTCGATCGGCACGACGCCATCGTTGGCCGCGTGGAGAATTTCCACATCGTCGCGCGGCCCGCAGCAAAACGGCTTCACCGCGACCGCATCCCATCCCGCCCGGCGCGCGGCCTGCACAAGGAGTGCGGTGACAAATGTTTTCCCGCAGTCGGTATCCGTGCCCGTGATGAAGTAGTTCATGCGCGCTGATTGCGTCCTCCGACCCCGCCGAGAAAATGATGCGCCGCTGCGGAGAGCACATACAGCGCGGCGGTCTCGCTGCGGAGCACGTTGGACCCGAGATCGAGCGGCACAAAGCCCGCGGCGCTTGCTGCCGCGATCTCTTCGTCCGTCCAATCCCCCTCGGGCCCGATGGCCATGGTGACATTAGACACAGGTGCGGCGGCGAAAAATTCTTTGAGAAGTTTTCCGCTCGGATGCAGCGAAGGAATACCGCGCAATCCCTCAGGCGCAGCGCGGAACGCATCAACCGCACTCGTCACAGGAAGAATCTCCGGCAACACGACATGCCCGCATTGCTTGGCCGCCTCGACACTCGTCTGCACCCACTTGTCGCGTCGTTTGCCGGCATCCTTGCCATCCAAGCGCACCACGCAGCGGGCCGCCGCCACAGGACGGATCGAGGCCGCGCCCAGTTCCGTTGCCTTCTGCACCAGCCAGTCGAATCGTTCGCCCTTGATGAGCGCCACAAGGAGGTGAATCCCCGACTCGACCCGCGCGACACGCTCCTCGGAGACAATGTGCGCGAATGCGCGATTCTTCGAGACTTCCGTCAACTCCGCCCGCGCCGCGCGGCCCGCACCATCGAAAACCTCGATCTTATCCCCCACTCCCAAACGCAGCACTTGCGCAGCATGGCGGGACTCGGCCGCAGGCAACTCGACCGTTCCGTCCTGCCAACATTCTTGCGGGGCAAAAAATCGTGCCATGATTTTATCAACCGATCTCCTTGAATCGCCGCAACGTCTCGTCGCGCTCCGTGCCGTGATCCACCATCGGCGACGGATAACCCGGCGCGATCGGTTTCCCATCAACCGGCGCGTCGTGAAATTTCGTCGCGGATACGTGCGCCAACTCCGGCACCCAACGTTTGATGTAAGCGCCCTCGGGATCGTAGCGCTTCGTCTGGCTCCACGGGTTCTGGATGCGGAAATACGGTGCGGCGTCGGCTCCGGTGCCGGCACTCCACTGCCAACCGCCATTGTTGCTGGCGATCTCGCCGTCGAGCAGGCGCTGCATGAAGTATTTTTCGCCGAGCCGCCAATCGAGATGCAGGTCTTTCGTGAGGAACATCGCCGCAATCATCCGCGCGCGGTTGTGCATGTAACCTGTGGCATTGAGCTGCCGCATCGCCGCATCGACGATGGGAAATCCCGTCCGCCCCTCGCACCACGCGACGTATTTTTCCTCGTCGGCATCCCATGCCATCCCGCGGTATTTCGCGTTGAACTCGTGCTCCAGCACCTCCGGGTAGCGCCAGAGGACCTGAAAATAGAACTCGCGCCAGACGACCTCGCTGATGAATTTCCAAACGCTGTCGCGCCCCGCTGCGTCCGCGCTCTCCGCCGCGGCCTTGGCCTTGTGGTAAACCTCGCGCGGCGACAGCAAACCGAAACGCAAATCCTGCGAAATGCGCGACGTGCCATCCTCGGCCATCAAGTCGCGGGTCGCGCCGTAGCGGTAGACTTGACCGGAGAGAAATTTTTTCAACCGCTCGCGCGCAGCTTTCTCGCCCGACTTCACACCACCGGTGAATTCCACCAATCCCCATCGCGCCGGCGTAGGCAACGCGGCGCTCGCAATGCCGTCGGGCGTTGCGAGCATTTTCAAGCGCGGCCCTGCGGCCGGCTTGTCCAGCTTTGCCCAAGCCCGCGAATACGGCGTAAAGACACGGAACGATCCGCCTTCGCCCGTCTTGACCTCGTCGCCCTCGTGCACCGATGCGTCTTTGAACGTTTGAAGCACCCGCCCCTCGGCCTCCAGCGCCTCTGCCAACTTTTTCTCGACCGCGCGGCCGAACGGATCGGGGTCGCGGTTTGTGAAGACTGCTTCCGCCTTCGTCTCGCGCGCCAGCTTCACCAACTCCGCGACGGCATCGCCCTCCCGCACGATCAATTGACTGCCGATCGTTCGCAAATTTCCATCCAGCGCGGCCAGCGATCCGCACAGAAACGTTTGCCGCGGCGCTCCGGTCCAGCCGTGCTTTTTCTTCCACGCGCTCGCCACATACACCGGCACCACCTGCCCCGCCGCTTTCGCCGCTGCCGCCAGCGCGGTGTTGTCCGTGATCCGCAAATCGCGCCGGAACCAGTGGATGGCTGTTTTCATCGCCTCGACAATGCGCGGCCCCGCCGCAAGAATCCAGCGCGTTGA
>JBIJDZ010000073.1:0-8159 GCA_044343805.1 Chthoniobacterales bacterium | reverse complement strand
TATGGATCTTAAAAACCATATCCTCCGGCTCCGAACCGACCTGACCATCGCCGCTTACGTCATGTAGCCCCTCGCGTGGCACAAAACAGGGTGCGCGCGCGGAAATCGGGGAATCTTTTTTCGAGATTTAGAGGCGCCGCAAGCTGTGCCAGATCAGATGTGTATGGCGTGGCCGAGGGCTTGTTCGGCGGCTTCGTGCACGGCTTCGCTGAGCGTCGGGTGGGCGTGGATGGTTGAGATCAATTCGTCATGAGTGGCTTCCATTTCAATCGCGAGGCCCATTTCGGCGATCATTTCCGTGGCATCGGCGCCGAGGATGTGGGCGCCGAGAATTTCGCCGTGTTGTTCGCCGAAGATGATCTTCACAAAGCCTTCGCTCTCGCCGACGGCGAGCGCTTTGCCGCTGGCCATGAAGGGGAATTTGCCGACTTTGTATTTGAGGCCTTTTTCCTTCGCGGCGCGTTCGGTGAGGCCGACGCTGGCGACCTGCGGTTGGCAGTAGGTGCAACCGGGGAAGTGACCGACCTTGCGCGAGGCTTTGCCGGCGAACATGCCTTCGACGGCTTGGATGGCCTCGAAGCTGGCGACGTGGGCGAGCCACGGGGGGCCGATGATATCGCCGGCGGCGAAGATGCCTTTGACCGAGGTCTCATAGCGGTCGTTGGTTTCGATCCAGCCTTTCGGGTCGAGTTTGACCTTCAAGCCTTCGGGCATGAGGGGCGCGACTCCGATGGCGACAAGGGCAATCGGGGCTTCGAGGGTCTCGGATACTTTACCGCTCACGGCGAGCTTCACGCCTTTGTGGGTGACCTCGGCTTTGTCCACCTTCGTGCCGGTGAGGAGGCGGATACCTTGCTTGGTGAGAGATTTTTCCAGCGCGGCGGAAACGTCGGTATCTTCGACCGGCAGGATGTTGGGCTGCATTTCCACCACGGTGACCTTCGTGCCGAAGGCGTTGAAAAAATAGGCGAACTCGATACCGATGGCGCCGGCGCCGATGATGATGATTTCCTTGGGTTGTTCGGGCAGCACCATGGCTTGTTTGCTGCCGATGACGCTTTTGCCGTTGAACGGGAAGCCGGGCATTTCGCGGGTGACGACGCCGGTGGTGACGAGAATCTTCGAGGTGGTGAGCGTGGTTTTCTTGCCGTCCGCCGCAGTTACTTCGACCACGCCGGCTTTGGGCACGGCGCCGGTGCCGCGGATGTAATCGACCTTGTTTTTCTTGAAGAGCATCTCGATGCCGCCGGCGAGTTTGTCGGCCACGCCGCGGCTGCGGCTGATGACCTTCGACCAGTCGAACGAAAGATTGTCATAGGAGAGTCCATAATCGGCGGCATGTTTCGACAGGAGTTGGTAAACCTCGGCATTGTGCAGGAGAGATTTGGTGGGGATGCAGCCCCAGTTGAGACAGGTGCCGCCGGCGCGTTCCATTTCCACGCAAGCCACTTTTTTGCCTAGTTGGGCGGCGCGGATCGCGCCCACATAACCCGCCGGTCCACCACCAACAACAATAAGATCGTAAGCCATAGAACGCGCACTATGCGGGATTTCGGCGAGGGTTTGAAGAAAGATTCGCGCGGCGTAGGATCGCGTCATGCCTGAACTTGCCGAAGTCGCGTGGTTTGCCCAACAGTGGGCTCCCGGGGTGGGTGATGTGGTGACGGAAGTCATCTGCCGGGAAAAAGCGCGGATTTATCGCGGGGCGGAGGTGCGGGCGCTTCGGCAAGGGTTGAAAGGGCGTCGGCTGACGGATTTCCGGACCAAGGGAAAACAAATGCTGTTTGTCTTCGAGGAGCATTATCTGGGGGTGCATCTCGGGATGACTGGCGAGCTGTTGATCGGACCGGCCGACCACACACCCGGCAAACACGATCACTTGGTGATCCGGCAAGCGAGGCGGACGCTGGTTTTCCGCGACCCGCGCATGTTCGGTGTGGTCAAGTTTTCCGCTGGTGCGGAGCCGGATTGGTGGACGGCGTTGCCGCCGGAGGTGCTATCGAAGGCTTTTACCCAAGACGCGGTGGCGCGTTATGCGGCGCGACGGGCGGGATTGCCCTTGAAGGCGTTTCTTTTGCAGCAAGAGATGTTTCCGGGGATTGGCAACTGGATGGCTGATGAGATTTTGTGGCGCAGTGGCCTGTCTCCGAAAAAGCGCGCCGGAACCTTGAAAAGAAAGGAAATCATCATGCTTTGGCAAGAAGTGCGCGCCGTGTCACGCACCGCGATGAAGATCATCGGCAGCCGGTGGGGAGATGTACCGAAATCATGGCTCTTCCATTATCGCTGGCGCGACGGCGGGAAGTGTCCGCGCGATGGAACCGTCCTGCGCCGCGAAGAAATCGGCGGCCGCACCACGGCATGGTGTCCGGCGTGTCAGTCCACCGTAAAACCCTCGGCCGACGCGGCAGTGCGTAGGCGCGCACGTCGTAGGTTGGGTTGACTGCGGTCCAGTGGGCGGAGATTTTTTCCAAATAAACCGCACGAGTATATCCGGGTCATTCGCGAGCTGACCTTTGCGATAGGCGGAGTTGGCTTCTGTAACCAACATCGGAATGATGGCGGAGGAGTCCCATAATTTTCACTGAAGCAAATGTTCAGGCCAAAGGTTTCAAGCTATGAGACTTAAGGGATTTGGGATGCGTGTGGCTGGGTGCCATCCGACCCTACCGGGTAAACACCATGTTTCTTTCGAGTTTGGCGAGTTCGCGCCACTGACCGGGGGCAAGGTCGGGCGGAAGTGCAAAGTTCCCGATGCGGACGCGGATGAGGCGGAGGGTGGGAAAGCCCGCAGCGGCAGTCATTTTGCGGACTTGGCGGTTGCGGCCTTCGCGCAGGATGAGTTCGATCCAACTTGTCGGGATATTTTGCCGAAAGCGGATGGGTGGATCGCGTGGGGGAAGGTCGGGGGCGATGCAGCGGGCGTCGGCCGGAAGCGTTATTTTTCCCTCGATCACGACTCCGCGGCACATCTTTTGCCGCGCCTCGTCGGTCACCTCCCCTTCCACTTGGGCCCAATAGGTGCGCGGGTGGGCGTTTTGCGGGTCGAGGAGCTTGGTGTTCTGCCCGGGTTCGTCGGAAAGAAGAAGCAGGCCCTCGCTGTCGCGGTCGAGGCGACCGAGCGGATAGACGTTTTTTGGAAGACCGAATGCGGACAACGTGCGTTGTCCGGGATGATCCGGCGTGAACTGCGAGAGGACGCCGAAGGGTTTGTTGATCGCGAGGAGCACGATCGTCTTTGCGCGACGAGGCTACAGGAGGAGCAGCGCCGGCTTTTCGATGAGGCGGCGTAGAGCGTTCATGTATTCGGCGGCGACGGCGCCGTCGATGACCCGGTGGTCGCCGCTGGCGGAAATGACCAGGCGATGACCGACGACGATCTGGTCGTGCTGGTTGACGACGGGCTGTTTGGTGATCGCGCCGACGCCGAGAATGAATGACTGCGGCGGGTTGATGATCGGCAGAAAATCGTCGATGCCAAAGCCTCCGAGGCTGGAGAGCGTGATGGTGCCGCCTTGGTATTCCTCGGGTTTGAGTTTTTTGCCGCGGGCTTTGGCGGCGAGGTCCTTCATGGCCGCGCTGATTTCGCGGAGGGAAAGGGTGTTGGCTTTTTTGATGACGGGCGTGATGAGTCCATCTTCGATGGCCACGGCGACAGCGAGATTGACGTCCGCGTATTCGATGATGGCGTCGCCATCGTAGGCAGCGTTGATCTTCGGCACTTCGGCCGCGGCGCGGGCGGAAGCGAGGAGGATGAAATCGTTGACGGTGAGTTTTTGTCCGCCGTCCTTTTCCGCCATGGCGTTGAGTTCCTTGCGCAGGGCCATGAGGGGTCCGCCATCCATGGCCACGCTGAGATAGAAATGCGGGATCTGCGTTTTGCTGGCGAGGAGACGTTCGGCGATGGTTTTGCGCATGCCGCTGAGCGCGATCACCTTTTCTTCTCCCGCGACGCCGCGGGCGGCGCGGATGGCGGGCGCGGCGGAAACACCGGCAACTCCCCCACCCCCGGCAGGGGCGTTTTCCACGTCACGTTTGACGATGCGACCACCGGGACCGGAGCCGGCGATGGTGGAAAGATTCACGCCTCGCGCGGCGGCTACTTTGCGGGCGAGCGGAGAGGCTTTGACGCGACCGCCGGATGCGGCCGCGGCCGGTTGTGATCTGGGCGCGGGCGCTTTGACGGAATGGCTGGCGGGCTTGTGAGCTTTGGTCTCGGCGGCGGCCGGTTTATCGGGCGCGGCTGTGGCTTCAGACGCCGCGGCCTCGGCGGTTTCACCTTCGCCGAGGATGAGGGCGATCTTGTCACCCACTTTGATGACCGATCCTTCCTCGATGTAAATGTCGCTGAGCGTGCCGTCGTCGAAGGCCTCCATTTCCATGGTAGCTTTGTCGGTCTCGACCTCGGCGAGGATGTCGCCGACTTCGACTTTGTCACCTTTGGCTTTGCGCCACTTGACGAGGGTACCCTCGGTCATGGTGTCGCTGAGTTTGGGCATGGTGACTGCGGGCATGGCTAAAAGATTCTAAAATGAGGTGGTGATGGTTGAATGGTGCGGGCGCGCCAAGCGCGTCAGCACACGGCGAGGACTTTTTGAATGATGCGATCGACGGTGGGCAGTTGCAAAGCTTCGACCGGCGGGCTGTAGATGGCCGGGGCGTCGAGCGCGGTGACGCGGGTCACGGGCGCATCGAGTTCATCGAAAGCCTGCTCCTGGATGAGCGTGGCGATCTGCGAGGAGACGCCGCAGAAGGGTTTGTTTTCGTCGACGAGCACGGCGCGGTGGGTTTTGCGCACGCTGGCGAGGATGGTTTCCTCGTCGAGCGGACGGATGCTGCGCAGGTCGACAACCTCGGCGGAGATATTGAATTCGGAGGCGAGAACTTCGGCGGCTTTGAGCGAGGTGATGACCGCGCGACCGTGGGCGATGAGGGAAATATCGGTGCCCTCGCGTTTCACGTCGGCCACGCCGAGAGGAATGATGTAATCGTCGGACGGAACTTCGCCGCTTTCGCCGTAGAGGAGCGTGTTTTCCATGACGCAGACCGGGTCGTTGTCCCGGATGGCGGCTTTCATGAGGCCTTTGGCGTCATATGGGGTGGCGGGGCAGACGACTTTGAGTCCCGGCGTGTTGGCGAGAAAATTTTCCGGCGTGTGCGAGTGGGTCGCGCCGACGTTGGTGCCGCCGTTGGCGGGACCGCGGATGACGAGCGGGCAATTGATGAGTCCGCCGGACATGTAGCGCACGCAACCGGCATTATTGATGATCTGGTCGAAAGCCACATAGGCGAAGCTCCAGAACATGAGTTCCATGACCGGACGCATGCCCATCATGGCCGCGCCGACGCCGAGGCCGATGAAGCCGCCCTCGCTGATGGGTGTGTCGATGACGCGTTTGCTGCCGAAGCGTTCCCACAGGCCCTCGGTGATTTTGTAGGCGCCGTTGTATTCGGCAACTTCCTCGCCCATGATGATGACGTTTTCGTCGCGCATGATTTCCTCGGCGAGGGCGTCGTTGAGGGCTTGGCGGTAAGTGATGACAGGCATGGCTTGGTTCGTGGTGCGCGCCGCGGGGTAAGGCGCGGGCGGGCTAATCGGAGAAGAAATGACGGCCGGTGCGGCCGGCCTCCGTGCCCATGTCCACCTCGTAGTAGACGTCGGTGAAAATGTCCTCCAACTCGGGGAACGGGCTGTCCTCGGCGAATTGGACCGATTCCGCCGCTTCGGCTTTGGCTGCTTTGTCGAGTTTCTCGATGATGGCATCGTCGGCGACACCTTCGTCCTTGAGGCGGTTCTCCCAGAGAGTGATCGGGTCGTGGTTCTGCTTGTAGAACTCGATTTCTTCGGGCTTGCGGTATTTTTTGGCGTTGGCGTCGGCGACCGAGTGGCCGTAGTAGCGGTAGGTGTCGATCTCAAGCACGCAGGGGCGGCTTTTTTCGCGGGCGCGCTCCATGGCATCGTAGGTCTTGGCGCGCACTTCGTAGAGGTTCTCGCCGTTGACGATGTCCCAATCCATGTTGTAGCCCTCGGCGCGCTCGGCGAGGCAGGACTTGATCGAAGAAGAGCGGGCGAGGCTCGTGCCCATCGAGTATTGGTTGTTCTCGATGATGTAAATGACGGGAATGTTCCAGAGCGCGGCGAGGTTGAGCGACTCGTGAAAAACGCCCTGGTTGACCGCGCCATCGCCGAGGTAGGTGAGACAGCAACCTTTGAGGCCCTTGTATTTGAGGGCGAAAGCGATGCCGAGACCGAGCGGCGTCTGGCCGGCCACGATGCCGTGCCCGCCCCAGTAATTTTTGTCCGGCGCGAAAAAGTGCATCGACCCGCCCTTGCCCTTCGAGCAACCGGTGGCCTTGCCGAGAAGCTCGGCCATGCATTCATTCATCGACATACCGACGACGAGGGCGTGGCCGTGGTCACGGTAAGCGGTGATGACATGGTCGTTCGGGCCGAGCAGCGGACAGGTGCCGACGGCGACGGATTCCTGCCCGATGTAAAGGTGGAGGAAGCCACCCATTTTCCCTTGGTTGTAAAGTTTGAGCGAGGCTTGCTCGAAGCGCCGGATGCGCAGCATGTCGGCAAGGAATTTGAGCTTTTGCTCGGGGGTGAGTTTGGCGTTGACGGGGGCCTTGGAAAAATCAACCGGACTGTCGCCAGTTTTCGGCTTGTCTGCTTGGGCTACGCTCACGTGATGGTCGGTGTTTTACGGGTTGAAAATCTAACCATGCACGGACAGACGATGACTGCCCGCGCGAAGGTGAAAATGTTGCGGAAAAATTCTTTTTTGGCAACGGCAAACGAACGCGCACTCGTGCCCGCCTGCTGCGCCAGGACAAGCCTCATGCGATGGCGCCGCCTGACATTTCTTTTCCGCGCGCGTCTTGCTTACGTTCTATGACTCACTTAGATTCGCATGCAGCGACACAGTTGTGTCATAGTGCCGCCAGTGATGCGCGTCCACGCCGCATCGCGATCCGCGAAGGGTAACGACGTGGCGAGAGCAGACATCGATCATCCCAGCTTGAGAATAGATGCAACATATTGATAATGAATTGATTACAGAAGCAAGATCTGCATCCGAGCAGGCCTACGCCCCTTACTCCGGGTTTTCGGTTGGTGCGGTGCTCGTGGCCAAGGACGGTCGGCGTTTCGCCGGCTGCAATGTCGAGAACTTGAGCTACGGGCTGACGATTTGTGCCGAGCGTAATGCGGTCTTTGCCGCCGTGGCGGCCGGATGCCGTGAGTTTGATCAAATTGTCATCGCGGCCGACACGGCTGAACCTATTTCTCCCTGCGGTGCGTGCCGACAGGTCTTGGCCGAGTTCGCCCCCGATCTTCCTGTGATCTCTGCCAACTTCCACGGCAAAACCGCCGTCTGGCACCTTTCTGAATTACTCCCCCGCCCCACCACAGGAATTCTCCATCGTCCGTAACGTTCCACGTGGAACACCCGCTTTATGTCCAGCATTTACGAATACCCTGAAACTTTCGACGTTCTCGTGCTGGGCGCCGGGCATGCCGGGGTCGAAGCAGCCCTGGCGGCTGCTCGGCTTGGCGCACACACGGGAATACTCACCCAAAACTTGGACACCATCGGTCAGATGTCTTGCAACCCCGCCATCGGCGGTCTGGCCAAGGGGCACATGGTCCGCGAGATTGATGCGCTCGGCGGCGTGATGGGTCAGAACACGGACGCCACCGGCATTCAGTTCCGTATGCTGAATGCGCGGAAAGGTCCGAGCGTGCAGGCTCCCCGCGCTCAATGCGACAAGAAAGCTTACCAATTCCGGCTCAAATGGATCCTCGAGCACTCCCCCAACCTCCATCTGCTCCAAGGCAACGCGGTCCGTATCTTGGTGGAGAATGACCGCATAACCGGGGTCGAAACCAATCTCGGTCTCCGCTACCGGGCCAAGGCTGTGGTCGTGACCACGGGCACGTTCATGCGCGGACTTCTCCATGTCGGCCTGCAACAAACCACGGGTGGTCGCATGGGCGATGCGGTGTCCACCTTGAGTGATTCACTGCGTGAGCTCGGGCTGTCCGTCGAGCGCTTCAAGACCGGCACCCCTTGCCGGATTCTTGGACGGACGATCGATTTTTCCCAATGCGAGCGTCAGGACGGCGACGAGCCGCCCCCGACTTTCAGCTTTTTTCC